>CAKZLM010000128.1 GCA_937126915.1 uncultured Alphaproteobacteria bacterium
AACAAGTCATCGCAGCAGCAGAAAATGTGGCAACGACCTGTAATGCCACAAACGCCAAAAAGGAGATAGATACCTTACGGGAGGCTTGCAACCGAGTAGACAATCACGCCGCCATTAGCATGACAATTGTTGAAAACACGCAAAATGATTTCTCAACAGTTGGCGCAGTGGACTTGGAAGAAAGACATTTTCAATTCATTGAGGTTGCTATTAATCGTTATAAACCAAAATTAAAAGCTGCGATCAAGGCGTTCGAACAGGGTGAAGACACTGCTAAAAGAAAGTTTCGAACGTTTTTCATGACCGATGAAGGTATGTTCTATCGCACTGTGCAGAGAAACTTAATTAAAATAGATCAATATCACACCTCTGCTGTACAACGTTCAATGTTCTCAACACTTGCGAGATATGCTGTAGATAATAAAATTAAGTCTCTTGATAAGCTTAGAGAAATCCCTGACAAAATTACAGTCAAAGCACGGGCGGATTATGGAAAGATTTGGTATAATTTACTATGGCTAGACAGAGTTATAAATCAGCTACAAATAGAAGAAATTTCTAAAACAACCCTACACGAAATGTTGCATTTAATATTAGAGTATGATCGTGATAAAGCCTATTATGCCTATCCTTATGAGGCACTGGAGAATGTTGAAAAGAGAGACCCTTCAACGATTAAAAACTCAACATGGAGCATTTTTCTCTAACCTTGGCGGAAGGCTATCAGTTTCATGGGGATAGGGTGAAATATTTTGCATCATCAGATACCTAATACATTAACTATACCACCCTCGGCTATAATCCTATTTATATTGGGCTTACAGGAGCTGAGGCAGAACCAGCAGAGGAAACATGTCGGAGATTTAGATTTGAAATTATACTCCACATTTCAGACGGGAGAGTAACACAAAAAACACAGAGATATACCCATGCCGAAATGGCGCTGGGCCTTGTCAAGAAAACATGCATTGGGTGAGAGTCATTCACCCACTTATATTTACAGGGCCTACTTTTATTTCTGTCGTCCATGGCCTTAAGAAATGGTTATCTACTGACAGTGTTGATGCCGAATTTAAAAAAATCATATTCCTGAAGCGCTGCCCAGTATTGAAACACATACTGTTATAGATGGTTATCAAGACAAATATATGTGTTTTTCTTTTAAGAAAAATATCGATGGGGGGTATGAAATCCGGTCTTTAGATCTAACTTTTACAAAGCCAAACTATAAAGGAATGTTTTATATGGCACGACGAACAGAAGGCCATGTAACCAAAGATATCATAAGGAATGGTATTGCTTTTTTTGCCGACAGATATGATCGCTGTGATCTTAGTGCATATGAGGATGACAATTAACTATTATGCCTTATGGCTTTAAATTAAAAAGCAATAAACCTATAGCATTATGGCTAAATCCCTTTATTTTTCAGGGTTAGTTTTCGTTAACTGTATTGGCTTGCAGCGGTTCTGGGCGGACATTTCCCGACAGAAACCAGGCATGCTGTACAGCAATATCTCCTGGTTTTAAGCTGCCATCGGTTAAGATGCGGGTGAAAAATTCATGCGCCGTTTCACGGCCCGACATAAAACCTTGTTGGATCATCAAGCTATAGAGTGTGGTTGCCAAAACCTGTTGGGTGCCTTGTACATGGCGGCTCCACCGCTCAACCGGGTCTTCGGCAATGCCAAGGCGTTCAGACACCACTTGATCAAGCGCCTGCACGATGTTTTCACCAACAAAACTGTTGAAATTATTATATCCTTCAACCGGATTACGGTTACGCAACAAAGCCATAAGATAGGGGTCAGATTTCAAAATCCCAAATAAGGCAGACAATTCATGCCCCTTAGGCCCCGGATAGGGCGGGTGCAACAATTCATGCCCTGCAATGCGGGCAGTTGTGGCCAGCGACCAACGCACATTGGTGATATAGCGGGTACCCGTCATGCGAATGCCTTGTGGGCGATTGAAATAAAGCACATAAACCGTCAGTTCATTACCTGACAAAGGGCGCCCTAAAACCTTTTGCACTTCGGTCACCACGTCAAAGGGCGCTAAATATTTTTGCGCGTCTTTTGACTTGCTGGTGACAACTGGCTCAATCCAATCGGTCCAATATTTCTCATAACCAATCATGTCGAGCCAATTTAAATAAGTACGTAATTGCGGGCGTAGTGACATCCACGCTTGCCACGTGCGGTTCGAATAAAAGTCGGTGGCTTTAAGGCGCTCTTCTAACCCCATGGGGTCTGCCACAGCCATGCGGAAAGAGGTTAAGTCCTCACCCGGCCAAGCAGAAATAATATTCGCCACCCATGCGGGCGCAGGGCTTCCGCCCATCTTGCGGCGTGTATCCATAATTTCACGAATAGCAATGCGCACCTCTGGCGTCATTTTAGGGGTGAAGAAATTAAGCTCGCGCTCATAATGGTTTGTATAAAAAGCCTCGCCAGACAAGGGCCCAATAAGCGTGGCAGCATCCAGTTTTAAAGATGGTATCACTGTCCAACGGGTGCCCATTTGCACGGCCCGTTCACCGGGTAATTGACGGTCTTGTACAGCCAGCGTTTCCGCCTTTAAAACAGGCGCAGCCATCCCTGCCAACAACAAGGCAAAGGCAAGCATAAACACAGCCAAAGATGACTGACGCTGTAATGTCAAAGGGTTATATCTTATTTGCGCGCTAACCATAGACCATTTCTAGTTAAATTCTTGCTATCATTTACTATATCACAATTTATGTGAAGCACAAACAACCACAAAAGCGAGTGATTCTTGCTCATTACGTGCCTTTTGCCACACAGACTATACAGTTTTATGACAAACGTTAATTTTTCGTTATTAAAATCTTAACCCAAGCCCCAAAAGAAAAAGAGGGCCAACTGACCCTCTTTCCTCTCCCCCATGAAACCAGACTGACTTTAGCCCCTGTCAGCCACGGTTTTATGCGCGTATTTCTTATGGAAAAATCCTAATCGAAGGCTTCTTCCCATGTCCCTTTGGTCGCCGCTTTAGAATATTCAGTGGCACGGCTTTCAAAGAAGTTAGCATGTTCAACACCGTTCAACATATTGTCCATCCAGCCCAATGGGTTTTTCTCGATATTATAAATCGGTTGAAGACCCAATTGCGCCAAACGACGGTTGGCGATATAGCGAATGTAATCTTTAATCTCTTGCGGCTCCAAGCCTTCGATTGGGCCAAGTTCAAACGACAGATCAATAAAGCTGTCTTCATGCTCAACAATGGTTTCACACGCTTTATATAAATCGCGTTGGAACTCTTTGGTCCAAATGCTTGGGTTTTCAGAAACAAAGGTGCGGAACAGTTTAATGATGCTGTCACAATGCAGCGATTCATCACGAACCGACCATGACACAACCTGCCCCATGCCCTTCATTTTATTGAAGCGCGGGAAGTTCAATAGCATCGCAAAGGAGGCAAACAATTGTAAGCCCTCAGTAAACGCACCAAATACAGCCAAGGTCAAAGCCACATCACGCGGGCTATCAACATTAAACTGCTGCATATAGTCATACTTATCCTTCATTTCTTTATAACGAAGGAAAGCTGAATATTCGGTTTCAGGCATACCAATGGTATCCAACAGGTGCGAATAAGCTGAAATATGAACTGTTTCAATGTTTGAAAAAGCAGCCAGCATCATTTGCACTTCTGTGGGTTTGAAGATTTGCGAATAATGCTTCATATAGCAGTTGTTTACTTCAATGTCAGACTGGGTGAAGAAACGGAAAATCTGCGTCAACAAATTACGTTCTGGCTTGGTTAATTTATTGCGCCAATCTTTCACGTCATCGGCCAATGGCACCTCTTCCGGTAGCCAGTGAATACGTTGCTGCGTTAACCACGCTTCATAAGCCCAAGGATAACGAAACGGCTTATATACAACCTGTTCTTCTAATAAAGACATGTGTCTTCCCCATTATTTTTAGTCAAAAGTGTCAAACGTCCCCGTCAAAGCCCTTGTTCAGGGCTTTGCCTCAGGAGACCCTAACCAACCTTATTGGCAGGCTAGGCATTCTTCATATTTTGGTTCTTCGGCTTTGCCTTTAGACATCGCAGCCAATGCCGGGATATCAATATTCTCTGGCGTTGGGATCGGATTATCATAACGGCTGTTGTTAGCATCATGCTCGTCCATAACTTCAACCTCGGCACCGTTAATGGCATGGGCCACAACCTCAGCACGTTGGATTGATTTCGAACGGCAGTAGTACAAGCTTTTTAAGCCTTTTTTCCATGCATCAAAGTGAAGCTGATGCAGACGTTTCTTATCAATGTCAGCTGGAATGAAGATGTTCACAGACTGAGCTTGAGAAACATGTTCAGCACGATCAGCAGCCAACTCAACAACCCAAGCTTGATCAAGCTCAAATGCTGTTTTGAAGACCATCTTCTCATGCTCTGACAAGAAATCTAAATGCTGAACAGAACCCTCGTTAACGGTGATTGAAGACCATACTTCTTCGGTGTTCTGGCCTTTTTCTTCCAACAATTTCTCTAGGTTAATGTTACGCACATTAAACGAACCAGACAGGGTTTTGTGGTTGAAAGAGTTACCGGCAATTGGTTCAATGCCAGGGCTTGCACCACCACAAATGATTGAGATAGAGGCCGTAGGAGCAATTGCAGATTTGTTAGAGAAACGCTCCATAATGCCGTAATCAGCCGCATCAGGACAAGCGCCACGCTCTTTCGCCAATTCAACTGAGGCACGGTCGGCTTCTGCTGCAATGTGCGAGAAAATTTGCTTGTTCCAAACCTTCGCCATCACACCCTCAAACGGGATGCTGTTGGCTTGCAAGAACGAGTGGAAACCCATAACACCCAAACCAACAGAGCGCTCACGCATGGCTGAATAGCGCGCTTTAGCCATTTCATCAGGGGCACGATCAATAAAGTCTTGCAACACATTATCCAAGAAGCGCATCACGTCAGGAATAAACTGCTCGTCTTCTTTCCATTTGTGATAATGCTCAATATTCAATGATGACAAGCAGCAAACAGCCGTACGTTGGTTGCCCAAATGATCAATACCTGTTGGCAAGGTAATCTCACTACACAGGTTAGAGGTTTTAACCTGCAAACCAGCAAGCTTATGATGCTCAGGCATCTGATTGTTTACTGTGTCAGAATAAATGATGTATGGCTCACCCATTTCAACGCGCGCTGTTAGGATACGGATCCATAGCGAACGGGCATTAATGGTGCGAATAACGCTGCCATCCTTCGGGCTGGTTAGCGCCCACTCTTCATCTTTTTCAACCGCACGCATAAAGCCGTCAGAAATAAGAACGCCATGGTGCAAGTTAGGTGTCTTACGATTAGGGTCACCACCTGTTGGGCGACGCAATTCGATAAACTCTTCAATTTCAGGATGGCTGATTGGTAGGTAAATCGCCGCAGAACCACGACGCAAAGAACCTTGAGAAATTGCTAGGGTCAAACTGTCCATCACGCGCACGAAGGGAATAATGCCTGATGTTTTACCGTTGCCGCCAACTTTTTCACCAATAGAACGTAGGTTACCCCAGTAGCTGCCAATGCCGCCACCTTTAGACGCCAACCATACATTCTCTGTCCAAAGACCAACGATAGAATTAAGGCTATCGTCAGCTTCGTTTAAGAAACAAGAGATTGGCAAACCACGCTTGGTACCACCATTAGATAAAATAGGTGTTGCAGGCATAAACCATAAATTTGAGATGTAATCATACAAACGCTGTGCATGACCATCATCATCACCATAATAGCTTGCCACACGAGCAAACAGGTCTTGATAACTTTCACCCGGCATCAAATAGCGATCGGTTAAAGTTGCTTTACCAAATTCGGTTAATAATGCGTCGCGACTACGGTCAATTTTTACCGCTGCAGCGCCTTCAAACTGAGTTACCTCAAACACCATAGATCCCCTCTATATTCCATCCAAAAAATTGCTCTGTGCTACTCTGCTCTACCAATTACCCTAAATGTCATTTGCGTGCGGCTTGACAGACTCTTTTTTCCTTCATGGCATGGCGCTATATAATACAAGGCGCTAAAACCATGTTTGGTAGGATTCGCTCGAAAGTATGATGCTTTCACCTCCCCGCGAGGTTGCAGCCTTTATTTGTTTTGTCTTTACTTTGATCGCCCCGGAAAATGACCCGTTTTATGCGTTCAGCCCTATTTTAAGACACAACTTGTTGTTTTTTCTTAGCAAATCCATTTAGCGGAAAGTTCCACCAAACGACGCGAAAAACAGTATGCCTATTTTTAGGGGGTAAGGTCAAGATAAAGTGTTCAACTTTTTTCATAACGCAAGATGTTGTGGACAAAATTGTGGATAACTTTCTTTCACCAAACTGGATAAAAGGGCAGAAGTCTGCCTTTTTCACGCCTGTTACACTATAACGATACACTATATCTTGTGTTTCAAAAAAAAATTTGTCCACAATATATGGACACTTGGTATGCGATTCATTCGATTTTTTGACACACTTATTACGAGAAAAATGAATCACTCAGCATCGAAATAAACTACTCAATTGATCACTGTGAATTTGAAAGGTCTTGTTTCTCAATGATTCATCCGTTATGACAAAAAAAACCGCGCATGGTTGCATGCACGGTTTTGATCAAATTACATCAGTCAAATATTTTTTTGAGAAAATTTTCACCCGACTTACATCAATCCTTTACGACCAATATTTAAGAATTTTTCACGACGCAATTGCTTTAATTTTTCTGGTTCAATCGCCGCCATTTCAGAAAGAGATCGTGACAAGGCATGCTTCAATGCTTCAATACCCTGCTCAGGGTCACGGTGCATACCACCCACTGGCTCAGGAATAATCTCATCAATAACATTCATCTTGATCAAATCCTGCGCGGTGATTTTCAACGCGGTTGCTGCATCTTGAGCTTTTTCAGCGGTACGCCATAAAATCGAGGCACAGCCCTCAGGCGAGATCACAGAATAAACCGCGTGCTCAAACATCAAAACCTTGTTTCCACTGGCCAATGCCACCGCACCACCAGAGCCACCCTCGCCCACAATCACACTGACCATGGGGCTTCTAAGGTTCAAGCAAGCTTCAGTCGAGCGAGCAATAGCTTCTGACTGGCCACGCTCCTCGGCACCAACACCGGGGTAGGCACCAGGTGTGTCAACCAATGTAATAACAGGAAGATGGAAGCGGTCAGCCAATTCCATCAAACGGATGGCTTTACGATACCCCTCAGGGCGCGCCATGCCAAAATTATGTTTGATACGGCTGTTGGTATCACTGCCTTTTTCATGGCCCATGACCAAAACTGGTTGGCCCATAAAGCGACCCATGCCACCGACGATGGCATGATCATCACCAAAATTACGATCCCCTGCTAAGGGCGTAAAATCTGTAATTAAGCTGGCGATATAATCTTTCATATGCGGACGTTCAGGGTGACGCGCCACTTGAGTTTTTTGCCACGGTGACAAGCTACCGTAAGTGTCACGCAGCATTTTATCTAATTTGCCTTCAAGGCGACCAACTTCTTCATGGATATTGACACTGTCATCACCGCCAACAAAGGTACGCAAGTCGCGAATTTTACCTTCTAGTTCTGCAATCGGTTTTTCAAAGTCCAAAAATGTATGCATGATGCTTTAATCACCTTATTATTCTAGCATATTCACTAAAGGGTTAGACCATTTAGGCCACCTGAAATCTTCTTCCTAGATACACCCTTTAATCGCATTTGCCAAGAGGGTGCTTTTCCTGAACCAGCTTTTTCATGCGCTCGTCCAACACATGAGTATAAATTTGGGTCGTCGAAATATCACTATGCCCCAACAGTTTCTGTACTGATCTAAGGTCTGCACCATGACTTAAAAGGTGTGTGGCAAAGGCATGGCGTAAAACATGTGGCGATAACTTGCTGGGAAGAATACCCACTTTATCGGCTACGCCCCTTAATAATTGAAACACCCGAACCCGGCTAAGATGGCCTTCTTTACCGCGCGATGGAAAAAGATAGGTGCTGGCATAATCTTTCGGCGCTTGTTGTTTTTGTGCCGATAAAAAAGCATGGCAGGCCTCAATCGCAGGATGGCTTAGGGGAACCAAGCGATCTTTTCCGCCTTTACCCTTCACAATAATCATCCGGCGGTCTCCTGCTAAAGCCGTTTTCGGTAAGCGCAACAATTCACTAATCCGAAGACCCGAGGCATATAAAAGCTCAATCACCGCCAACAATCTAAGGTCTTTATGCGATGGTGCCTCACCTTCACATATCTGCCTTACATGACTGATTAAGGTATCAACCTCTTTCTCGGACAATATCTTTGGCAGGCTTTCAATCTTTTTGGGGCTAGCAATGTGAGCGGCAGGGTTTTCATCAATAATGCCCTCGGTCACCATAAATTTGCACAATTGACGAATTACCGACAAACGGCGCGCTTGGGTCGCTTCACTCACCCCTGAGGCATGCAGCTTTTTCAAAAAATCACGAATATCCTGGGTGCTCATTTCTTCAAAGGGCACCGTCATTTTTTCAGCGATTAAACGTAAATCACGTTCATAAGCCAATAAGGTATTGTTGGCCGCACCGCGTTCAACTGCCATGGCTTCAAGAAATTGCTCGATTAATAATGATTGGCGCATTCAACACCTCAAACGCTTTCAGGCTTATTGTCTATAAGCCCAAGGTCAGCAAATATTCATAGGCAAATTGCCTAGCGACATTTTCCAAACCGACATTTTTCAAGCCATGTACAATGGCAGACATGGCCGAAGCATCCATTCCCTCAGGCCCTGCTTCATTCATCGCTGCCAGTGCAATAGACAACACCTCACCTTGGCGACCACCCGCCGATGCCAACATCAAACGTCGCCACAAACCGATAGAAGGCGTGCGCCCCTGAACCGACACATCCACATCAAGAATATCCAACCAACGGGTTTCAGCCATCGGATAGCCTAACGCCTCTAACATCGCATAAAGGCCGCTTATTTTCTTGATTTTGTTGGGGTCATTATCCAAAGAGCGCTGCCACATATTTAAAATATGATCCGCAAACAAAGCCCCTTCTTGGGCGCCACTGGCCAGCATTAAGGGCCACAAATCAACCACCGCATTAACAGCATCGCCATTACCCATCTGCGCCAATTGATTGGCTAAAAGGTACCAATTGCGGGCTAAATCATCATCCCCCACCAATAGAGCAACCCGCACATAAGAGCGAACCGCCTTAATGTGATCACGGGATAAAGGCATTTGTCGCACATAGTCAGCAAACGCTGTTATGGGCATTAAAGAATGTGCCCCACCATCACGATGATCCCACACTTTATTCATCAACGCCATGCGCTCAGGCAAGGCTTCATCATTGGGACGGGTTAGGCGATAATAAAGCGGGGTATAGGTCCAATGATCACCCGCCATAAAATCAGGTGGTTGGTTTAAACCATCATAGCCATCACGCAGGGCAAGTTCGCCAAAAACCTGATAAAAGTCCTGCATCATGGTAGTGGAAATGACCCCTTGGGTAAATAAATTATGGGCTAAACTCAATCGGTCATTATCTGCCAGCATCGACGAGCGCAGCAACATCCGCTTGGTCAGCAAGTCGGCCTTAACAACAAATGTTGGCGCAATCGGCTCCGACAAAAGACGTAAAATGCTATAACTAACAGGGTCAGCATTAATCCCATCAAGCGGCATTCTCTCTTGATTTGGGGCAGCACCCTCAGCTCGGCTTAATAATTCCATCACCAACGACACAAAAGCTTGCTTTGCCACTTGTTGTTCTGGTTGTTGATTTGAGCTAGCATCAGTTTCCAATAATCTATTGCTAAATTCTTCTGCGGTTAAACGATTAGCCTGCACCGCCGCACAAAGTGCCAAAACCGGCAGCCACTGTTTATCTGGTGAAGCAAATCCCAACCCATTTTGATAGGTCACAACCTTGTCACAGGCTGCTGGCACATCATTATGATACAGGTCAATTTCCATTTGCCACCAAAGCAACCGCGGGTCATCCGCCAGTGCTGGAATGGCTTGTGCCCCCGACAAAAATTGGCTCATATTTTCCACATCACCAACCGCACGCAATTGCGCCATGCGCTCAAAGAAATAAGCTCGACGCGAAACATCATCAGGCAAATTAAATTCAGCCAATCGCAAATGCTCAAGCCATCTATTAAGTGCCACCGATGTGGAGGATTGTGGAATTTTTGAAAAGATCGTTGAGATAATAACCGGATCGGTATTGATCCATATATCTTGCCCCAAACCAACACTGCTGGATGGATAAAGACCAACTGGCACGGTTGCCATGCTGGTCATATCCGTTAAATCATCAAGACGGTCAATTTGAACCGCTGAATTATCCGCGCCCTGTTGTTGCTGTCTAAGACGCTGTGCCCGCATTTCTTTTTCAAACGCTTCAAGCATTTCTGGTGGTATCCAGGGCCCCGCACGCAGGGGCTTTGGTTTATCATCAGCTTGTTGATCGACGGACTGTGCACTTGTTGTTTGAGGGAAAACCGGAGATGGCGGCTCACCATCTTGGGCGTGACTAACAACTGGCATTAAAAACACAGAAAGCGTCAGCAATCCGCTAACCATACAGCCTAATTTGGTCATGCCACCTAATTTGGCATTGAACCTATTATGCTGGATATGGCGACGCCCCCCCATCAGTCATACCTCCTAACGAGGAAAACGATCGTCAGACAAAGTTTTTTCTACAGGCTCGGATGGGGCCGGAATATCAACGGTGTATAGAAACACGGCGCCAACGATAACAACAATGGCAACAGCACCGGCAATAAAACCAACTTTTTTATCCATAAGAAATCCCTTAAAATTTTTCATTCATTTTTAATAGCTTCTCCCATAAAGAAGCCTTATTTAGCCCAACATTAGGCTTTTCTGCTTTAAGAAACAAGACATATTATCCTATTGATATGGCTAATTTTCATGACCAAAATAGGGCAACTACGTAATCATTTTAGATCTGTATATTGTGAAAAATCCGAAAAAATATTTTCACGACACCATTGACGACAAACGATTACGCCATATTTCTATAACTATGATGCAAAAAATAATTGATGACCTGAAAGAACAACTGCAAAACCATCACGACCATATCATTTTGGTCGGTTATGACGGCTGTGGCAAAAAGAATATTGCCAACCGCATCGCCAAAAGAATGGCCTTGCCTTACATCAATGTTGAACATGAAATTGAAAAAGCCGCCGATCGCAGTATTAAAGATATTATCGATGACTTTGGCATCGAAGCTTATCACCAAGGCGCTTTCAAGGTGATTGAGCGCTTATTACAAGCCAAAACCAGTGTGTTTGTGATTGATCAATCCATTTATAACAATCCAGCCGTCAAAGACCTGTTGACCAAGCAAGGGGTGACCGTTTGGATCAATAATGACCCAGAACGCGCCAACACATCCCGTACAGGCCACAACGCCTATCATGATGATGCCCCCAAACAGCAAACAGATAGCCCAGACGTTCACCCCCAATTATTGGTGCCAGCCGATGATGTCTTTGGTGGCGCAAATCTGCATATTTTGTCTTATAAAGGCCCTTGCTCGAACATTGTACGACGTACCTTACGGGCCATAGCCCGCCATGTAGGTGTTTTAAAAGAGCATCACTAAGCCCAACATTCATAAATAATCGCCAGCGCGCCACCAACCAGCGCTATTTCATGCTTGTATCATGCGCTAAGTACGAGTAATTTAAGCGCGAATTTATCTTTTTGCATTAGGATTGTCACCAAACAGCATGGACAGCGACCTTCTCATATCAATTGCCACCATTTTTCTATTGCTTTGTTTGTCAGCGTTTTTTTCAGGATCAGAAACCGCCCTTACAGCAACTAGCCGGGCGCGCCTTCGCCAATTAGCCAAAGAAGGAAACCTCCGCGCGCAAATTGTTGAGCAATTGCTCACCGATCGTGAACGCCTCATTGGCGGTATTTTACTGGGCAATAATTTGGTCAACATCTTGGCCTCTGCCATGGCCACTAGCGTATTAATTTCACTGTTTGGTAACGAGGGGGTCGCCTATGCCACCCTATTGATGACCGCCATGGTCCTTATTTTTGCAGAGGTTTTACCTAAAACCTATGCCATTTCACATACCGATAATATGGCCCTTACTGTGGGGCCGATTATTCGTGTTGTGGTTAAAATATTGTCCCCCATTGTGATTGTTGTTCAAAAAATTGTCCAAACCACTCTGCGTTTAGTTGGTGTTAAAACCAACATTGAAAACGCCCTATCCACCGCCCATGAAGAAATTAGAGGTACCATTGATTTGGTTGCCGAAGAAGGCGGCATACGCAAATCCCACAAAGACATGCTGGGCGGCATTCTTGATCTGGATGGGGTGATTGTGGAAGATGTGATGGTGCACCGCAAGTCTATGGTGATGATTGATGTCAATGATTACCCCACCGACATTGTCTCTAAGGTAATTCAATCAGGCCACAGCCGTATTCCTGTTTATAAAGGCACCACCGATGAAATTGTAGGCGTTTTGCATGCAAAAGACCTGTTAGCAGCCTTAAAACGCTGCAACATGAATATGACCCGCATTAATGTGCGCAACATTGTGCGTGAACCATGGTTTGTGCCTGAAACCACATCGCTTAAAGCACAGCTGAACGCTTTTCGTGAACGCCAGGCCCACTTTGCCATGGTGGTGGATGAATATGGGTCCTTAATGGGCCTTATTACCCTTGAAGATATTTTAGAAGAAATTGTTGGTGAAATTAGTGACGAGCACGACCAACCTGACGAAGGCATCAGCCTTAATAAAGATGGCTCAATTTTAGTCGATGGCAGTGTTACCATTCGTGACTTAAACCGTCATTTTGACTGGAACCTACCCGATGACGAGGCAGTAACCATTGCGGGTCTTGTGATTGATTTGGCCGAAAGCATCCCCAACATTGGAGAACGTTTCAATGACTATGAAATGGATTTTGAAATTGTTGGCCGCCGCCGCAATCAATTAACCCGTATTTGCATTCGCCCTAATCAAGATGATGACGCATCTGATAGCGATGATGGTTAATTCTGGTACAACAATTTTTGCAGCTTACCACTGGTTTTTAAACCCTTAGACGCTGATTAACTGCTTAGATAAACATTTTTGTCGTGATTGAGCGGACACAAGCCAATGCCTCCTTTACCTCACACAGAACCAACGTCTAAAAAATATTTTTTGGCCTGACAGTCTTATTCTCAAGAATTATTCAGTGCCTTGCACATCAAGCGCCAAGGCATGGACATCTTCTTTTAATTCTTCTGCCAGAACATGATAAACCGCGCGCTGTTTTGCAACACGGCTTAATCCATTAAAATGGTCAGCCTTAATGCGCACAGTGAAATGGCTTTCGCCGCCCTCGCGGTAGCCACCATGACCACGGTGTTTTTCGCTGTCATCGATAATGTCAAGCATCTCTGGTGAAAACGTATCGGTTAATTTTTGGCGAATGCTGTCGGTAATTTTTCCCATTAAATGCTCCTCTTTCCTTGCACATGCCCTGCTTATCCAACATATTAATTTTATGAGCAAGAGAAATCGTTTTCATGGGCGCATTCAAGACGCCAAAGAAACCTGCCACTGGCCTCACTGTGCTGAGGTCGGTGATTTTCGCGCACCCAAGCAAGGTGCGGCGCGCGACGATTGTCTATGGTTCTGCCTTGAACATGTACGTGAATATAACGAAAAATGGGACTTTTTTAAGGGCCAAACATCTGAGCAAATTGAGGCCTTTATGAATGGCAAAAACATTTGGCATAAACCCACATGGCCGATGGGCAAAGGCGCTGACAGCATGTCAAAATTTGGCAAGGTTGATTGGGCCAAAGCTATGGATAATGTTAAAGACGCCAGCGGTCTATTTGGCGATGCCCTCGCCGCCCAGCATCGCCCCATTCACCTTGCAGAAGACGCGCACCTTTTTAATCGCCCTCTTACCCGTGATGATAGACGATTGCTGGCAATCCTTGAAATTGATCTGCCCACCACGCCTAATCGTATTAAGGCGCAATACAAAATGTGGGTCAAAAAACTGCACCCCGATTTGGTTGGCGACGATGAAAATGCATCAAATAAGTTGCGAGCCGTCATCGAAGCCTATACACATCTATCGAAAGCTTTTCGAAAAACACGTCATATGAAACAGGATTCTTTATGATTACCAGTCCAGAAAACACACCCTTCGAAATGAACGAACCAGACCTGATGGTTAATGCGCGTGAAGCCTTCGGCATTGATAGTGATTTGGAAGTCCCCGCTTATTCTAAAGGCAATGATTATGTGCCTGATCTGGACCCAACCTATGTGTTTGATAAAGACACCACCTTGGCCATTTTAGCGGGTTTTGCCCATAATCGCCGGGTGATGATTCAAGGCTATCATGGTACGGGTAAATCAACCCACATTGAACAGGTGGCCGCGCGCCTAAACTGGCCATGCATTCGCATTAACTTAGACAGTCACATTTCCCGTATTGATTTGATCGGTAAAGACGCCATCGTTTTAAAAGATGGCAAGCAAGTAACAGAATTTAAAGAAGGTATTTTACCATGGGCCCTACAACACCCATGTGCCTTGGTGTTTGATGAATATGACGCTGGCCGCGCTGATGTGATGTTTGTTATTCAGCGCATTTTAGAGGTTGAAGGCAAATTGACCTTGCTTGACCAAAACCGCGTTATTCGCCCTCACAATGGCTTTCGTTTGTTCGCCACCGCCAACACGGTTGGCTTGGGTGATACCACAGGTCTTTATCATGGCACCCAACAAATTAACCAAGGCCAGATGGACCGTTGGCATATTGTGAAAACCCTTAATTATCTTCCTCACGATGTGGAAACTGCTATCGTTTTGGCGAAAGAAACCGACTATCAATCACCTGAGGACAAAGAAACCGTATCCAACATGGTGCGTGTGGCTGACCTAACCCGCGAAGGTTTTATCGCTGGCGAAATCAGTACTGTTATGTCTCCTCGCACGGTTATCACATGGGCGCAAAACACAAAAATTTTCCAAGATATTCACTTTGCGTTTCGGGTTAGCTTCCTCAATAAATGTGACGAGGCCGAACGCCCCATTGTGGCAGAATATTATCAGCGTTGCTTTGGGGTTGATTTACCTGAATCAGCAGCCAACAACGTGGTTAATAGAAACTAATAACAAGCGGTAGCATGTCTGACGGTCAGCAAAATAATCGCAATCAGTTTCATCGCGCCATTACCGCCACGGCAAAGGCCATGGCCCAAGATGGCGAGCTGGAAGTAAGCTTTCAAAAAGATGCCATTGGTCTTTTTGCCGATGACATGCGCCTGCCTGAATTGCCGACACACGCCGTTGATCAAAGCGATGTCACCCGCACCCGTGGCTATGCTGATAGTTTAGCCCTAAAAAAACGCCATCATGATGGACAAAGCCACCAACGTAATGCGCCCGCCAACCCCGCGGCCAAGGCCTTGTATGATATGTTAGAGCAAACACGGGTTGAAGCCATCGGCAGCTTGGAAATGGAAGGGGTCGCCGCCAACATCAACCATTTAACCGATGAACGCTGCCGCAATGCGGGGGTATATAATGCCACCAGCGAAGAAATGGTGCCCTTGGCCGATGTAGTCAACTTGCTGGCCCGCGAGCGTCTTACCGGGCAAAAGCCGCCCCTTTTGGCGCAAACCGCGCTTGATTTGGTGCGTGACAAAATTGAAAGCAAAGCGGGGGAAGACCTTGATAAATTAGTTGATCATCTAGATGACCAACGGGCCTTTTCGCAAACCATGATCGACATCTTAAAAGACCTTGATCTGATAACCGATCCTAATGATGTTAATGAGGATAGTGATCAAGCTTCAGAAAACCCCGAAAGCGGTGAAAGCGACCCATCAGATGATGAAAGCGGTGCTGACATCAACAATGATGCCGACGGTGACAGTGAATCACAAGATGACAATCAAGAATATGAAAGCGATGAAGACACAGGCGATATTCTTGATATGGACGACGCCGATGATGCCGATAGTTTAAGTGCGGAAGAATCAACCGAGAATGAAACACCATGGCGGCCAAACGATCCTGATCCCTATGCTATACCAAACCGTTTGTATAAGGCTTTCACCAAAGAATTTGATCAGATCATTGCAGCCACCGAATTGGCTGATGGCGATGAACTAAGCCGCCTGCGCCGCCAGCTTGATCGGCAAATGGCACATCTTCAAAGTGCTATAACAAAGCTGGCCAATCGTTTGCAACGCCGCCTAATGGCAAAACAAAACCGCTCGTGGGATTTTGACTTAGAAGAAGGTTTACTGGATACCGCCAAACTAACCCGCGTGGTCACAAACCCAACCCATCCTTTGTCCTTCAAGCTGGAAAGCGACATTAAATTCCGTGATACGGTTGTGACCCTGTTGATTGATAATTCAGGCTCGATGCGCGGGCGGCCCATTTCCATTGCCGCCATATGTGCCGACATCTTATCACGGACCCTTGAGCGTTGCGGTGTGGGGGTTGAGGTCTTGGGCTTCACAACCCGCGAATGGAAAGGCGGCATGTCACGGGCCAAATGGTTAAAGGACAACAAACCCCTTAACCCAGGACGCTGTAATGACCTGCGTCATATTATTTATAAAACCGCCGACATGCCATGGCGGCGCAGTAAAACCCATATGGGGCTGATGCTAAAAGAAGGCATCTTAAAGGAAAACATTGATGGTGAGGCACTGATCTGGGCCCATGAACGCCTCTTAGCCCGCCCCGAAGACCGCCGTATATTGATGGTTATTTCTGATGGTGCCCCAGTTGACGATTCGACACAAGCGCTCAACCCTGGCAATTATCTTGAAATGCATTTACGCCAAGTCATCGACTGGATCGAAAGTCGTTCCCCCGTTGAACTTATCGCTATCGGCATTGGTCACGATGTAACACGCTATTATCAACACGCCGTCACGATATCAGACGCAGAAGAATTAGGCGGCGTCATGATGGATCAACTGGCTGATCTTTTCGAAGAAAATAAACTCTAAAACTTAGCGCCGTTTGTGAAGTTGGATCAAGCGTTCAATCTCTTGTAAAAAATTTGATCTGTCGCGCTTGGTAAAGCTGGCGTTATAGCCTTTGCTCTCACCGGTTTCTCGTAAGTGCTGGTTCAATTCGCGCATAGCCATCGCCATGCCGATATTTTGCTCGTTAAACAATCGTCCCGTTGGACCAAGAGCAATGGCCTTTTTATCCAGCGTTCGTTTCGCTAACGGAATATCTGCCGTGATAACCAAGTCGCCGCTGGCCACCTGATCCACGATCCAATTATCAGCCTCATCAGCGCCCTCTGAAACAACCACCTTTTCCACCAATGGTCCAACCTCAAGCCGCAGCCATTGATTGCTGACCAAATAAACCCGCAAGCCATGACGATCTGCCACCCTTAAGACCTCGTCTTTCACAGGGCAGGCATCAGCATCAACATAAATGGCTAAATCAGTCACGAACAATTCCTATAAGGATGAATTTTAAAGCAAGAATAATTGCGCTGTTAGCAGAAACACAAAAAGCGCCACTGGACTTTTCCAGTAGCGCCTTTTTAAAACCATCGAGCAAGCTAATTAAGCAGCCGTTGCTTTTTCAACGTCACGCTTAACGCGAAGAGCAGCCTTGCTCAAAACGTCAGCTTTAGCTTTCATCAAGTAGTTATCCAAACCACCGTTATGCTCAACAGAACGAAGTGTGCTGGCAGCAATACGGAATTTGAACGAACGACCCAAAGCGTCACTCATCAAAGTGGTGTTTACCAAGTTAGGCAAAAAACGACGACGAGTGGTGTTTTTCGCGTGAGAAACATTGTTTCCGGTCATAACGCCTTTACCGCTTAATTCACATACGCGTGACATGGCATTTTCCTTCTTTTTCAAATGTCGCCGTCCACCCTAGGACAGTAACCAAAATTCTTTTCCTTGCCCAAGTGAATCACCCTTGGACACAACAGTTGGCGCCATATACGTGTTTTTAGAGAGTTGGTCAAGAGGGCAGATAGGCTTTTTTACGATTTCTTGTGATTGTTTTAAACCCTAGGCACCAACAAATTTCTTACCGAAGAAAGACGCACTTATCAGGGTATTGTGACCATTAAGCAAATAAATGCCAAGAAACACAGCCATTAGAAGCTTGCAATTTATAAGGCCACGGTTTACCCCTCAAGAAATAATAAATCACCGAGCTGTTTAAAGACCATGTCACACTATCAAGAAAAAGGCCGCTTACTGGCTGTTGTTGGCCCCACCAACACCGGCAAAACCCATAATGCGGTTGAACGGATGCTGGCCTATGCTTCTGGCATGATTGGCTTTCCTTTAAGGCTTTTAGCGCGTGAAGTGTATGATAAAGTGGTGACGTTAAAGGGCCAATCACGGGTGGCGTTAATCACGGGTGAAGAAAAAATTATCCCACCCAACCCTAGCTATTTTATTTGCACCACCGAATCCATGCCTGTATCCCGCCCGGTGGAATTTTTAGCCATTGATGAAATTCAAATGGCCACCGACTGGCAGCGCGGGCATGTATTCACCAACCGTCTGCTATCAGCCCGCGGCATGCATGAAACCATGTTTATGGGATCAGACACCATGGTCGGATTGCTCACCCGCCTAATCCCTGGCATTGAAATTATCCGACGACCGCGTTTTTCTGAACTGCGTTATGTGGCACCTAAGAAGATATCCCGCCTACCAAGACGTAGTGCCATTGTTGCCTTTAACGCTGCAGAAGTTTACGGCATTGCTGAATTAATACGACGGCAAAAAGGTGGCGCTGCCATTGTTATGGGATCCTTGTCGCCACGCACGCGCAATGCCCAAGTACAGCTTTATCAAGATGGCGAGGTTGATTATTTGGTTGCCACCGATGCCATTGGCATGGGCCTTAACATGGATATTGACCATGTTACCTTTGCCGACACCCGAAAATTTGATGGTGTTAAATTCCGCGACCTTACCGCAGCTGAAATGGCGCAAATTGCAGGCCGTGCAGGCCGTCATATGAATGATGGCACCTTTTCCACATTGGCTGGTGAGCAAGACATAATTGACTCACAAAGCGTTGATCAAATAGAGAATCACACATTCACCCCCATCAAGCATATTATGTGGCGCAACGCGGCACTTAATTATAACTCGCCCCTGTTGTTGTTAAAATCTTTAGAGCAAAAGCCAAAACAAGACGGACTGGTGCGCGCCCCTGAAGCCATCGACCTAATCGCCCTTAAAAAACTTATTAAAAAGCCCGAGGTTCTAGACCTAGCAAACACCCCAGCGCGGATTCGTTTATTATGGGATGTTTGCCAAATTCCAGACTTTAGAAAACTGTCAGAAAGCGACCATTTTGACCGCCTAACCCGTCTTTATGGCTTTTTGGCATCAAAAAAAGCAAAAATTCCGCATGAATATATGGCAAAACAGGTCTCTCGACTTGACAATTGCCATGGGGACATAGATACCTTGGCCGCGCGCATTGCTTCAACGCGGGTCTGGACCTATATTTCGCATCGCCAAGATTGGTTGGAAGATGCCTCACATTGGGCCCATATCACGCGGGGAATTGAAGATAAATTATCCGATGCGCTGCATGAAAAATTGACACAAAGATTTATTGATCGACGTACTTCCCTGTTGATGCGGGAATTGAGAAAGAAAGGCGATTTGCTGGTGAGTATTGAGCAAGAAAATGGTGTTTATGTAGAAGACCAATATTTAGGACAAATTGAAGGCTTCTCATTCTTTCCAGATAAAGGCGCTGCCCGTGATGATCACAAAAGCCTCAAAGCTGCCGCTGAGCGCGCTTTAAGAAAAGAGGTTTCTAGCCGCGTAGAAGCATTTCAAACTGTGGAAGACAAGGACATTCTGCTAGATACCAGCGATAATTTAGCGCAACCAAAAATTATGTGGAATGGCGCTCAAATTGCCTTCATGCAAAAAGGTGAGACCGCCTTTAAACCACGCATCAAATTGGTTGCCAGCAACCTATGCACCAGCGAAGAAGGCCAATTAGTTGTTGACCGCTTGGACAAATGGTTTGCTGCACAGTTAGACAAAGAGCTAGGCCCTTTGTTTAAGCTGGACCAAGAATTGGCAGGCAACTTAACCCTTGAAGAAGGCCAAGTTCCGCTGACCGGCATGGCACGCGGCATTGCCTATCAATTATTAGAACATTTTGGGGTTCTTCCTCGTCATTTGGTTGACCAAGACCTGCGTCAAGTTGAACTGGAAGAGCGCAAAGGCCTACACCGTTATCGCATCCGTTTGGGCGCTGGTAACCTGTTCATCCCTATTTTGTTAAAGCCAGCAGCCACCCGTCTTCGATTGTTGATGTGGGCTTTGTGGAATGATCAAGAAAAACTACCAGATATTCCAACCCCCGGCATGGTATGGACCGATATGGATCGTTCTGTACCGCATGACTTTTACCGAGTTGCTGGCTTCCGCCCTGCGGGTAAAAAAGCCGTTCGTGTTGATATGATGGAACGTTTGGCCGATGCCGTTCGCCCTCTAGGAACCAACAGCAAATGGTTTGAAACCACACCAGAGATCATGGGCCTTGTTGGCTTGTCTGGTGAAGACTTTGCTAATGTTATGCGCGCCATCGGCTATAATTTTGACAAACGCAAATTAACAGCCGCTGAAGTTGCTGAAGCCAAAGCCAAACGTGAAGCAGAAGAAGCCGCAGCTAAAGCAGCAGCGGAAGCTGAAGCCGCAAAAGACGCCGAAAAAACCACTGAAGGCAGCGACAATAAAGATGCTGCAGCCACAACCGATGAGGCACAAGTTGCCCCAGAAACCCCAGAGACCCCAGAAACCCCAGAAGCGGCAGAAGCCACAGAAGCAGCTAAAGAAAACGTTGCTGAGACAGTTGTTGTAACAGTTGCTGAACCTGCTGAAAAACCTGCAAGCACAGAAACAACTGCCCCAACAGATAGTGGTGAAGAAGAACTGGTTGAGGTTTATTTCTTCCGCTGGGGTGGTCGCAAGCCCGCTGGTGGCAAGCGCCCACATTTAAACAATACTGATCAAGGCAATAAACGTCCTCAAGGCAAGCCGCAGGGAAAAGGCGGCAAGCCCTATGGTAAAAAGCCGGGTCAAGGGCGTAAAGGCCATGGCAAATCTCATAAGCCACGCAGCAATGAGATTTACAGTGACAAAAAGTCAGCCGCCCCTGAGGACAGCCCTTTTGCCGCATTGGCTGGTTTAAAAGACCAAATGACAAAAAAGTAATCTGTCCCTATTTTAAAACCAATTAAGGAACGCGCATCAAACCATGACCAAAGACCCCAGTCAAAACCTTGATCAACAAAGACTGGATCAGTGGTTATGGCATGCGCGTTTTTTTAAAAGTCGCACCCTTGCCGCCACCATCATCAAAACCAAAAAGGTCCGTATTGATGGCGTTGCAGTTGGCAAACCCAGTTTTAATGTCAGACCCGGCCAAACGCTAACCTTTCAAAAAGATAAGCGCGTTCGAATCATTGAAATAATCTCTCTTGCAAACCGCCGTGGTCCAGCACCAGAGGCACAAGCTCTCTACAATGACTTAAGCCCAACCGAGCCGACAAAAGATGACAAAAAGGCGTCCATAACCACGGCACCAACCGCCACACGTGATCCAGGCACGGGGCGCCCATCGAAGAAAGAAAGACGAGCCTTAAATAACTTACGCGAACATTGAGACTAACCCCCTGTTAGATAAGACAAAGTGACTTGTGATAAGTGCTCAAATAAGCTTAACATATCCTCAAAGGAGCCAACATGTTTAACCAATTGATCAAAATTTTTAAAAGCGAAGATGAAAACGAACAATCAAGCTTTGTGAATGACCAATCTAAGGCTGTTGCATGCCTTTTGATTGAAGCAGCAGGCATGGACGGCACAGTGGATACGACTGAAACAGATACAATTAAGATGGTCTTGAAAGATCAATTTAATTTATCCTCTGACGAAGCAGACGAATTGACCAAAGAGGCTCACAAACACGTTTCCAGCTCAAACCAAATTCTGCCCATGACCCGCGTTATTAAAGAAACATATGACCAAGCAGGAAAAATCAAAATCATTGAAATGATCTGGGAAGTGATTTTGTCTGATGGCGTGTTGCATGCTTATGAAGATAATTTGATGCGCCGTATTGGGGCATTAATTTATGTGTCCGACCGTGATCGTGGCGCCGCTAAAAAGCGCGTTATTGATCGTTTAGGCCTTAGCGACAGCCTGCAAACCGATTTTTAAGACTATTTTTCGCCTAAAATGCCGCTTTTTATTCTTGTCAGATGCCCATCCATTGGGCATAAGAACAAGGAATATTAGATTTTCTTGACCCTTAAGGGAGCAAACATCATGACTTATGTTGTTACAGACGCCTGTATTAAATGCAAATATATGGATTGCGTAGAAGTATGCCCTGTTGATTGCTTTTACGAAGGTGAAAACATGTTGGTGATCAATCCTGATGAGTGTATTGATTGCGGATTATGCGAGCCTGAGTGTCCTGCTGAAGCCATCTTCGACGAATGCGATCTACCCGAGGATCAAAAACAATTTTACGATATAAATGTGAAATACAGTCAGGAGTGGCCTAACATTGTGGAAATGCAGTCGCCACCGGAAGATGCTGACGAATGGAATGGCAAACCAGACAAGATAAACTTACTTGAGGTTTAGTTTTGATTTTTAGATTTTTTGGAGATAGTTGGGCATGGACTTGGAGCTGGGCACAGGACTTAGATAACTTTAGTCCCAGATTGACAAGTGATGCTGTCAAAAATGCACTGTTCACGAATGTAAATGAAACCTCTGATGCGATATCTTTTCTCAAGTTATACATTGAGAGAATGGGGCATCAAATCGAGGATGGCTTTTGCTATCCGGGATTTAGCTTCAAAAGTACGGTACATCAAAGGATACTAAAAGAATATCGCACTTACCCTGGTACTGTAAATGTAG
>CAKZLM010000129.1 GCA_937126915.1 uncultured Alphaproteobacteria bacterium
CAAATCAATCCGCAGTGTTATTGTTTATTAATACCAATAGGTTATCGAATAAGGATAGGGGGCGATATGTTGAAACTTTCTGAACATAAAGCGTTTGGCGGTATGGTGGCATTTTACAGCCATGATAGTGCGGCACTCAGTTGTGATATGAAGTTTTCGGTGTTTACGCCTCCCCAAGCCCTTGATGGAACCAAGGTTCCTGTGGTGACCTATTTGGCGGGGCTAACCTGCACCGAAGAAACCTTCATGATCAAAGCTGGCGCACAGCGCGTTGCGGCTGAGTTGGGTATAATGTTGGTGGCACCAGATACCAGCCCACGCGGTGATAAGGTGCCTGATGATCCTGATGGCGCATGGGACTTTGGTAAGGGCGCTGGTTTTTACCTAAATGCCACTGAGGAGCCATGGTCAAACCATTATTTTATGTATGATTATGTAACCGCAGAACTGCCCAATTTAATTGAGCATAATTTCCCCGCCGACATGACACGCCACGGACTTATGGGCCATAGCATGGGCGGCCATGGTGCCTTGGTATTGGGTATGCGTAATCCACAGAAATATAAATCTATTTCAGCCTTTGCGCCGATATGTGCGCCATCAAAATGTCCTTGGGGTGAAAAGGCCTTTAGCAACTATTTAGGCAACGATAAATCCACATGGCTGGCTTATGATGCTGCCCATATTATGAGCAATACAGACGGTGCCTCAGAACGGCCAGAGATTTTGGTTGATCAAGGTTTGGATGATCAGTTTTATGAACAGCAATTGCTGACCCACGAATTAGAGACTGCAGCGCAAACCTCAGGCTATCCTCTGGTGGTTGAACGCCATGAGGGCTATGATCATGGCTATTATTTCATCGCCACGGTGATGGAAAAACACCTACACCACCACGCCCGCCTTTTGGGGTAAAGCCTATTCAGGCACCACGGCCATGCATTCAACCTCAACCCGTGCGTCAAGGGCAAGGCCTGTTGTGGCAAAGGCGCTGCGGGCAGGGTAGCCATTATTGAAATAGGTTTTATAGACCTCATTAAAAGCAGGCCATTCGCTAATATCTGCCAAGAATACCGTACAGCGCACCATATGATCCATGCTTGAGCCGTATCTTTCCAAGGTTGCTTTGATGTTTTTCATGGTTTGGTGGGCTTCACCCTCAATACCGCCCTCAGCCAAAGTCATGGTGCCCGGGAAATTTCCCAATTGACCTGATAAATATAACATATTGCCGACTTGCACGGCTTCTGAAAAGGGTAAGCCTAGCTTTTCTGTGGCCTCGCTGTTATGGCGGATCATGTCTTGTGCGCTGGATGCAGGAGCAACGAGCGCCAAGCCAAGCCCTAGGGCACCGACAACCCCGCGCAGTGATTTTGATTTTGCGAACATGATACCCTCCGTTTGTTCAAGTCATATTTTTTAGCTGGTGATAAACTGTTCCATCAAAATGCGCTCTTCAAGGTCATGGCCTTTGTCAAACAACAGGTTGAGGGTAACGGATTTGTCTTCATGAATTTTGACAGTTTGGATGTTGCGATATTCTTGCGAGTCAGCCACCACGCTAACAGGGCGCTTGTGGGCATGTAAAATATCCAACGTTACTTCTGATTTGTTAGGGATTAGCGCACCACGCCAACGTCTAGGCCTGAAGGCACTAATGGGTGTTAGGGCCAAAAGGTTTGATCCAAGCGGAATGATGGGGCCATGGGCTGACAAGTTATAGGCGGTACTGCCAGCTGATGTGGCAACTAAAATGCCATCACACACCAGCTCTTCAAGGCGCATTTCACCATCTATGGTTATTTGAATTTTAGCGGCTTGTCGGGTTTCACGAAGCAGAGACACTTCATTAATTGCCAGTGCTTCAATAGTTTTACCTTTTTGATCTTTTGCGATCATTTTTAAGGGGTGCATGGTCACAGACTTGGCCGCCGCAATGCGTGCTGGCACATTGTCCAGGTCATGTTCATTCATCAAAAAGCCAACTGTACCGCAATTTATACCATAAATGGGTATATTGTGATGGATGGATTTATGCAGCATATGAAGCATGAAACCATCGCCACCAAGGGCCACGATGACATCGGCATCAGCCAATTCATGATTGCCATGACGGTCAATAAGGGTTTTGGCAGCTTTTTCAGCTAATTCAACCCCGCTGTGAACAAAACAAATTTTGGTCATGAACTATCAGACCCCCAAAATGGCGTTTAACCGCCAGTTACATTCATATGACGGGCCACTGCGGGCGCGCCATCTTTAGTTATTTCAAAATCGTGAGATTTAGGTTTACGTGTTATCGCCTCATCAATGGCATAAGATAGCAGTTGATTTCCCTCAGACGCTCTTAGCGGCGTTCTTAAATCAGTTTCATCATCTTGACCAAGGCACATATAAAGTTTACCTGTGCAGGTAACTCTGACGCGGTTACAGCCAGCGCAGAAATTATTGGTTAAGGGGGTGATAAAACCTAGGCGTTGACCTGTTTCAGCAACCTCAACATAGCGTGATGGACCACCCGTTAAATAATCACTATGGCGCAAGGTCCATTGTTTGTCTAATTGCTCGCGCACAACAGATAGTGGCATATATTGCTCTGGGCGTAATTCACCAATATCCCCCATTGGCATGCTTTCAATAAGCGTAAGATCCATTCCTTTGTCGCCACACCATTGAATAAGGTCATTAATTTGGTGATCATTAACGCCTTTAAGGGCTACGCAATTAATCTTCAATTTTAACCCGACCTTTAAGGCGGAATCAATCCCCGCCATCACGCGATCATATTTGCCCCAGCGAGTGATGGCATGGAAGGTGTCAGGGTCAATGGTGTCTAACGAGACATTAATACGGCGCACCCCGCAGTCATAAAGCCCCTGAGAATATTCTGATAGTAGGCTTCCATTGGTGGTCAGGGTTAGCTCTTTTAAATCACCCTCATGACAAAGCGGGGCCATGCCCTCAAAAAAAGTCATGATGCCTTTTCGAACCAATGGTTCACCACCTGAAATACGGATTTTTCGCACACCTTTAGATACAAAAACAGACGATAATCGAATAAGTTCTTCAAGGCTGAGTAAATCTTTCTTAGGTAAGAAAGTCATATTTTCAGACATGCAATAAACACAGCGAAAATCACATCTATCCGTTACAGAAAGACGTAAATAAGTGATAGTGCGACCAAAAGGGTCAACCATTTGGGAGCCGTTTTTAGTTGAATTATCTATCATCGTATCCTTGATTGTCTGCATATCTTATTTATAGTGTTTCACAAGTTACGTTATAAGGTGCAACTTAAAAAGTTACAAATTTATGCCATCCTACATTTATACGCTGAAAGTGCAAGATGGGATTAGGGGAGAATAATTATGAATAAGCCAGTAACCTTTAGCCTGAAAGATAAAGTTTCTGAGGAAGAATGGCAATTACGCCGTGAGTTGGCTGCTTGTTATCGCCTTGTTGCTGCCCATGGTTGGGATGATTTAATTTTCACGCATATTTCTGTGCGTATCCCTGGTGACGAGCATCATTTCTTGATCAACCCCTTTGGTATGCTGTTTGAGGAAATCACCGCATCATCTTTGGTTAAGATTGATTTGCATGGCACGCCCATTGAAGAAACCCCATACATGGTAAACCCAGCGGGGTTTGTGATTCATGGGGCCATTCACGAAGCCCGTGATGATGCTATGTGTGTTTTACACACCCACACAGCTGATGGCATGGCGGTTAGCATGCAAAAAGATGGTTTGTTGCCCCTAACCCAAACCGCTTGTAGTGTTCATGAAGACATCGCCTATCATGATTATGAAGGTATCGTGTTAGACCAAGATGAGCGCGAGCGCTTGATCCCCAATATTGGTGGCTGTAATAATGTTATTTTGCGCAATCATGGCCTTATGACCATGGGCGGTACGGTGGGTGAGGCGTTTTTGCGAATGTTCTTTTTGCAAAAGGCCTGTGAAACGCAAGTTAAGTCACTATCAATGGGGCAAGAAATTATTCCCGTTCCTGATGATGTTAGCAAAAAGGTCTATGGTCAGGTCAATGGCTCGATGAATTTTGCCGGTATGCTGAACTGGCAAGCCATGATGCGTAAAGTAGAGCGCGACTTTCCTGATTTCGATCAATAAGGCGAGGATTTATGCAAAAGAAATTTGGCGCGGGTCAATCTGTAAAACGGGTTGAAGACTTTAAGCTTTTAATCGGTGAAGGTAAATTTACCGATGATATTCGCCTTGAAAATGAATGCATTGGATTGGTGTTTCGCTCAACAGTGGCACACGCTAAAATTCTTAACATAAGTGTGGATGATGCCCGCGAGGTAGACGGTGTTTTAGCCGTTTATACCGCCGATGATATTGCAGGGCATATCAAAACAATCCCTTGTGATGCGCCGATTCCGGGACAAAATGGTAAGCCTTGTATTACGCCTGACAGGCCTGTTTTAGCCAAAAACCATGTGCGTTATGTGGGTGAGCCAGTGGCCTTTATTGTGGCAGAAAATATCAATGCAGCCCGTGATGCTGCGGATTTGATTGATGTTGATTACGACCTGATTGATGCCGTTTGCCTTGTGACAGAGGCCGTAAAAGAGGGCGCGCCGCAATTACATAAGGAAGCGCCTGGTAATGTCGCAGTTGACTGGGCCATTGGTGATAAGGATGGCGTTGACGCGGCTTTTCAAAGGGCTGACGAAACCGTTAGCCTAACGGTTACCAATAATCGGTTAGTGCCAAACCCGATGGAACCACGCGCCCTTGTGGGTATTTATAACCCTGATGATGATGACTTTTTGCTTTATGGACCCAGCCAAGGGGTTTGGGGCTTACGCGATGCAATTGTTCAAACCATGGAAGGCTATGACGCTGATAAAATTCGCGTTGTAACCTATGATGTAGGCGGTGGCTTTGGCATCAAGTCACAAGTTTATCACGAACATCCGTTGGTTTTATTTGCGGCTAAACAATTAGGACGGCCTGTACGTTGGACCGCGGATAGGGGCGAAACATTCTTCTGTGATGCCCACGGTCGTGATGTGGTCTCAGATGTGTCATTAGCCCTTGATAAAGACGGTAAGATTTTAGCTTATCGGGTTGATAGCCTTGCAGGGTTTGGTGCTTATTGTGCCTTGTTTGGACCGTTCATTCCAACCCTTGCCGCAGTGCAAATTATTGGCGGTGTTTATCAAATCCCCAGCATTCATGTTCGTGTGAAGGGGCTGTTTGCTAACACCCCGCCAATGGATGCATACCGTGGTGCGGGCCGTCCAGAGGCCAACTATATGTTAGAACGTTTGATGGATGCCGCCGCCGATCATATTGGAATGGCGCCTGAGGATTTTAGACGCCTTAACATGATTAAGCCTGAGCAATTACCCTATAAAAATTTTTTTGGTGCCAAATTTGATAGCGGAAACTTCCCAGAAACCATGGAAAAAGCCCTTAAATTAGCCGAATATGACCAGTTTGAAGAGCGCCGCCAAAAATCTGCCAAAAACGGTAAATTACGCGGCATTGGTATGGGGTATTATATTGAATGTACTTTTGGCGTGGCCTCAGAAGAAGCCGTGGTAACCATCCACAATGGCCGCCTAAAATTGCACGGCGGTTCCCAGTCAAACGGGCAGGGTCATGCCACGGCATTTGGGTCAATTTTGGCGGATAAACTTGGTATTGACCTCTCACTAATTGATTATGTGGAAGGGGATACCGCTGAAAAAGACAAGGGCTGTGGCACAGGCGGTTCCCGATCATTACAAATGGTGGGTAATGCAACAGCGACAACGGCCGATGCCATGATTGCCAAAGGCAAGCAGGTGATGAGCATATTATATAAAACACCTGAAGATGGTGTTGATTATGAGGACGGTATTTTTACCATAGCGGGCACCAATCATTCTCTGTCTTTGTTTGAGGTGCATGACCGGGCCCTTGGCATGGACGGCTTGCCTGATGGGTATGATAATGGCTTAGATACAAAAGCGGCCTTTAAAAACCAAATTTCAACCTTCCCGAACGGATGCCATGTGGCTGAGGTTGAAATTGACCCTGAAACCGGTGTGGTTAAATTGGTTGATTATTTTGTTGTCGATGATTTTGGCGTTTTGATCAATCCGATGTTGGTAAAGGGCCAAATTCATGGCGGTGTGGTTCAGGGCATTGGGCAAGCCCTAACCGAAAACTGTGTCTTTGAAGAGGGCAGCGGTCAATTACTGACGGGGTCTTTTATGGATTATGGTATGCCCCGCGCCGATGATATGCCAGATATGAAGATCGAGTTTAATGGCTACCCTTGTCAGACCAACCCCTTGGGCATCAAAGGCTGTGGTGAGGCAGGAACCATTGGTGCCTTACCGTCTTTTTCAAATGCCGTGATGAATGCGTTGAAACCTTTGGGCATTCAGCATGTTGAAATGCCTTATACGCCGCTAAAAATGTGGCAAATAATTAAGGAAGCAAAATCAAAGGTTGCTTAATTTATAAATGGCCAAAAAAGAAAGGCCCTGTCATAATGATGGGGCCTTTTGATATCTGATAGACGGTCAATGCTGAGTTTATAGACCAAAGAAGGGGTCGTTTTCATCTTCGGTTTCATACATCTCTGAGGCGATTTGAATAACTTTTGCATTGGCTTCATAAGTGCGGGCCGCAACCTTGGCCTGAACCATTCCTTCTGCCACAGAGGCAAAACCCTGATCATTCCCCGCATCAGTACGATATTGATTAAGCAAAGCAGAATGGTTTTCAAGATTACTGGCTGTGCCGCTACCAGCTTTAGAGTTTTTGTTGGTTTGCGAGTACGCTTTGGATGCAGACAACGTCGCTTCAGACGCGTCTAGGCTAAATTTGGTGGCTTGGGCACCACTGTTAACCACTTTATTCGCGGCGAGTTGTAAGCGGCTTGAGGCCGCAACTAGCCCATTAAGGCCTGTCCTAATAACAGAATCCATGATGAATCCTTATGTTGTCTATCCCAGAGCTTATGCTCATTAGCCTGCCTCTTTTGGGCTAGTCTTTATAGATAATGTTTTAACAAATAAATCTTAGCAATTCGTTAACATGTTTTTTGTAGGTTATGTTTGTTATAGCTTTATGACAATCACACATTTTAGGAACAAACGTGCCATTTCAATCTCTTCATAAATTACCGCCAATTATGATGATCGCCTCAGAAGGTGCGTTCAACTGGTTGAAAAAGCTACAAATTGCAAATTTCAATTATGATGTTGGTAACACCTTGCAGGAATTAAACCGGCGCTTTTCGGCCGGTGTTCCTAAATTGATTCTGGTTGATTTTGCGATGTCTGAGTCGCGTTTGAATGAGATTCGCGATTTTCTAAATGACTTTAATGCCTTTGAAAAAGCACATGTCATTGCTCTTGTTCCAACTGTGGTGTCTATTTTTAATAGTGCCGATAATCATGAAGGTATCATTGATCAAGCATTTCAATTTGGCTGTCATGATTTTTTATTAGACTCAACCGAAGTAATGGTGATTGCTGAAAAGTTGCGCTTTGCCCATAAATCACGTCTTCAAAGCGAAGAGCGCTTAAAACGTCTTGAAGATCAACGCGATCGTGCTGTGGTAGGTGGTGCTATTTGGATTTATGACCCTGAAACAGGCATGGTGCATGTGTCTTATGCGCTCAGAGAAATGATGGGCTTGGGGCCAGCATATAGGCTTTTGGCTTTTGAAGACTTTTTGAAAGAGTTTCCCGATAATGTACATGATCAAATTAATACGGCGGTAAGCCATGCTATTTTATCACAAAAAAACACCCATATTAATGCCAATCACTTTGGTGAACGCGAACTGGTGGTTGACCATATTATTGAACTAGCCACAGATACCTTTGGTGCAAAGCCGAGGGTAAAAGGGGTGATTGTGCCACAAGAAGATGTCTTGGTTGATCAGTATCATCTATATGCTAAAGACCGTCTAACAGGATTGCCGATCACAGATTTGCTGCTTGCTCGGGCCAATGTCGCAATTAATAAAGCAGGTCAAAACAACGATAAGTCTATTGGCCTTTTATTATTTGATATTGATCATTTTAAAAAGATTGAAGCTACCTATGGCACGATCAAAACCGATACATTGTTGAACAACATTAGCTTACGCTTGCAGAACACGCTGGATAACTTCAACAGCGAGCATGATATTAATGCTAATGATAATATCAGCTTTTACCTTGCCTCAACCGGGCGTGATGAGTTTAGTGTTTTGCTGGTCGGGTATGACCGCTCATTAATGCTAAGCCTGTCGCAAAAGCTTAGCAATGTTATGGCGACATCTTTTAATATTGATGGTCGCGATTTGTTTTTAACCGCCAGCATTGGCATGCATTGCGATCCAGATCTTGCCAGCAGTGCGGAAGAGTTTTTAAATCAAACGCGTTTTGCCCTTCAAGAGGCAAAAATTGATAAATATCAAAACTATCATTTTTATTCCCCTGCCATGGAAAGCAATGTCGCGGCCCAATTGAAATTACATGAAGATTTAAGGCTGGCCTTGCACCGTGATGAATTGTTGGTTTATTATCAGCCACAAGTCTCCATATCTGATAATAAAATAGTGGGTGTTGAGGCATTGGTGCGATGGAACCACCCTGAATATGGTATGGTGGGGCCAAACATTTTCATTCCTGCCGCTGAGCAAATTGGCTTAGTTAATGACATATCTTATATGGTCTTGGAGCAAGCTATTCAGCATTTGAATGATATTGAAGAAAAAACAGGTCAAAAGCTTCAAATATCTTTTAATGCATCCTCTTTATTGCTTACCGAGCCTGCACTTAAATTAAGGCTATTGGCAATTTTAGCCAAGCATGATTGCGCGCCCAATCAGATCACTATTGAGATTACCGAAACATCGGTGATGACCAACTTAGAGAAAAGCATTGAGGTGATGACCGATTTGCGCAATGCGGGCATCAGAATGGCGCTAGATGATTTTGGAACAGGTTATTCTTCGCTAGGGTATTTAAAGAATTTGCCTTTTGATTATCTCAAAATTGATCAAAGCTTTATCATTGATTTGTTACTGAATGAAACTGACCAGTCGATGGTGCGCTCAATCATTGATATCGCCACCAACTTGAACATGACTGTTTTGGCAGAAGGTGTCGAACATGTAGAACAAATTTCATGGCTTGGTAGTGAGGGTTGTCATTTATATCAAGGCTATTACTGCTCAAAACCATTGGCGCATGATGAGCTTTATAAAAAAGTTTCTACTTGGTCATCATCCGTAAAAGAAGTTATGCTTGGCTCCTAATAATCACAGGGAGAGGCTATGACCACCATTCAATTAGATATCGTTTCAGATGTAGTTTGCCCGTGGTGCTATATTGGTAAGCGCCGCATTGAAGAGACCATGGCACTACGCCCTGAAATCACGTTTAATCTCACATGGCGCCCTTATCAGCTAAACCCTGACATGCCAATGGAAGGCATGAACCATAAAGAATATTATGCCAACAAATTTGGCCCTGACCGTGTTAAGGGCTTGGTCGATAATATGACCGCGGCTGGCAAAACCGTTGGTCTTGATTTTAACTTTGCAGCGATTGAAAAGTCGCCCAATACCCTTAATGCCCATCGTTTGTTGCGTTGGGCCATTAACAGTGGCAATCAGCATGAGGTGCAAGAAAGCTTGTTTAAAGCTTATTTTATCGAAGGCAAAGACGTTGGTGATAGTGAGGTTTTAACAGCGCTTGCGGTTGATCATGGCTTGGATGCCAAAATTATTGGCGATCTGCTTAAGTCTGATCGTGATGTGCCGCAAGTGAAAGCCGAGATTGATCTGGCCCGTGAAATGGGGGTGTCAGGCGTACCTTGTTTCATCTTTGATCAAAAAATGGCGGTTTCAGGTGCCCAAGAACCAGCACAAATGATCCAAGTTATTGATCGAATTCTTGAACTGCGGGGAGAGGCGCAATCAGGTTAACTATGCGTCATTAGGCAAACTATCTATTCATATCATTTTGTCGGTGCCTAATTGGCAGAATTAGCCCTTTTGGGCGATGCGGGCGAGGGCGGACGAGATGCCCATGGCACCTTTAAGGCGGTCACGGACCTTATCCCAACGTGCCATATAAACCACTTTATGGTCAGGTCTGATTTTAGCATTTATTTTTTGCGTGCTGATATAATCAATCAACCCAGCGGGGTTGGCATATTTGTTATTTCTAAAGCTGATGGTGGCACCTTTTGGCCCTACATCCAATTTTTCAATACCTGCAATTTTACAGAATGACTTAATCTGAATGATACTAAGAAGATGCTTCACTTCACTTGGTAACGGTCCGAAACGATCTATCAATTCTGCGGCAAAGGCCTCGATTTCATCACGGCGAGCTAGGTCTCCAAGGCGACGATACAGCCCCATGCGCAAATTCAAATCACTGATGTAGCCATCCGGAATAAGAACGCTGGCGCCAATGTTAATGGTTGGTGACCAATGATCGTCGGGCATATCACCAGCATCATCACCAGCGGCGCGGTGACGGGCCTCAGCAACGGCTTCTTCCAGCATTTGCTGATAAAGCTCCATTCCCACTTCTTTGATATGGCCAGATTGTTCTTGGCCTAATAAATTACCCGCACCGCGAATGTCCATGTCATGGCTGGCAATGGTAAAGCCAGCGCCTAAGGTATCCAATGACTGCAAAACTTTTAGACGTTGATCAGCGGTTTTGGTTAATGGGTCAAGTAAGGTTTGCGAGCCTTTGCACATGAGCGTATCGTTGCCCAAGTCTATTTGTAGCGGATGTTCGTAAAATATAGTGACAGTATCAGAGGCAATTCCGCATAGGTTTGTGACTTGTACCCAAGGTGTGTCGGAATTAAAAACATACTTCAGCGAACTTCCGCTGCCGTCATGCCAGAGGTAGGTAGAACGAGAAAAGGCCGCATTTAAAGCGTAAGGAGATTGCGCAATGCAGAGGACGGTGTCTGGGCCTAAATCGACGGTTGGTGGCACCTCGAATTGTACGTTTATCGTATCTCCTGTAACTTCGCAAATACTCGAAACCTTCACGTGGTAGATGCCAGTGGTGTCTACCACAATTTTTGGTTGTGTACCTCCATCCTGCCATTGGTAACTAGCGCTATATGACGTAGCATCAAGTGCTAGCGTTTGTCCAATGCAAAGTACGGTATCAACCCCAAGCTCAACTTTAATGTGATAAACACTGTCTATTTTTATAGTGTCA
>CAKZLM010000130.1 GCA_937126915.1 uncultured Alphaproteobacteria bacterium
CTTTGATGTCATATTTATGGACATTCACATGCCCAAAATGAATGGTGTTGAAACCGCAAAAGCTATTTTAGCTGATAACACTAACCAGAAAAAGCCAGCCATCTATGCTTGGACGGCGGATGTTAGTGGCGATGAGCTTTTAAGCCAAAGCACTATTGACTGGCGCGGCATCATCCACAAACCAACACGCTATAAAGAATTGTGGAATATTCTATCAAATCACATAAAGTCTCTTGATGCTTAATCGGCCAACAAGGTGAACCAATCAGACGTTATTTTAGGCCATAATAATAGGGGCTTAAAATCTCTTCTAATTCGCCTTCTTGGATCAATTGCTCTAGCGCCTCATTAAAGTCAGCAACGAAGGTTTTCATTTTCCTAGTGTTTTTACAACCTAAACGTTCTGTACCATTATAAAGTGATTGGCTTTCATCAAATTGCAATTTCGCACGTTCTTCTGATTTCCAAATCAATGGCAAGTCTGGAAAATATGAAATGATGGCATCGACCCTGTCGCGCAATAACAGGTTCAAGCTTTGACGCTCATTAGAAACCGTTAAATTCTCACGGACGCTATCAATATCAACAAACGAATAATCATACCCCACCACTGTGGCGAACGAATAATCATCCATCGCATTGACTGTGGGTAGAGGCTTTTCTTTTAGGCTAACAATATAAACCCGAACCACATTAAAAGGGTCACTAAAAATTGTTTCAGGGCCAGAAGACGCATGATATTCAGGAAACACACAAACATCGTCATTTTCGTCATAAATTCGAACCAACCGCCTACCCGGCATGGCGTGGACATTAATTTGCCGACCAATCATGGTGCCAATGCGCTCGAACAATAGATTGTATTTATTTTGACTATCAGAACCAATTAATCCGGGAATATCAATGGTATAAACATGGATATCTTGATCGGCGGTCACCCCCTCCTGATCCTGTGCCATGATTGAATTATCCACCCAAAGTACCAAGACGCCAACCAGCAGCATCCATAGGAATAAAAGGTATTTGCCCAACTGGTTCATATCACCTTTCCCCGATCATATACATCGTTTTAATTTCTCATTTCAATCTTATCAAGATAGATGAAGCATCCATCATAATCATCCTTTTCCGGATTGAATAGTGGTAATACTAAAGACGTCACAATATGATATGTGGAACGATTTTCTTCCATAGCAAAAACTTCAATATAAGGAGCGTGATTGCTGCGAACAAAATCCTCTTTATCTTTAACACCTTCTTCATCAAGACCTTTGAAAACACTCATAAAATCTTTGCCCGTTACCTCTTCGCCAAACATTTTGACAATATTGGTCCCTGCAAAGGTTAAATCCCAATGCCCTGCCGAACGTTTCTTCATGACGATTAAGTTTGCCCCTAAAAGCATTAATTTCTTGGTATCAATGCTTTTGCGTGTTGGCATACAACTGGCCGTCACCTCTGAACACCAAAGGTCAAACAGACTGCTCGCCTTTGGACTACAAAACAACATCTCGAAATAACGTTTAGTGTTGTTATTTTTTAGAATGTCCTGTGGGCTAGGTCCTGCAATAAATCGCTCTTCAATTTTATTACTCAAACGCACGTAAGACACTCCTTAAAATATTAATGACAAAAAAGATACCCTGTAAACACAAACAAGTAAAAGAACAAATTGCCGCAGGCCTAATCCATTGAAAAACATCCCACCTTGCACCGAACAATTTAGCTGATAAGATATATAAAAATTTTCCAAGAAACATGATTTAGGTGAAGCACAATTCAGTGCTGGGGGAGGTACCATCTGGTGGATTTAACAATTCTTATTGCTGTTTTAGTCTTATTGACCTGGTTAACCATTCGCGGGGCTAACCTTATTGTCATTGCCCCCATTTGCGCCTTTATTCTGGCCATATTAAGCGGCATTAATGTTTGGACCGTTGAACCCGAGGGTTTTACCCATATTTACATGGCAGGCTTTACCAGCTTTTTTGCGTCATGGTTTTTAGTGTTCCTCTTTGGCAGCATCTTTGGCAAATTAATGGAAGACAGCGGCGCTGCGGAAAAGGTTTCCCATGTTATCATGTCAAAGGTTGGCAGCGAACGTGCCGCCCTTGCGGTGATCCTTGCTTGCGGTGTTTTGACCTATGGCGGCGTTAGCGTATTTGTGGTGGCCTTCACCGCCTATCCCATTGCCCTTAGTTTATTTCGCGAGGCAAAACTACCCCGCCGCTTCATTCCAGCATGTTTGGCTTTTGGCTCTGCCACTTTTACCATGACAACGGCTGGTTCGCCCGAAATTCAAAATTGGATCCCCATTAAATATTTAGAAACGTCCCCGTGGGCAGCGTGGGAAATTAGTTTTCCTGTTGCCATCGTTATGTTCTTTATGGGCTATTCTTGGCTTAAAAAAATGATGGCCACCGCCTGCGCCAATGGCGAAACTTTTGAAGACCGCGCCCATGATCCCCATCCTGAATTACGAAACCTACCATCCTTCATCTCATCTATCATTCCATTGGTGGCCATTGTGCTGGTTGGTTTTTTCACCCACGACATTTTAAAACAAAACGCCTTGGTCTTATCTCTAATTGTGGGCTGTTTGCTTACTTATTTCCTTAACATCCATCACTTTAAAAATGTTGATGGTGCCCTCCATGATGGTGCCTATTCAGCTCTTATCGCCACAGGTAACACCTGTGCGGTGGTGGGGTTTGGCGCATTAGCAAAAGTAACGCCCGGCTTTGATCAAGCCATGGCAATGGTGACAACCCTGCCCGGTGGCGGCTTGGTAAGTGCCGCTGTGGCAATCACCTTCATTGCGGGTATTACGGGCTCAGCCTCAGGCGGGCAATCCATCGCTTTACCAGAGTTAGCACCGCAATATCTGGCCGATGGCGTACCAGCGGATGAACTGCACCGCATTGTGGCCATTTCATCAGGCGCGTTGGATAGCTTGCCACACAATGGTTATGTCGTGACTACCATTCGCGCCATCTGTGGTGAGACCCATAAATCAGCCTATGGCCCAGTGGCAGCTTTAACGGTGGTCGTTCCCACCCTTTGCTTGATGTTGGCCTTGGCCTTGTTCGCCATTTTTTAGGATTTATTCAAAAACCTTGGCAGCCCACTGATCAAGCGCCTTAAGGCTGGCCGCGTCATCCATCATGGGGGCGTGGCCCATATTGGCAATGATATGACCATCCATACCGCCATGCACCATGGCCATTTTATCAAAGGTATCTTGACTAAACAGATCAGACAAAGCCCCCCGAATGGTCAATAACGGCTTGCCTTTGAGGGCATCAAAATAAGACCACATATCAAACTTTTCAGGGTTTTCATTGCTCGCCTTAAAAGGCGCTGCTAGGGCAGGGTCGTAGTTAAATATAATGCGTCCATCATCCAGCCGGCGTCCAGTGCGTTTTGCCATATGCATCCATTCATCATCAGTGGCGTCTGGGAAAAAGGCACCGTTCATATCTTTGCAACGCAGTGCCAACTCTTCCCACGTCTCAAATTCTGCTTTGCCGCCGACATAACTTTTGATCCGATCAATACCAGCCACATCCACCTCAGGGCCAATATCATTAATCACCACGCCTTGCACTTTTTCAGGAGTTAAGCTGGATAATATCATCGATATAATACCGCCTAAGCTAGTCCCAATCAGCGCCACCTTTTCCAACCCCAACGATGCCATTAACTGATAGACATCTTGCACATAGATTTGCGGAATATAATTCTCAGGCTTTGGGTCCCATTGGCTGTTGCCTCGCCCACGAAGATCCATTGCCACAACTCGATATTTCTTTGCCAAATGTGGGGCCACCAAATCAAAGTCAGCTGAGTTTCGGGTTAGGCCCGGCAAGCATAAAATGGTTTTATCACTGTTCCGCGCGCCATAAATGCGGGCATAAAGATTTAAACCATCCCCACTTTGATAGTTGTAATCATCGTATGTCGTCGTCATATATCCCCCTCAATGACTGATTATTTCAGCGGTATCTCTTCCTTGTGATCGTCCGGTATTTTCGGAAAGCGCCCTTCTTTCCAATCACGCTTTGCTTGCTCAATACGCTCACGATCAAAAGAGACAAAATTCCAAAAAATGTGCGGTGCCTTATCAAAGGCATCACCACCTAACATGATAAAGCGGCCACATTCAACAATCTCAATTTCTTGATCCGCATCATCTAACAACACAAAATCACCGGGGCCATACTCCTGACCACCAACCTTTACCCTGCCATAAATGGGATAGATTGCGGTTTCTTGATCATCTGAAGGTCTTTTGATGACACTGGTCTTTGACCCAACCACATCAATATAAAACATCGGCCAATAGGTTTTAATGGGCGAGCTAAGACCATAAGCCTCGCCGATGACCAAGCGCATCATCACGCCTTCATGAATAAGCTGTGGCAGCTTTTCTTTTTTAACATGGTCAAAACTTGGCTCTAATTCTGCCATATGATAAGGCAAGGCAACCCAGCATTGCAAGCCGTCAACCTTGTGTGGATTGGCGCGCACTTCAAAGGTTTCACGTTCAGAATGAACAATGCCTTTACCCGCTGTCATCCAATTCACATCACCGGGCTTAATTTCCAAATGGTTGCCCAAACTATCGCGATGAAGAATAGACCCCTCAAACAAATAAGTTAAGGTTGATAGGCCGATATGGGGATGGGGTCTCACATTAATCCCTTGCCCTGGAGCGAATGTTCCCGGCCCCATATGGTCAAAGAAAATAAACGGGCCAACCATTTTCTTTTCTTTGTTAGGTAGCACCCGCTTCACTATCAGATTGCCAATATCATGTTCGGTCTTTGATAGAACCTTTGCCATTTTCCTCTCCCCTTGGGCTGTTGGTTTTCTAGAATGGGAAAACTCTAACAAAAAAACAAGGGCAATCTGCGGCGACACAGCGTTTCATAATTGGCAACAGCATAATAGATGGCTATGATATGGCCAAATTCATCATACATGGGGGAGGACCAACTTATGATCAAAGCAACCATTTCTGCACTTACCATTGCCCTTGGCTTGTTAAGTACCTCAGGTCAAAGCATGGCCCAAGAAACACCAGAGGATCGCATCGCCGCTGCGGGTCACACCCTACCCAATGCCGCCACGCCCATAGCCAATTATGTGACATGGCGCAAAGCGGGTAACATTCTTTATTTATCAGGTCATACCGATTGCATCACTCGTGTTCAGGGCAAGGTAGGCTCTGAGCTATCAATTGAGCAGGGCTACAAATCAGCGCAGAATGTGGGTCTTTGCATGCTTGCCACCATGAAATCTGCCATTGGGGATTTATCAAAAGTTAAGCAAGTGCTGCAAATTATGGGCATGGTCAACACCAGCCCTGAGTTTGGCGATCAACCGAAAGTGGTCAACGGTTTTTCTGACCTGTTTGTGGTCGCTTTTGGCCCAGATGGCAAAGGGGCACGTGCCGCTGTTGGCATGAACAGCCTACCCAGCGGTTTAGCCGTTGAAATTAATGCTGTGGTCGAATTACACGAAGACTAAACGATATAAAATTGATCGCCATATCTTCAATCCTTCATTAACCACTAAAGGGGCCATAAGCCCCTATAGTTGGTGGATAAAACGATCATCTGACTACAGTATGCTCTCGGTCTTTTCTGTTATTGGACTGGTTCTGCAGGCTTGATGACATTGATCATATCAACTTTCATCAAATAATCACCACTAGGTTGCTTTTCCCAAACAACCGTATAATTGCCTGTCTCTTGCAAAACCGGCTGATCCTTCGGTTGAATGGTCATTGTCCATGTGCCTGTTTCCACAGCAGTTCGCTCGTCTTTAATCAAGTTGTGGCTATTCAAGGCAAGGTTTAATTTTGGACCTTGAAACATCCCCTTCATGAAAGATTCAATTGCCTCCTTGCCCATCACGGCCTCTGATCCATTGGGGATAAATTTACCATCATAAGCATACATCTCTGTTACGGCTGCTGCGTTTGCCTTGTTAAAAGATGACAGAAATTTGTCGTTTTGTGCGGCAATATGGGCTTCAAGTTCTGCGTTCATATGATCATCAGCATTGGCTGGCATATGCAGCCCCATAACTGAAAACACAAATAACAAACTTAGTGCCAGTTTATACGAAGTCCTTTTCAGTTGTTTCAACATAACATATCTCCTCTCTAAAACTTGAGAACAGTACGGTGGACTCTAACATAGAATGTCACTCGCGTAAAATTCCTGCCATTAAAGAGGGAAACCTTATAGGTGATCTAAATAATATCTAACCGCTGATTGAACATGCCTAAAACGGTCACCACCTAGGTGCTTGCCACCATACCAGCGCGTTACAACCAGCAAATGATTTTGCACATTTTCACGCTCTAACATGCGCACAATCACCATACCAGACCCGCTTTCGCCATCGTCATTTTTATGGGGCTCACCATCAAAAATACCGCCCCATGTATTGTGGGTTGCTTTGGCAAATTTCTTTTTTCGACAAAGTTTTTTGATCAAAGTCTTGGCTTCTTCTGGCGACCCACAAGGCGCACCAGACACGGCATATTTTGACCCACGGTCGGTGATAATGGCATCAAAGGTTTTCATGGCAACACCCTAATAACAGCGGGATAAAACTGTCAAATTAAGTTTCTCAATGACTGTAACATAAACAATAAATTTGAGAAATTTACCCATAACCCTAAATTAAAGGGTGTGAAACAAATACTCATAGAAATGGGAGAGAGACATGACTGATGCGAATAAATGCCCCGTCCTGCATGGCGCAGCCACACCTAAAGCCACAAAAAACGATGACTGGTGGCCCGAAAGCCTGAACTTAGATATTTTGCATCAACATGATCGCAAAACCAATCCGATGGACCCAGACTTTAAGTATCGTGAGGCCGTCAAGTCATTGGACTTTGATGCCTTAAAACAAGATTTACATGCCTTAATGACCGACAGTCAGGAATGGTGGCCCGCTGATTGGGGTCATTATGGCGGCTTGATGATCCGTATGGCTTGGCACTCCGCAGGATCATACCGTTTAGCAGATGGTCGTGGCGGCGGCGGCACGGGTAACTTACGCTTTGCACCTCTTAACTCTTGGCCAGACAACGCTAACCTTGATAAGGCACGCCGCCTGTTATGGCCGATTAAGAAAAAATATGGCAACAAAGTCAGCTGGGCAGACTTAATGATCCTTGCTGGGAACATTGCTTACGAGTCAATGGGGCTAAAAACTTTTGGCTTTGCCTTTGGACGTGAAGATATTTGGCACCCGGAAAAAGACACCTACTGGGGTGCAGAAAAGGAATGGCTTGATAAAGAGCGTTATGCCAGCGCCGACAGTGACAGCATGGATAATCCGCTGGCCGCTGTTCAAATGGGCTTAATTTACGTCAACCCTGAAGGTGTTGATAGCAAGCCCGACCCGCTTAAAACCGCTGCTGATGTGCGCACCACCTTTAAACGCATGGCAATGGATGATGAAGAAACAGTCGCCCTAACCGCTGGTGGACACACGGTGGGCAAGGCCCATGGCAATGGTGATGCCTCCCTACTAGGCCCTGAACCCGAAGCAGGCGACATTGAAGATCAAGGCTTTGGCTGGCTTAACAAAACCAAACGCGGCATTGGTGGTGATACGGTTACCAGTGGGCTTGAAGGGGCATGGACCAAGAACCCCACTCAATGGGATAATGGTTATTTTTACTTGCTATTTAATTATGAATGGGAATCGAAAAAAAGCCCCGCAGGAGCATGGCAATGGGAACCCATCAACATTAAAGAAGAAGACAAACCTGTAGACAGTGAAGACCCCAGCATACGTCGCATGCCCATCATGACCGATGCTGACATGGCAATGGTGCGTGATCCTGAGTATCGTAAAATTTCAGAACGTTTTTATAATGACCCTGATTATTTTGCCGATGTTTTTGCCCGTGCATGGTTCAAACTAACCCACCGCGACATGGGCCCCAAAGAACGCTACATTGGCCCCGATGTGCCAAAAGAAGACCTCATTTGGCAAGATGTGGTGCCTAAGGGCAGTGATGACTATGACGTTGATCACCTAAAACAAAGCATACGTGACAGTGGCCTAAATATTCATGACATGGTGACCACAGCGTGGGACAGCGCACGCACATTCCGCCATTCAGACATGCGTGGCGGCGCCAATGGCGCACGCATCCAGTTGGCCCCTTTAAACCAGTGGGCCGGTAATGAACCTGAAAAGCTGGACCGTGTTTTAAAAGCACTAAGACCCCTTGCAGAAAACGCTGGCGCTAGCCTTGCCGATACCATTGTTCTAGCGGGTAATGTGGGTCTTGAAATGGCGGCAGAAAAAGCTGGCAAGTCAATCAACCTTCCTTTCACAAAAGGGCGCGGCGATGCAACGGCTAAAATGACCGATGCTGAATCTTTCGAACCACTTGAACCCTTATTTGATGGCTTCAGAAACTGGCTAAAAGCTGATTATGACACCAAACCCGAAGAGCTGTTGTTAGAGCGCGCTCAATTACTGGGGCTCACAGCCCCTGAAATGACCGTTCTTATTGGCGGCATGAGGGCCATGGGCGCTAATCATGGACAATCAAAACATGGCGTTCTGACTGACCGAGAAGGTGCACTAAGCCCTGATTTCTTCAGCAACATCACCAGTATGGATTACCAGTGGAAGTCCTCTTCTGAAAAAGGTGTCTATGACGTTATTGAGCGTGAAACTGGCGAGACAAAATGGACCGCCACACGGGTTGATCTGATCTTTGGATCGCATTCAATTTTGAGGGCCTATGCAGAAGTTTACGCTCAAGACGATAATGAAGATAAGTTTCTTGATGATTTCGCCAAAGCATGGACCAAGGTGATGAACGCCGACCGATTTGATCTTGATGACTAAATAAGCTAAAAAACCATATGAAAGAGGCAGGGACTAACACCCCTGCCTTTTTTGCTTTCTAAGCATGACGCAACGCTTTTTTTATGAAGCAGCGTGTTGGCGCTTAATTGTTCGCCATTGAAGGCCTAAGCCAATCACATAACACGCCAAAAACAAGCCATAAAAACTAAGCAACAGCGGATCATTGATGGTGGTGATAACAGGGGCCCCCACTGGCAGGCGTAACAAACCATCGGTGATGGCCGGGATCATATGAAACAGGAAAATCCCTGAATAAGCCATGGCTTGTAAATAAGGTGAAAACTTGCCAAAAATATTAGTATGTTCGGTTATTAAGCCACCAACAATGGCAATAAGCGCCATAATCGCAAGACCGTGGCCCGGGCCAAAGGCACCATGTTGAAAAATCATCAGGGCGGTCACTGCGGCCAAAAAGGTGCCCACCAAAAACACCTTACCACGCCTATTTTTTGAGGTGATAAGCTTATCTTTCACCAAGGCTGCAAGCCCTGCTAAAATGGCGATGATGGCAACGATGGTGTGAAACCACCCAATCGGTAATATCTCTGGCATATTGTTTCTTCCCCTAACGCAGTTAGAAAAAGCTTAACCCACATTTTTTCTAAAGTAAAATGTCTTGAAGGGGCTCAGAAAGACTATTTCTTTTTCTTAGGCTTCTGGGTTTTTTCGTGGGTGTGATAATAATCTAGAACATCACAATAGCCACTGTCGCGGGATTTACCAATTTGCTCTTTAAAGCGAGCAACATGTTCTTCGCCACCGTCCTCATGGTGCGAAATAGCACATAAGCCCAATTGGAACGACGCCTCAATGGTTTCCGGCACCGACGCCCAAACCCCATAATGCTGTAATTCTGATGCCTCTTTTAAATCATGAGCACGGGCGTGCAGGGGCACGTTAGGTAGTTGTTCTTTAATTTGAATAACGGTTCTGAGGATGGCTTTGCGATCATCCATAGTGAGGATGATCCCGCCGGCTTTTTCAGCATGAGCAGCGCGTAAAACATCAATGCGGCTGGCGTCACCAAAATGCACCTTAAAGCCCCAATCACGACCCATTTTAACCTTTTCATGATCAACATCAAAAGCAACATAGCTATAGCCCGCGGCCGAGAGTTGCATGGCCACGGTTTGGCCAACCCGCCCGAAGCCTGCGATAATGAAGTCATAGCGATCATTCTCACCTGATAATTTAACCTCGCTTAAACTATCATCACCGTGGCTGGCAGGTTTGGTAAAGGCTTTGTGCGCCCAGTTTAGAACCAAAGGAACAACAAAGGGCGTTAACACCATTGAGATGGCCACAACCAAAACCAACAAACCCAAATATTGTTCTGGGATCAATGCCTGTTGCGAGGCAAAGGCGAACAAAACAAAGCCAAATTCACCCATCTGACTGAGGTAGGCCCCAGTTTGGATACTGTCTTTTGTGTTCAAGCCAAACAAGCGCGAAAGAATAGCAATGGTTAGGCCCTTAAACACCATAATTGCGATGGCGGCCCCCAGAACAAAACCAATATTATCCACCAGCATATTAAGGTCGATGCCCATGCCAATACCCATAAAAAACAGGCCTAACAACAAAGCACGGAACGGCATGATATCCGCCTCAATCTGATGGCGATATTCACTATCAGCTAAGAACATGCCCGCCAAGAAAGCACCCATTGCCAACGAAAGACCAATGCTTTCCATCAACCACGCCATGCCTAGCACTAACAATAAAGCTGTCGCGGTAAAGACCTCGGTTACCTTTGCCGCTGCGATGGCACTTAAGGCATGCTTTAAAGCAAAACGAGACACCAAAAAGGCTAAAGTTAAAATGCCAAGCCCTTCTAAAACACCATACAGAACACTGCCTGAAACCGACCGATCACTGCCCGCTAAAACAGACACCAAAGCCAAGAGCATCGGCACTGCCAAGTCTTGCATTAATAGAATGGCAAAGCCCGTACGCCCCGGCGTGGTTTGTAACTCATTACGGTCAGCCATCATTTGAAGCCCCATAGCGGTCGATGACAGGGCCAGCCCCAAGCCAATGATAATAGCGGCTTCTTGACCCGCCCCCAACCAAAAGGCCGCTGCACCAAGAACCACAGCGGAGATTATTATTTGCGCTCCGCCAAGACCCAAAATTAGCCGACGCATGGTCCAAAGTCTCGCTGGTTTCATCTCAATACCAATGATGAACAGCAGGAACACCACACCAAATTCACCAATATAATTGATCGCTGTAAAGTCATTAACGATGTTTAAAACCGATGGCCCGATGATCAATCCACC
>CAKZLM010000131.1 GCA_937126915.1 uncultured Alphaproteobacteria bacterium
CGTAAGGAACGTAAAATGAAAGCAAAAGCGACTAAAGCCAGAAGCGGCAAGGCTGCGGCGGATCAAGCCGTTAGAAACATTCGTCGAGCTACCCGCAAGATTTATTCTGCGGAGGAGAAGATACGCATTGTACTGGAAGGTATGCGCGGGGAGTGCTCCATCGCCGAGCTTTGCCGCCGCGAGGGTATCGCCCAAAGCATGTATTACAAGTGGTCAAAAGAGTTCCTTGAGGCAGGTAAACAGCGGCTTGCTGGTGATACGGTTCGTGCTGCCACCACCGACGAGGTCAAAGACCTGCGCAAAGAAGCGCGTGACCTGAAAGAAGTTGTGGCCGAGCAAACCCTTGAGATACGATTGCTTAAAAAAAGCGTGATCGCAGATGGGGAGTACGACGAATGAGATATTCCGCATCCGAGAAGTTAGAGATTATCCGCACCGTCGAGCAGTCTCACCTATCAGCCCGTCAGACGCTGGAAAAGATCGGCATTCCCCGTACCACTTTTTATCGCTGGTATGACCGTTATCTTACGAGTGGCTTTGATGCGTTGGAAGATCGTCAACCTCATCCGGGAAAGGCATGGAACCGTATTCCTGATGGCATCCGCAGACAGGTACTGGATATGGCCCTTGATGAACCTGAGCTATCACCGCGTGAGTTGGCGGTAAAGTTTACAGATAGCAAAGGTTATTTCATCTCTGAAGCCAGTGTGTACCGTATGCTAAAGGCTGCGGATCTGATCACCAGTCCGGCTTATGTGGTGATCAAAGCAGCAGATGAGTTCAAGGATAAACCCACGCGCATTAACCAGCAATGGCAGACGGACTTCACCTACTTTAAGATTAAGGGCTGGGGCTGGTATTATCTATCCACCATTCTGGATGATTACAGCCGCTATGTGGTCAGTTGGAAGCTGTGTAATACCATGAAAGCCAAGGATGTAACCGATACATTGGAACAGGCACTGAAAGCGTCCAATGGTTTAGACAAAGGCAATATGCCACGGCTTTTATCTGATAATGGCTCGTCTTATGTGGCGGAGGAATTAGCAGGCTTCCTGAAATCAAAGGGCATGGGCCATGTACGCGGTGCTCCCTATCATCCACAAACCCAAGGCAAGATTGAACGATGGCACCAAACCTTGAAGAACCGCATTTTGCTGGATAATCATTATCTACCCAGCCATCTGGAACATGATATTGCAGAGTTTATTAATTATTATAATCATGTTCGCTATCATGAAAGTCTAAACAACCTCACCCCTGCTGATGTTTACTTTGGCAGAAGTACCATCATTTTAGAGAAAAGGAGAAAAATCAAACACGAAACACTGAAACAAAGACGCTTGCAGCACCATGCAAATGCTGCTTAATATAAACCAAACAATGAGGTCAAACCCTCTCTTATTTTAAACATCAAAATGTCCCAAATTATCTGACGACGGACATTCGTTTGCCAGTTTTTACATCTGATCAAGAGGGCCAAGATCAATTATGGGGCATGGTTTCGGCCGTGCAAGATTATGACGCGGTGATGTCATTGGTCAGGGATGGCGAAACCGAAAACATGAAAATTGCTGTACGCGGTGCTGATGGCGCGGGTGCAAGTGGTGCTAGTATTTATGGTGATCAGGCCCTATTTGATGACCCCCGTACGGTTGTGCAAGATGTTCAATTTGCCTCGGGGTCATGGCAAATTGCTGGTCTATCTGTCTTAGACGAAGAGACAGACTTCTTGGCCTATTGGGATATTTGGCTAACGGCAGTAGTGGCGGTTTTTGCCGTTGTCACCAACACTATTTTACGTGCCCAAAGCTTGTTAGAGCGTGAACGGGCTGTCCGTAATATTCAACATTCTGAAAAGCGATTGCGTTTAATTTTAGACAAATCTAGTGATGCCATTTTCATTTTAGACAAGGCCAATCATGTGGTGCAAGAAGCCAATGAACAAGCCTATAAATTGTTGGATTATAGAGACAATCGTTTGCTGGGGTCACCGTTGCATTTATTGGTCGATAATTACGAAGGTGTGTCAAAGCATATTCGTGAATTAGGCGAAGACCCTGAGTTTCTGGCAGACTTTGAAGGTCAGTTGGTTACAAGTCACAGCGATCATTTGCCGGTGCAGTTTTTCATTTCTTATGTCAAAGTGGAAAATGAGCTTATTTTACAGTTGATTGCCCGCGACATATCTATGTGGAAAAAAGCTGAGCAATCCTTAACCATTGCAAAACGTGAAGCTGAACAAGCCAATGAGATGAAAACTGCGATTTTAGCGAATACCAGCCATGATTTGCGCACCCCCATTGGCGGTATTTTGGGCATTATCAAATTATTGAAAAAAGAAAGCATCAGCGAGCAAGCACGCCACTTGGTGTCTTTAGCAGAAACCACCAGTAATCATATGCTGTCGTTGGTGAATGACATTGTCGATGTTACCCGCTTGGAAGAAGGCCGCCTTGAAATTAGGCAAATACCTTTCAGTCTTTATGAAATGCTGAAAAACAAGCAGCAGCTTTTTGCGCTAACAGCGCGAGCCAAGAATATCAATGTGCAATTGGTTAACAACATTCCCGATGATTTAGTCCTTTTGGGTGATGATGTTCGCTTGCGTCAGATTTTGTCGAATTTAATTGGTAACGCGGTCAAGTTCACCAACCAAGGCTATGTGCGCATTACCGCCACGGGCATTCGTATTGATAAAAGTTATGAGTTTCAAATCACCATTGAAGATACCGGCCCTGGCATTCCAGCTGATGAGCAAAAGGGCCTGTTTCAGCGCTTTAAGCAAACCAGTGTCGCTCTTGCCCATGCGGAAGAAAGCAGCGGCCTTGGGTTGTCGATCTGCAAGCAATTGGTCAATCTTATGAATGGCGATATTGGTTTTGACAGTATAGAAGGAAAAGGCAGTAAGTTTTGGGTGAGAATTTCGCTCCCTATTTCAAGTGAGCCTTTAAAGCTTAAAACAGAAGATAATTCGCCGATCGACCCGTTGCACGATAATTTGGATTTAAGCCAATTAAAATCATCACTGGAAGATAGCGGTGCCCTTAAAGAAGAGAAATCTGATAGCAAAGCAGCGGTGGCACCGGAAAAGAAAAGCATTGATCATAAATTAAATCTTTTAATTGCTGAGGATAATTCGCTTAATCAAATGCTAATCATGCGCATTATTGAATCGTTGGGTTATACATCTCTCATTGCTAATAATGGATTAGAGGTGCTAGCGGCCCTTGACGAGTTATCAGGTGAAGAAGAGGGCTTTGATCTGATCTTGATGGATGTTCGCATGCCAGAGATGGGTGGATTGGAAGCAACACAAAAAATTCGCAGTTCAGGCAAAGGGTACGCCAATATCCCGATCATTGCTCTAACCGCTGATAACAGTGATGCCATTGTACGTGAATGTAAAGAAGCAGGCATGGATGGCTATGTCACTAAACCCATCGAATTAGATCTGCTGCAAGCTGAAATTAAAAAGGTGGTGGAAGCTTAAGCGCCGGCTTTAACGATTTAAGCCAATCTCATCAGCATGGCCTTTGAGGTCTAAATCAGGCCCAGCAACCAATTTTAGGCCATAAAAGGGTGGTTTTACCCAAACAACCTCGCCAGCAAATTCGCCCAGTTCAGGAATTTTAATGATCAATTCTTGATCCATGGATAAGGCGGCGTCAATTTCAACCCTAGCTCCAGCGGTTGAGATATTATCCACAAGACAAGCCACATCAACGTTATCAAGTTCGATGGTTGCATTCCAACGAACGTCTAAGCGCTCATCCCGAAAATGTTTGGTATCAGTCATCCTAAGCCTCTAACTCAACAGCTTCGTTTATAGGGTTCCCACTATTACTACTCTAAAATTGTTTCATTTCATAATATAAATTGCTGTCTTGCGCATCCAAAGGGGCTGATTTATGCTATTCGACATAATCAAGGGTTTAAGGGTAGGGGCTATAAACAAGCCTCGTTTATTAATTAAGGCGAAGCGTGTGCAGTTTATTCGAAGTGTGCTGTTTAAAACAATTTTCTATACCTCAACGGTTTTGTTCATAATTTTTATGGCACTAGCATCAATTTTTTCTCCAAAACCTCGTCCTATTATGCGCTGTATTGAAGGTTATGGCAGCTATGTATTGTGGTTGGCCCGTTGGATGGTTGGGGTTAAAACTCATTTCATTGGTTTTGATAAACTGCCAGAAAACCCGCCCTATATTGTTTGCCCGAAACATGAAAGTACCATGGATGTGTTTTTGTTAATCTCGCGCGTGAAATATGTCACGGCGCTTGGAAAGTCAGAATATTTTGACTTACCCATTATGGGTTTTTTGTTAAGGCGTATGGGCATTCTTTCTGTGATCCGTAATAAAGGCACTGCCCACATGGAATTGCCTGATATGAAAAATTATATGGAGAAAGACCCGCGTCCCTTATTGATCTATCCAGAGGGAACACGGGTGAAATTGGGCAACCGGGTTAAATTAAAAAGTGGTGCTTGGCATATTCAACAAGAAACCGGCCTTGATGTATACCCCATTGCGACCAATGTCGCGTCACTGTGGCCGCGTAAAAAAATTCTCATCAATCCAGGAACGGTCATTATGGAAGTGGGCGAGGTTATTAAACCGGGTCTCGATAAAGAAGCTTTCATTGCAGAGCTGGAAAAACGAGTCGTCGATCGCAGTATTGCCCTGCGCGATCCTGATGCGCTGAAATAATTTAACCCCCTAAGCGGGATCTTTTTTCATATTAGTGTCACAAAACCCACTAAAAAAATGTAAAAAAGGGCAAAATTTAATAATTTCTTAGTAATTTGTTCAATTTTTATAAACAATTTCCCTGTATATTAATCTTCATGAACAGAGCAACACCGCGTTGCCCCACTTCGTTGATGGAGATTCAAAATGTGTAAACATGATTTTCAGCCTACTTTGGTTCCTTCCAAGAAGCATGACCTTGATGGCTTGAAGGTATGGTGCATGAAATGCAATCTTCAATTAACGGTCGAACAATCTGATTTGGTAGCGTTAGAGCCCATTTCAGAGCGTGTGCGTGAGGTTGTGACGGTTCATTGATGTAGATTGAAGTTTCCTCAAGACTGGCGGATTGGTTCCTCCCCCCTGTTTCCCCCATATTACCATCCGCTGGTCGCCCCTTTTCCTCACCACCCCTAACCGGGTGGTGTTTTTTTTGTCTTCACGAAACTGTGACGGCTTGTTTTCCTGTTTTTATGACAAATCAAAAACTCTATGATATACTACAGCTTAAGAGTGGTGGTTCGGGTAGTTGACGTTTTTTTAAGCGGAGAACACTCATGTTAGAACATAAAAAACAGAAAGCACATTTTAGCAAAACACTAATGGCAAGTTTGTTGGGACTGGCCATTGCCCTGCCTGCGGTTACGACAACACCTGCGGTGGCCCATAAATATGAATTGGTGCTACAAAATAATTCCCTCATCAAACAAGGTCGCAAGGCTCTGAAAAAAGGCCGCATTGATAAGGCTATCCAGCTTTATGAAACCGCGTTAGAGCGCAACTTGTCTGAGCAAAACTTGGTATGGGCAAACAATGATCTATGTGTGGCTTATTATTTGTTGGGCGATTACAGTGTTGCTAACGATTATTGTGATGAGGCGATTAAATTGTCGCCGGTGAATTGGTCAGCGCATAACAATCGGGCGAATATTTTGATGGCGACGGGTGACTTTGGCAAGGCTTTGACCACTTATAAACACGCCCAAAGTTTAAATCCCGAATCAGAGGTTTTGGCGCAAAACATTGTTTTGGCACAAAACTTTCTTGATCGCAGCACCGAAAAAACGGCTGAGACAAACAAATCAGAAAACGGTCAGCTCGATCAAATTCTTCGTTAAGGGTTGTTTGATGACTATGCAGAGTGCCTAGGTCAGTGAAAGACTGGCCTTTTGGCATTGCACTTGACCGTTTCTTGAATGTGGGTATAGTCTGTTTGGCTTTAATAAAGGCTGGGTCATAAAGAAAGGTTACTGGGTTTTATGCACTTGCGTCACTATTTATCCATCATCAAACGGCTATCTGTGTTGTTCTTTATCAGCATGGGATTAGGGGCGTGTGATAATTTGATGGGGGATGATTTATCCGATGCATTGTTACCTGGCAGCCGATTGGTGATGAAAACCACCAATGGTGTTTTAAGCGCAGATTTGGTTAGCGCTGAAAATGGCTTTAGAAAGTGGAATATTTCCCTTAATGACCGCACCGCCTTTTCGTTTAAATCATACCGCGGTTTGATCAATGTTGCTGTCTCTGAGGGTAGCTTCCAATACTGGAATGAATATCAATTTGATGGCATTGATGAACACTTCCCGCTCGAGGTGGGTAAAGAGTTTATGCTCAATGGCACTCGCCATATGCGTCGCAGTGAGGCCGAAATTCCCTTTTGGCTGCATGTTTCTGTGCGCGATAAATCCCATGTTCGCCTTGACGAGGAAGACTTTGAGGTTTTGATTGTTGATATGGTCACGGAAAGGAATGGCCCCAATGGGGTTTTACGGGAAAATAAAACCGTTTGGTATTCGCCAAAGCTACAAATGGAACTGCGTTCAGAAGGCGAGCGTAACGGTGAAAAGTTCAGCAATAAAATCATCCGTATTGAACGCGCCAGCCCCGAAAACCAACCCCGCCGCCGCCGCGGCCTAGGCACCGTCAGCATCTAGCTATAAAGTATTATAAGGAATGGGGTGTCACCGCCAGCCCGTTCCACCAAACGCGTTAGTTCAATCGCCTTTTTGGGATTTGTCCCATGTATGTTATAGGGCCATTAACTTCTTCAATAACGCTTTCTGGTAAGACCCCTAAAACATCATCAATATTAATTTTTAAATCACCGCCAAAGGCCTCACGAATTTTCAATAGGGAGGTAATGGTTTTGTCACCGAATTCAAAACGGCTAATCTCTATAGACTTAGTTCTTTGTGATTGAGGGTTTTTGTGTTTTAGAGTAACTTTAAAAGCATCAAACTTGTCTTTTCTCTCAAACATCTTAACCTTGATTTCTAAGATGTTTGATTTGTGATATTTTTTTATCGTAAATGATCTGATGTAAAGATGATTATGATCATAGGCTAAGATACCTTTTTTGAAAAAAGGTCCTAGCCACAAGATTCCTAATTCATGATGACCCATAATAAAAAAGAATATATAGGCAGCTGCAATCAAATAAATCTCTTCTTTAGTTGCTTTAGCATAAGAGGTAAACCATCCCGTTGATATGGCTAATGCTTCATAAAAGATCCAAGCGACACCACAAAAAAGAAAAAGCCCGGCTACAAGAAAATTAAGCAACAATCTCCAACGGTTGGGCTTAATATAAGTCATTGTTTTTCTAGCCTACTCTAAAACTGTTACGATGTCTTGGCCACTTCTTAGGCGCGCAAAATAGTAAAATCTTTTTAAGGATAGACTTCTCCATTTAGCTATCTTACGTGCAACACTTAATTTTCCCTCTAGATACACCTTTAAGCTGTATTTTGCAACAAGTTCATCTCCACCAGAAAATGCAAAAATTGCAGATGTAAATAAACTGGCGATTAAGCCATGAGGTGACGCCTTTTAAAGTTTACTAACAGTCTTGATGACTCCTATAGATAATAGCCATCCAGCGATTAATTCGCTTAAATCGCCAACAATGATATCTTCTTCACTTTCTCCCTCCATAATACGGATATAGATGGTTCCTGCTTGGAAGACTAAGTCCATTCCTTTCAACAGCCCCTTGAAGATCATTTTATCAGGAATATCTCTTTTACCTTCAAGTATTTCCCAAATTGTATCAACCAAATTGCTCATCACACTTTGAGTATCTGCAACAAGCTCTCTAAAGTCTTCTTTTTCACGGGCATTCTCGGCTTCCAACATGATAGCATAGCACTTCTCATTGACCAAACAAGTGTCATGAGCAGGCACACCCATTTTGGTTTTTTCTGCAGCCGTTATTTTCTGGGTTGATTTAAAAACACGGTGTTTGATGGATGAGTAAAATAGTAGATTATCTGCACTGCGAATTTGCCAGATGCTGGAACCAGCGAAACTTTCATTGACCTTTACGACCAAGGCAGCGCGGAAATAGGTATTGTGTTGATAAAATTGAGGGGGAATAGAAAACTTAACTCGAAAGCCGCCATCATCTTCAATTTTAACGGTTAGTTTACCAAAGTCTTTGAGAGGAATTGGGGTGTCACTGCCAGCCTGCGCCACCAACCGCGCTAACTCAATCGCCTCTTTTTGGGCATATGATCAATCAAGATGCTATGAATGGTCGGCATGCTACCTCTATAACAAAAAGGGTAAATCGTAATAAGTTGATAATCTTGCCAAAACTTTAGGTGTGTTTTTATTAAGAATTAGTGATTTTCACCCTATTTAAGAGGGCTCTTTTTTATGATATTTCTCTTGATATTGTCGTAAAGTTTCATAGATGTCCCAAATGGAATTTGCCATATAATAGTTTTGTATAATGATTGTTGGGTGGGCTTTTTGACCGTTAAAATAATGTATCAAAGGCTTAACTGTTTTACTCCCATAAATAATATGAATAGAATAGAAAGAGAAAAGTCTCGTAGGCGTATAGCTAATGATTATATCATGAACATCCTTCCATTCTACTTTAAAACCCGAAAAGTTGACGCCTTGATCATTGACATAAAGAAAAGTAGGTAAAATTAAGCGCTTTAGAGATATCAGCAAAAAAAGCCCTGAGGAGATCAATATTATTATTGCTATCCAGTAAACAGGCGCATCATCATCCAATAATGTCGCAATGCAAATATTGAAAACGAACATACAGATTATTGTGATTAACGAAAGTTTAGACCATGATTTTCTATAAATTCTTTTTTGCAGACCGTTTTCTTCCATAAACATATCCCTCCTCATCAAACCATAATATGAATGATAAGGAGAGATAAAGGTGAAAGTTTACTTTTCATTGAAAATTGGGATGCCTGCTGCACGTAAGAATATATTTATATAACGATCTATCCAGTTTGTGACCATCATCCCTTCTGAGATAGTGCCTTTTGCATAGAGCTCGACATAGTCCTCAATCGCATGTTCAATTTTTGGGTTTATAACCTCTTCCAAACTCGCCTTCATGTCACGTTCCCAATCACTTACCAATTTTTTCAACTTAGTTATAGCCCCAACACTTTCAAGATACATTAGGATGGTACCATCTTTAATACGCTTCCAAAATTCAGGAGCGTTATCTGCCACCCATTTATCCCAATCATACCATAAATACATTAAAGAAAAAGCAGCTCCAACAACGACTGCTAAAGTTGCTACCACAGGTGATGCTAGAGCTGCAGCACTACCCATAACAATCGCAGCACCACCTTTAATAAGACCGCTCGCAGAAGCTGCAACTGTCCAAGCCCCTAGAAGTGATGCAACTTCTGCAATGACAATTTCTTCTTTGACTTTTCCATCACCAATCAAGATTATTTTACCAGCTGTATATATTACCTCAATAGCCTTAAGGTGACCTTTGACAATTCTGGCTCCTTTAGCAAACTCTTTATCAAGTTCTTTCAAGTTTTCTGTTAATGCGTCCCAAATGCCTTCAACCAAGAGTATACTAGTGCTGAAAATATCATTATTTAGCTCCCTAGTAAGCACGTTCCTCTTTTCTTTAATCACTTTGACGGCTGCAGCCGCACATTGCTCCTGCACCAAGCTCGCGTTGGCAGGCAACTTGATAGCTTTTTTGTCTTCTGCGGATAAAGTCCCCACTCTTGCAAAAACGCTGTGTTTGATGGATGAGTAAAATAGGAGATTATCTGCACTGCGAATTTGCCAGATGCTGGAACCAGCAAAACTTTCATTGACCTTTTCGACCAAGGCAGCGCGGAAATAAGTATTGTGTTGATAAAATTGAGGAGGAATGGAAAACTTAACTCGAAAGCCGCCATCATCTTCAATTTTAAC
>CAKZLM010000132.1 GCA_937126915.1 uncultured Alphaproteobacteria bacterium
CAAAAACCAAAAGCGCAACGAAACCTGTGAAAAAAGCGAAAAGCACTGCACCAGCTAAAAAAGCCCCTGCTAAAACCACCAACAAAACAACAACAGCAAAAAAAGCGGCTACTAAATCAACCGCAAAAACAAGTGCAAAATCTGATAGCAAGACAAAAACAGCGACTAAAAAAACAGCGGCGACCACTAGCAAGGCAACGGCGAAAACTGCGACAAAGAAACCCACTGAGAAGAAGCCAACCGCGAAGAAAACAGCTGTAAAGAAAACGACGACGGCTAAATCATCAACATCAACGAAAAAGGCCGCTACGACTAAGACGGTTGCTGACAAATCAACTGGCACAAAATCGACTACAGCAAAAGCGAACAGCACTCAGTCTAAAACGACAAAAACCACGTCGTCGAAATCCACCACAGCCGCTAAAAAAGCTGCACCAACTAAGAAGGCATCAGCGACAAAAACAGCTGCGGCTAAAAAGTCAGCATCAGCAACAAAATCAACCACCAGCAAGTCAAAAACAACTCAAACAACAGCTTCAAAAACAAGCTCCAAACCTAAAACCAGCAAGGCCAGCACATCAAGTCAAGAGGCAAAAAGCAAAGCTGCGAATGCAACGTCAAAACAATCGGACACACACACCAAAGCCGATGAAACTGAAGGCTTTGTTATGGTTGAAAAGTTTGAGATTAAACATTTACCAGACAAATTATGGCGTTTTGTCGGCCTTGTAGCTTTTGCCATGCTAGGGTCCCTTGCGGGCAGTGCATACATCGTCTTCACTTTCCTCAATTATTTCTTACACTTCATTAGTGACAAGTCGTCATCAGAGCTGGTCAGCTTCATGCGGCACTTGCGCAAATATATCACCCAAATATTGGAATATCTTTCTGGTGAACGCCAAGACATGCCATTCCCCTTTGATGACTTCCCCAAAGCATAAGTGAGACACGGCACCTTAATCGCTAATGGTTAGGGCTTTAAAGCATAATTCTGATGACCAATAATGATGGCAGTCTCTTTTGCCAGTGGCTTCCCATTGGAAACTCATATCCAGCAGAACTTGATCAACCAATTTCAACTCGCAATTATGAAGCAATTCAATTAAGCGACCCGCCATTTGTTTTGAGACAGACGCAAAGGGAGACCCGCTATATAGATATAGCTTAAACTCATGCTCTTCCCCTTCGAAATTTGGACCACGCCAAAGTGATGTTTTACTTTCTCCAAAGTTTATTTGCGCTTTCTCAAAGGATTGATGCTCTTTTTTCCATTTATCACTCAATAATATATTTTTCAAAACTGAGTCGCGCTTAATATGCTCTTTCAGTTTATTCATAATCCCCTTTTGTAATTCTAATGCAGCGTATCCATTCATAATTTACTCCATGCTCAACCCCGGCAAATGCCGTTTGAATTAGTATTTAACAACAAGATCAATTGTAGATTTTCTACTTAAGTTTGTAAATAGGAAAATTCCTATTGCAATGGTTTTTTCCTATTTTATAATATATCTCTGAAAGGAACGTGATGATGACCGATCGCCTGAAGCCAGAAATTGTTAGAAAAAACCTACAAACCATCTTAAGCGAGCAAGACGAATATGATTATTTTTCCGTCTCACAATATTTGGGGAAAAATGCTGCTTATATTCAACAATATATCAAGCGTGGCATTCCTAAGTTTTTAAAGGAAGATGATCGTCATAAATTAGCCGAATTATTTGGTGTTTCTGAATGGTTGCTAGGAGGGCCATCTTACAGTCAAAGCCCACATCAAAACACAGGATTTTCAGAAGAACAAGACAGCCTCTTTCACCATGTTCCCTACTATGATGCAAGGGCCAGCGCGGGAAACGGCGCTTTTGTTCAACATGATAACATTGAAAAAATCATCCCCTTTCAAGTCAATTGGCTTAAAAGTATTGGTGTGCAAAATATTGATCAACTGTCGATCATTCGCGTCAGTGGTGATTCCATGCTACCCACCCTATCCGATGGCGATGAAATAATGGTTGACCTTAGCTATAACACTCCAGGGCGTGAAGGTATCTATGTAATCCGTATGGATGATGCTTTGCTTGTTAAACGCATCACAATAGACCATAATAAGGGATTGCTTAATATTCTTAGTGACAATCCGATTTTTGAGTCGCACTATGATATGAAGCCGTCAAACCTAACCGTCCTTGGGCGTGTGTTATGGGCTGGCAAAAAACTGTAAACCGTTTACCCGAATTTGGTGTGTTCTATGTCTCTTGATTTGATTCTTTATATTGCTCTTGCTGTGTTTATTTTAATTGCGGTTGCTTACATTTTGCACAATCAATCGCATGAGGGCTTTTCCCGTGATCGCATCGTACGTTTCATTGAAGGAAATTATTTCACCCTTGAAGGGGACGATATTTTTATCAACCGCCAAGATAAAGTTGCCCTAGCGCCGATTAAACCCGGTAAAGTTGCTATCGTTAAAGCCGTGGGTGATAAAATTTCTTACCGCCCTATTGAATGCAACAAACAATATTTCAAAATGAATGACGACCAAAAATCCGTTGATATAAAATTAGCTGATTTCACCTTCCCTGTGCGCAGCTTTCGTTTCAACAACCAAGACGATTACAATAAGTTTTCTGCCTTGCTTGACCAATAAGGTGCGCGATGGACTTTCCTGATCCTGTTAAACTTGCGGTTCCCTTTTTCGTTGCATTGGTCTTGATTGAGCAAGTCTATGGCAGGCTTTCTGGTAAAGCCACGTATGAAGCTAAAGACACCTATAGCAGCCTGATGATGGGGTTTGGTAATCTTATCGCTGGAGCGCTCTTTGCTGGTACATGGTCTTTTGCATCATATTTTCTATACGAAAATCGCCTATTTACCATTGGTTATGACTGGAAAGCGCTTGTACTGGCCATCATTGCTTATGATTTTTCTTATTATTGGCTGCACCGCTTTGGGCATCGCATGCGGTGGATGTGGGCTTCGCATGTGATACACCATTCATCACAGCATTATAATTTATCCACGGCATTGCGCCAAACATGGACAGGCACCATCAGTCTTGGCTTTCTTTTCACCATTCCATGGGCCTATGTCGGTATTGACCCTAAACTATTAGCTTTTTCTGCAGGGTTAAATTTGGTTTATCAATTTTGGATCCACACAGAAGCTATTGATCGCCTTGGCCCGTTAGAGTGGGTTTTAAACACGCCCAGTCACCACCGAGTTCATCACGCCAAAAACCCTGAATATTTGGATGCCAACTATGCTGGTGCCCTAATCATTTGGGACCGACTATTTGGCACCTTTGTTGAGGAAGACAAAAAGAATAACCCACCTCAATATGGCCTAGTTTCTGATTTGGGAACCTTCAACCCTTTAAAGGTTGCTTTTCATGAATATTGGGCCTTAGCCAAAGACTTAATCAGCGTTAAAGGGCCTATCAATAAACTGAAACTATTCTTCATGCCCCCTGGTTGGCGGCCCGATGGCACAGGCATGACCAGTGACGACATCAAGCGCGCCCACCAAAAGCGGCTTAATCAAAAAGACCCCGCAGAATAGCGATTACCTCACCTCTAAAGAGGGTCAATATCACCTTGCTCACGGGTGGCGTGAAATTGGCGCTCAAATTCGGCAAAGGTTTGGGTTCTAATTGCCTCTCGCATTTCTGCCATAAGCTGTTGATAATAATATAAATTATGCCACGTCAGTAGGATCGCCCCAATCATCTCGCCAGATCGGATGCAATGGTTCAAATAAGCCCGTGAATAGCTTTTACAGGCAGGGCAGCCACATTGCTCATCAATCGGACGATGATCATCTTTATGACGGGCATTTTTCAGATTTAAAGCACCATATCTGGTGAAGGCTTGCCCTGTGCGGCCAGAACGGGTTGGCAAGACACAGTCAAACATATCAATGCCACGTTTCACAGCACCAACCAGATCGTCAGGCTTACCAACACCCATCAAATAACGCGGCTGGTTTTTGGGCAACATCGGAGTGGTATAATCCAAGACGGATAACATAATTTCTTGCCCCTCACCCACAGCAAGACCACCAACGGCATAACCATCAAAACCTATTCCTTCCAACGCACCAGCGGAAATTTGCCG
>CAKZLM010000133.1 GCA_937126915.1 uncultured Alphaproteobacteria bacterium
AAAGACGGTATAAAAATCAGCGGTGGAGGGCACCTGCATTTCAATGGGGTGGGTGGAAACGCGGTCATCAACAGCGTAAGCCGTACGCTTACTGCTTAGGAAAAAGCGGTGTGAGCCCGATTGAAACTCGGTCACTTCTCTTAGGGCAATAGAGGCCATCTGGGTGGCAAAGCTTTCGTTTAACCAAAGGCCGTTCCACCATTTTTTTGTGACTAAATCACCAAACCACATATGCGCCATTTCATGTAAAATGGTGCTGGCGCGGCCTTCGCGGGCAGCAGTGCTTTCTTGACCGCGACTGACATAATTTTCCGTAAAAGTTACGGCGGCAATGTTTTCCATCGCGCCAATGTTAAAATCAGGCACGATCAATTGGTCGTATTTTTCAAACGGGTAGGGGATATCATAATAATCATTGAAGAAATTTAACCCCTTGGCGGTAACGTCAAACCATTCATCAACGGCAACATAATCGGCCAATGATTGACGGGCGAAAAGTCGCATGGGAACAGGGCCTTCATCACTTTCCCACATTTTATAAGGGCCAGCGTGTAGTGAGAAAATATAGCTCGACATTTTTTGGGTGGGTGGAAAAGACCAACGGACCTTGTCGCCTAAATCGCGCACATGGCTTTCCCGAGTGGTGGATACTACTTGCCAGCCACGAGGGGCAAGAACCATCAAATTAAAAACGGCTTTTAGGTCAGGTTGATCAAAGTTAGGAAACACCCGATTGGCATAATAGGGCCATAAATAGGTATAAAGATAGCGTTGACCATCAACGGGGTCTTGAAAATGATGAAGTCCGGTTCCATCCTTGCTGTAATCATGTTGATAACTGATTTGGACATCATTGCTGCCAGATTTTAAATAAGCGCCCGGAAAAGTAAGGAAAGCACCATTATATTGCGGCCTAACAGGCATATCATTGATGGTCACACTTTCAATCTGGCCTCCAGAGAAGTCAACGGTGAGGTCTGGTTGGTTAGCTATCTCTGATAATTCAAAGCTGATCTTCGTGCGTCCCAAAAAGCGGTCATCGGCGGCGGTAAGGTCAATTGAGATGTGATATTCAATGTTGGAGACTCGCTGGGCGCGTTCTTCAGCATGGATTTGACTAAGGGCGTCTTGGTTGGCACGGGTGGTTTCCTTTGCAGAAACGCTTGCTAAAGGGGTACTGGCAATAAAACCGCCAAGGACAATCATCTTTAAAGTGGTTGTGAACAGTTTTATCATTTTTTTCATGATGAATGCCTTCCCTGTCGTTGCCGCGTCATTGGTTTTTATGACAAAAAGCTTAAAAGCTAATTGGTCTAAGGGCAAAAGAAAAATGCCACTTAATTATAGCGGGCGAATGGCTTTGACGGCCCGGATCAGAATAAACAGGCTGGCGAGAGACAATAAAATTAAGAAATAATGATAATAGCGTTGAAGACTATTTTGATCATACAGAAAACTATCCAGATCAACCTCTTGCCTCAAAATGTTGGTTTGTTGGTAAACTTCAACAATTTCTTGCCAACGTTGACGATCCATTTGCCCAATGATGGTGTCGGCATTGGGCTTTAAAAGGGGAAGAGATCGTTCTGCCTCAAATTTTAAAGCATCGTAGGATAGGCGGTTGGGATACATTTGATAAATATAATCGACCATTTCTTGATGATTTTGGTACGCATATTCCCAACCCTTTAACGAGGCTTCCAAAAAGCGTCTAACCAATTGGGGGCGATCACGCACGATGTTGCTGGTGGTGTAGAGAATATCACCATAAGAATGGATATCATAATCCTTAGGGCTAAACTGAATGATATTATCTATAAAGGGCTGAACCTCGAATGTTTCGGTGGTTTCATAGGCACTGATACCATCCACCTCGCCTGACAATAAATTGCTGGCGCTAAGGCTGTGAGGTGCAAGATTGAGATTATAGGATTGAATATTTTGTTTTTGCAGCATGGCAAAAATTTCACCAGAATATTCTTCAATCGCTAATTTTTTATTTCGCAGATCGGCCAATGTCGTGATGTTTGAATCGCGTCGTGCCAGCAACACAAGCGGCGATTCCTGATAAATAGCCGCCAACGCCACCAAGGGACGACCACGGGCATAAAGGGTGATAAGGTCAGATCCGCCAACCCCAAAATCGGCACCACCAAAAGTGACAACATCAGAGGTTGGTTTATCTGTTGGAGGTTCAAGAAATTGAACATTTAACCCAGCTTGGCGATAATAGCCTTGCTTTTGGGCGGCATAATAACCAGCAAATTGAAATTGATGCTTCCATTTTAATTGTAAGCTAACGATATCAAGGCGGTTATTAGAGCGCTGGGCATAAACAGCAGTTGAGATACTAAAAAGACCAAGGCACATAACAAAGAGACCTAAAACTAACCCTGCGAAACCCCCCCGGTTAACAGTTGTTAGATTCATATTGCGGCGCTGTTTTATCATATGCTTTGGTCTTTGTTTTGTGGGGTCTTATGCCTCGATGGAATGGTACCAACTCATTTCACAGCCCTGTGCCAATGTTAGGGAAACCGAACAATATTTGCTCATCGATAATTCCACCGAGCGGGCGACTTGCGCTTCATGAAGGTTCTCGCCTTTGACAACAAAATTCAAAAGCAATTTGGTGAATATTTTAGGGATTTCTTCGCTGCGGTCGCCATCAATTTCCACATGAACATTTTCAATGGCTTGACGGGCTTTTTTAAGGATCATGACAATATCAATGGCGGCACAACCACCGGCCCCCATCAACAACATTTCCATAGGGCTAACGCCAAGGCCTAAGCCACCAGTATCAGCACCACCATCCATGGTGACAGTATGGCCAGTTTTCATCCCCTTGCCGATAAAGGTCATCTTTCCAGCCCAGTCAACGGTCGCAGTCATTTTCATCACAAATTCCCCTCAAAAATTTTTTCACTAAACAATATATTCCTTTGAAGGTCTAAAGCAAACAGCGATAAATTCAAAGTCTATTTAAAGTGTGAGATGGGTTTTTCATCGAACTTTTATCGACAGTCCTTTTAAGTCGGGGTATGACTTAAGCAATAAAAAACACTATGGGGAATAAAAATGCAGCAGAATAACCGTTTTCTAAAAACCATCACGTTCAGCTTTATCATTATGATCGGGCTTTATTTATGGATGGTGCCGCAACAGCTGGAGCAAACCGCCGAAGACGCGGTGTGGCCGCATTTACAGTCAGAAGAAACGGTTGATCCCAATGTTACATGGGGCGTTTTACCCAACGGCATGCGTTATGCGCTTTATCCCAATCACACGCCTGAAAACCATGTCAGCATGCGTTTGTTGGTGGAAGCAGGCAGTATGATGGAAGATGACGACCAATTAGGACTGGCGCATTTTTTGGAACATATGGCCTTTAATGGCAGCGATAATTTTCCGCCAGAAGAGTTATTTAAAGAGCTAGAGCGTTTTGGCCTAGCTAAGGGGGCTGATTCAAATGCCTCAACCAGTTTTTGGCAAACCATTTATCAACTGGATGTGCCTGTGAATGAAGGTAATGCCGTTGATTTAGCCATGACCATTTTTAAAGATTTTGCCATGGGCGTATCGTTAGACCCTGAACAAATTGAGCGTGAACGCGGTGTGGTTCTAAGCGAGATGCGCGATAGCGAAGGCCCCAATATGCGCACTTTTAAAGCATTTCAGGCCTTTCTTTTGGGTGATGTGCGTATGAATGATCGCTTCCCCATTGGCACTGAACAGGTTTTAAAAACCGCAAAACGTGATGCCTTTAAGCGTTTTTATGACCAATGGTACCGCCCTGAAAACACCGTTCTAGTGGTGGTTGGTGCCTTTGATGTGGATGATATGGTCCAAAATATTACCCGCACCTTTGCCGCGTTTGAGGCTCGGGCGGCAAAAGACACCATTCCAGACCCAAAAGCATGGCAGCGCCGCCCCTTAGAAGCAGGCTATTTTCATGACCCCGATCTACCGCAAGATTTGCTGGCTATCATGCAAACCCGACCCGCGCCCGAAGCGCCGCCTTCGATGGCGCAATTACGCCAAGAATTGGTCGAGGATTTAGCGTATGGCATGCTCAACACGCGGTTCCAGGAAATGATTTTGGCAGGCGAAGAGCGCTTTATCAACGCCTCTGCCAGCCAGTCAGATTATGAGCCTTATCTTAAAGCAGATATGATCACCCTAAGCTTTAAGGATGGTGATTGGCAGCCTGCCTTGGGCGCTGTTGAGCAGGAAATTCGCCGCGCCGTGCAATATGGTTTCTCCGAGCAAGAATTTAAGCGCCAAGTGGCAGAAATTCAAAATATGTTTGAGGTGCGCGTTCAAACGGCAGGCACCCGCAATTCAGCCATGTTGGCAAACCAATTAACCGCCACCATTGGGTCGGATAATGTTTTCACCCACCCGCGGGATGATTTGGCACTGGTTAGCAAATTTTTAAGCGACATTGGCCTTGCTGACGTTAATCAAGCGATGACAGAAATTTGGACCCATGACCCGCTTCTTTTTATGACCGCACAAACCCCAGTGGCCGACACCGCGGCTGATGCCAAAGCGCAGATATTAACGGCTTATCAAGCCAGTCAAGGTCAAACGGTTGAACCCTTGGCAGAAGAGGCCGAAGTGGCTTTTCTATATGATCAATTGCCTGATGCCGGTGAGATTGTTACCCGCCGCCATATTGATGATTTAGATATCACCCAAGTGGCGTTTGCCAACGGTGTTAAAGCCAGTTTGAAAGTGACCGATTTCCGTGAAAACACCTTCACCATTATGGCTGGGTTTGGCAATGGTTTGTTGGGTATGGACAAGGATAAGCCTGGGTTAAATTTATTGGCTGAAAATATGTTTGTGTTGGGTGGTCTTGAAAAGCACAGTTTAAACGACATGGAGCGCATTTTTGCAGGCCGCAGTGTGGGTCCAGGGTCCTTGCAGTTTAATGTCGCCCAAGATCGCTTTTGGTTGTCAGGCATGGCGACTAAAGATGAACAAGAAGCCCTAGCTAAATTGATGCGGGCATGGATTATGGAGCCGGGCTTTAGACCTGAGGCCAAGTCTTTGATTGATAAAAATTTACCCGCTTGGTATCGCCAAATGGAAACCAGCCCGCGGGGTGTTTATAATCTTGAAATTGCGCGCATTGTGCATGGCAATGACCCCCGATTTGGTGCGCCATCAAGCGATGTTTTAGCCATGCGTACGTTGGATGAGGTGAAAGCATGGCTGTTGCCGCAATTGCAGGACAGCGACCTTGAGATTAGTGTCATTGGTGACTTTGACATGGATGCAATGATTGACCTTTTAAGCAAGACCTTTGGTAATTTGCCAAACCGTGGCGACAAGCCAAGCTTTAAAGAGGGTGACCTTGACATTGCCTTACCTAAAGCCGGTGATCCAAAGCAGTTCGATCATGGTGGAGAGGCCAATCAGGCGCTTAGTTATGTTTATTGGCCTGCCCCCGACCGCCAAGAGGTGCATCGCTCACGGGTGGGGGCTGTGTTGCGCTCTGTTTTAAACAACCGCCTTGATCAGCGCCTGCGTGAAGATGAAGCGGCGACCTATTCACCGGGAACATCGCTTAGCCAATCGCATAATGTGAAAAACTTTGGCTATTTTAGTGCCTTTTTCACCACCACACCTGAGGATGCTGAGCGTATGACGCAAATTGCCCAAGAAGTGGCCGCCAGCTTGACCAGTAACCCAATTGACGCGGATGAGCTTGAGCGCGCTAAAAACCCGATCATTGAAACCTTGGTGAAACAGCAAGAAAGCAATGCTTATTGGTTACAGCGCGCCCTATCACGGGCATGGTCCGAGCCAGAGACATTGGATTATGTACGCAGCCTGACCGATGCCATGCGTGCCATTCAGT
>CAKZLM010000134.1 GCA_937126915.1 uncultured Alphaproteobacteria bacterium
CACATATTTATGGATAATGTTGCAGGCCGCGTTTGGTACTTTGCCTTTGGGCAAGAGTGTCGCCGTTGCGTTATCAACAAATTGATCATAATTGATCACCAGTGTGGTGGCAAAGCGACCATCTTGGGTGATGTTATCAATTGAGCAAGTTAAGATTAAATCAAACTCTTTTTGGATTTTATCCATCAAACGAACCAGCCCAGTGACTTCATCATCTGGAAACGGGGCTTTATTGTAGCCTCCTTATCCTCTCTTGGGTCGTCACATGTGGCGCGCTGAAGGCTGGCGCGGTTTTCATTTTTTTGTTGCACCCTGATCGGGCTTTCGCGCCCTCCGATGGTGCGCCGCTCAGGGCTGGCGCGGTTTTCACCGCGATCATTAAACTCTATCTGCGCTCATAGAGCTCGCTCTCTCGCATTGAGAAATCAATGCGCGCCTGCGGCTTGTTTCATGGAAAAGTGAAACCTTTTCTGGAAACAATCATTTTATGCAATGGCCATACCTTTAACACAGCGTATCGAACGCCCCAAAACATAAATCAGTGTCTTGAATGAGACCCGCGTCGAGAGGTTTCATATTTTATTGGCGTTAAAGCACCATCACCTTCAAAAATAAATTCAAAAGATTGTATAGATTCGCTATGTTTGCTGTTATCAGAATACCCATCAAAGCTGAGACGAACCGCAAAAACACCTGGCTCTGTACATTTGACCTGCTTAAGAACATACAACTTGTCAATATTTGGCATCGGGTCTTTTACGTGTTGCTTTTTAAAATCAGCATCTTTTTCTGCAGTTAAAAACCACTCTTCGACTTTTTCAACAATATGGACAACAAATCTATCATTTAAATAATCATCGTCCCCCTGTAAAATCCACTTCATGATGGGTTGGCAGCGCCCAAAAGCAAATTCATACCCTTCAAAGCTAAAGTGAATAACCTCACCCAAAATGATCATCTCACTCTGCTCAATAGCGATCTCATGGCGTAACCTGCGGCATATATTTTCGCTGGATTGCAATAACTTACTATAATAATTGACTCGCACCTGACCTTCTGAGACATACACCGTGTATGAGCTAATTTCATCAACAGATAATCCCGCAATTTTCAAGATATCATTGACTTCTTGCTTACTAAGGTTTTGCTGTTTCGTATCTGCCAAAGCAGCATAATTAAACGATAAAAACTGAAACACAAAAATCACCGCGAACCTGATAATTTTATTCATCTAACTATTCCTTATTCTTTATTTTACTCACATTTTCAAATATCAAAGCGACATAACTATCGGCATTATAAATTGCCTCAGTAACGGCCATACGAACAATGCCTTTATGTTTATATGTTTCATCTTTTCCTTTAGGATGAACATCAAGCACATGATGTAGTCCCTCATGTAATATGGTTTCATATTGAAATATCGTACTCTGGTTGAAAAAGCGGTCAATGTATATATAAACAATACCACCATAATATAGTGCAACAGCATCCTCCCCGAACTCGGTATCATGATCACGCCCCGTTTTTGGTCCAAAGTGAACTGAAGACAGAAAACGTGATCTCGTTGCATTGGTAAAATAAGGTTGAACTCTTACCAATTTATTTATGACGTGTTCAACATGATGGTCTTTTGGATCTTTAAAATATTTATGAAACAACGCCATAATTCCCTGATCACGTTTTTTCAGTTGTTCAACTCTTGCTTTAAGTCGTGGCATAAAATAGCTAATTGCATCTTCAATCCTTTGATAATGTGAGTTCTCTAGTTTGTCAGGGTGCCAAAGCTGTTCAAGCTTTCGGTCTTCCTTAAGCTTTATCTTGCTTGACGTTTGTTTATCAACTTGATCTAAGGCCTGTTTAATATGCACGAATTCATTTTTTTCATTAATTGTAATACTAATATTATCGATATTTTCAGTGCCGTGTATCAATTTTTTAGCACAGGTGTTTGTGGGCATAGAGGCGCCAATCTTCTTCAGATAAGCCGCGCTTGGCTGATTTGTATTTTTCAGAGATTGAAGCTGACGCTTTGATGTGAAATTTAAATCATCAGCACTACCTTCGTTCCATCCAGAAATGGGTTTCACATATTTATGGATAATGTTGCAGGCCGCGTTTGTCACCTTGCCCATGGGCAATAGCGTAGCTGTTGAATTATCAACAAACTGGTCATAGTTAATCGCCAGTGTGGTGGCAAAGCGCCCATCGTTGGTGATGTTGTCGTTGGAGCAAGTTAAGGTTAAATCAAACTCTTTTTGAATGTTAGCCATTAAACGGACCAATCCTGTCACCTCGTCATCTGGAAACGGGGCTTTCTTCTTTGTCTCGGTTAAGGCATTAAATCCCGGATAAGGCCCCGGAACATACAAACAAGTGGTGCCCACCAAGCCACGGATACCACACCAGTTTGCATTTAAAGCTTTATTAATCGCTGTCCGTGTTGGGCTAATAGGATCAATCTTGCCCGTTTCGCGGATGCAATGCTCCATTTTAAATTCAATGATCGCATTGGTTAAAGCATGACTGATCTTACCATCAATGGGGCCCTTATACCATTGGCAGCCCGCCTTAACGTGCTTTGCCTTTTTCAACGCCATCTGTACCGCTGCAACATCATGAATATCATTAGTCTTTGTTGTAGCCTCCGTATCCTCCCTTTGGTCGTCACATGAGGCGCGCTCAAGGCTGTCGCGGTTTTCACCGCAATCATAGAACACGACCTATCGCATTGTGAAAACAATGCGCGCCTGCGGCATGTTTCATAGAAAAGTGAAAACTTTTCTGGAAACAGACAAAAACAGGCACCGACAAGGCACGGTCAGCTTGGGTTTGAGGGTGGTGG
>CAKZLM010000135.1 GCA_937126915.1 uncultured Alphaproteobacteria bacterium
TGGTTCAGTAAATATATTTAGAATGGATGCAAACATTGCACGTATGCAGCAAAGTTCTGAATTATTAAGTTTACCAGCGGTTGATGGCGAGATGCTAAAAACAATGATCATCGATATTGTTCGTGAATACGCCGATGAAACGCCGCTTCCTCCTGGTTCTATGTATATTCGCCCAACGCACATTGGTACTGAAGCTGCCATTGGCAAAGCGGCTGCGCCTTCAATGAGTTCACTGCTTTACACTTTATTATCGCCAGTGGGTGATTACTTTTCAGGTGGCGCTACCGCGTTACGTGTTTTATTAGAAGAAGACGGCATGCGCTGTGCCCCGCATATGGGTATGATCAAAAGTGGTGGTAACTACGCCAGTGCATTAGGACCAATTTCAGCAGCGCGCACTAAATACAAAGCGGATCAAATTTTATTTTGCCCAGGTGGCGATGTGCAAGAAACCGGCGCGGCCAACTTTATATTAATTGATGGCAACGAAATAATTACTAAAGCACTCGACAGCACCTTTTTACATGGTGTTACTCGTAATAGTATTTTAACCATTGCGAAAGATTTAGGAATGACGGTAAGCGAGCGTAACTTTACCGTAACTGAGCTTTTAGAGCGTGCAGCAAAACCAGGCACTGAAGCAGCACTTTCAGGCACTGCAGCAGTATTAACACCAGTAGGTACGTTTATCCATAACGATAAAGAATATAAAGTGGGTAATGGTGAACCAGGGCCAACAACAGCACGTTTACGTCAAGCATTGAACGATATTCAATGGGGTAAAAGTGAAGATACACACGGTTGGTTAACTAAAATCTAATCGGGTTCTAGGGTCTGTTGACCTTTGCGGATTAAAATTTGTTCAAACTAGGGGCGGTTTAATCGCGGCGCGAGGTTTGTAACCTAGTGGGCTAAGTAAAAACCGAGCAACAAAGAGTAAATCGCCCCTAGGCAGAACCCTTCGGGCAGCGCCTGTTTGGCATTGATGCTGCGTTATCGCCTATTTATGGGGAATAACCACACCACATAGGCTCTGCCTTGCCTAAATACCAAACAGACTGCTGCAAATTTAACCTTGAAAGGTCAACAGACCCTAGTCAATTACCATTAAGCTTCGGTACTCGTCGTAAGCAAATTGGTCGGTCATACCGCTAATGTAGTCTTGAATTAACCGACAGCGATAATAAAATTCATAGGCGGCAAAATGATCGGGCTCTTCTTGCATCGCATTTATGGCATGCTGATAGCTACTTAAATGCTTTTTAGAGAGCTTTTTAACGAGTCTCGATTCTATTAATAAGCGGTTGTCGCCATGCAATGCACGTTTAAAGTCATCGCTACTCAAAAGCAGCAAAGGTTTATAGCAATCGAGTAGGCCATTAATAATACGGTAGCCTTGCAGTTCGAGCTTTTCGACTTCTTTGTGCGAAAACACATGCTCAAGCGCGACTTGTTTGAGCGCTTGGGTTGCTGCATGCAGGTAGCTGCGATCTTCTAATAATGCATGGTTAAAGTCGCCATGATAAATTGGCTCTATGTTTTCAATAAAGCGCTTTGCGGCATGGTTTACTTTAATTCCGTTCGTGTGGGTGGTGATAAAATGGATGACGCGATCATTTCGTTCATTCGTCGTAACCATAACCTGTTGGTGGGTGAAGGCACGGCTGAACGCATTAAAGCTGAAATCGGCACCGCCATGGCGCCAAGCGATGGCGTTGGTAAAACCGTTGATATCCGTGGTCGCGATTTGATGAATGGTGTACCAAAAGAAATTACGATTTCACAAGCGGATATTGCTGAGGCATTGGCTGAGCCGGTTGGTGCCATTGTTGAAGGTGTTAAAGTTGCGCTTGAACAAACTGCACCAGAGCTATCAGCCGATATTGTTGATCGTGGTATTATGCTCTCTGGTGGTGGTGCTTTATTGCAAGACTTGGATAAAGTTATTCGCAAAGCCACAGGCCTTCCTGTTTCAATTGCAGAAGAATCTCTAACCTGTGTTGCCCTTGGTACAGGCCGCGTACTTGAGGACGAAAAACTAAGAGAAGTTTTGACCAGAGAATATTAATATTTCTGTTCTCTTTGGGGTGAGGGGGTAAAGCGTTCACGTGAACAAAAGTGTAAATCGGGCCCTTTTTAAGAAAAGCAATAAGTTAACAAGTTTGATCTTGTTCTTGTTGCTTTCGGCCTTGTTTCTTGTGTTTGAGCGCACCAGTTACCCCGGTATTGCCCTTATCCGTGCGACCTTGGATGATCTTTTCGCCCCTCCCATTAGTGGGGTGAATGCCATTATGCGCAAAACCTCAGACAGTTTTTCGTTCATCGGTGACATCATTGATGTCTATGAAGAAAATGAACGCTTAAATGAAGAAGTGTCCCGCTTGGAAGAATGGCGCAGTGTTGCCGAACGCCTGGCCCTTGAAAATCAACGCTTGATTGACTTACTGCAAGTAAAGTCATTACCCCATGAAATTCTAGTATCTCCACGGGTAATTAGTCTGATTGGTGGTGCCTATGCGCGCAGTGCCTTGGTGAATTCTGGCCGTAATGACGGGGTTGAATCTGACCTAACGGTGGTCGATGGCACAGGCCTTATCGGGCGGACAATTCATGTTGGTTTTACCACCAGTGAAGTGCTGCTTTTAACTGATATTAATAGCAGAATACCGGTTCGGGTTGAGCGTAGCGGTGATAATGGTATTGCCATTGGAACCAATAATTCAGATCTACGGTTGGCGTTTTTACCCCTGAATCCTGACATTCAAGTTGGTGACCGCATTTTGACCAGTGGCGATGGCGGCATCTTCCGCCCTGACTTGGTGGTGGGCACTGTAACCAGTATCGAAGAAGGCACCATTCATGTGACACCACAAAGTCGCCTTAGTAATTTAAATTTTGTCTCTATTTTGAAAAAGCACACCGTGGCTTTGGTCGATGATAATAATTCAAACGCCGCGCCACAGGATAATCCTGAGAATCCTGCAAATGACCAAAGGGAGGGCCAGTTCTAATGACCCGTCGTAAAAGCCCTTTGGCAAAAATGATTATGATTTGGGCACCGCTCATTTTTGTGGTGTGTCTTATTTTTCTACTTAGAATTCCCATCCGCAATGATTCAATGGGCATGTTTTTACCCCATGTTAGTTTAATATTTGGCTATTATTATATTCTCAATAAACCAGGTTTTGTGCCTCCTTTGGCTTTGTTCTCTATAGGCTTTATTGATGATTTTGCCAGCGGAACGCCGTTTGGGGTGACCAGTTTTGTGCTTTTAATGTTGGCGTTGGTGCTGAATAACCAACAAAAAATTACCCAAGGGCAAGGCTTTCTCTTAACATGGATTGGCTTTGTTGTGGTCGCTGTAACCCTCTATCCGTTGATATGGTTATTGCATTCTTTCGCTGCGGGTAGCTTTTTGTCATTTTATCCGCTATTATTGCAAGGATTAGTGACCATCTTGTTATTCCCAATAATAACAATGTTGTTCCGTTTATTTAACAATTACTTTTTGAAATAAAGGGTGACGATCAAACCATGAAGGCTGAAGGAGATCGCGTAAACACGTTTTCACGGCGGGCATTTTTGCTTGCAGGTGGACAAGGTTTATTATCAGCCGTCTTGTTTGGACGTATGTATTATCTGGGCGTGGTTGAGGCCGATAAATATCAAATGTTGGCCAATGAAAACCGTATTTCGCAACGCCTTATTGCCCCCGAACGTGGTTTGATTTTAGACCGGGCTGGTCGTGTACTGGCTGGTAACCGCAAAGATTACCGAGTGTTTCTCATTCCTGAAGAAACCCAAGATGTGCGCGAAACATTAGAACAATTAGGCCAAATCATTGACCTGTCTGACGCCCGTATTGATCGCCTGATGAGGCGCATTAAACGCCAGCGCAAGTTCTTGCCCGTGACCGTGGCAGAGAATATGACATGGCAAGATTTTGCCCGCATCAATGTGGATAGTGTTAACTTACCCGGTGTGCAGCCCGATGATGGTGCCACCCGTTATTATCCCAATGGCAAACAGGTGGCACACTTGTTGGGCTATGTAGGTGCGCCGACCGAAGAAGATTTGTTCGAGGATCAAGACCCCTTGTTACAATTGCCGGGGTTCCGCATTGGTAAAATTGGTTTGGAGCGACACTTAGAAGAAAACTTACGTGGCATGGCGGGTGACCGTGATGTTGAGGTGAATGCCTACGGCCGAGTTGTGCGTGAATTATCAGAAAACAAAGCTCAGAAGGGTAATGATGCTGTTTTAACCATTGATATGGGTTTACAGTCTTATGTGCATGAATTGTTGGGTGAGGAAAGTGCCGCAGCCGTGGTGATGGATATTCATACCGGTGATATTGTTGCACAGGCCTCGACCCCCTCATTTGATAGCAATGATTTTAATTTTGGTATCAGTCATGCCAATTGGAATGCCTTGCAAAAAGACCCGCGTAAACCGCTCTTAAATAAAGTGGTTCAAGGGCAATACCCGCCCGGGTCAACGGTGAAAATGGTGGTTGCACTTGCTGCCTTACGTGAAGGTGTTGTGACCAAAGAAGAAACCGTTTTTTGTAATGGTAAGCATGTTCTGGGTAATCATACTTTCCACTGCTGGAAAGAATATGGCCATGGTCATGTGAATATGATTCAAGCCATTGCGGGTTCGTGTGATGTATATTTCTACGATGTCGCCGTGCGAGTTGGGGTTGATAACATTGCTGCAATGCTAAAAGAATTTGGTTTTGGGCAACATTTTGACTTAGGGCTTGGTATCGAAAAAGATGGCTTGGTCCCAACCCGTGCATGGAAACAAGCGATCTATGGCACGCCTTGGCAAAAAGGTGATACGGTTATTGTGGGTATTGGGCAGGGGGCTTTGTTGGCAACGCCCCTACAAATTGCGGTCATGGCGGCGCGCATTGCTAACGGTGGCTGGGCTGTGCAACCGCGATTGTTGCATTCGGTTGGCGGGGTGGTGCAACCGCGACCTGATCCCACCAAAATTGATGTCCCTGATGAGCATATGAAATGGATGCATGAATCCATGGAAGCCGTTATGCAACAAGGTGGCACAGCCTTTTTGTCTCGCTTGCGGGGCGAAGGAATGTCGATGGCAGGTAAAACAGGTACTTCACAAGTGCGTCGTATTACCCAAGCCGAGCGTGAAATTGGCGACGAGGCCTTTAAAGAACGCGCGTGGAAAGAGCGCGATCACGCCCTTTATATGGGTTATGGTCCAATTGAGAACCCGCGTTATGCTGTTAGTGTTATTGTTGAACATGGCGGTGGTGGTAGCAGTGTCGCTGCCCCATTAGCGCGGGATATTATGCGCCGCACCTTAGAACGTGACCCAAGCAAGACATTAGCGCTTACAGCTGCTAATGTGGATCAACCTATCAATCCGGGTGGGGGGGCGCGTTAATGGCTCACAGTTTATCTTTTTCCCCGCGTAACAGTAATCGATCCGTTTATCAACGTCTGACCAATCTTAATTGGTTTATGATTTTATTATTGGTCATGGTGGCAGGTATTGGCTGTGCCATGCTTTATTCGGTGGCTGGTGGGCAGTGGGATCCTTGGGCCAGCAGGCAGGCGATCCGCTTTGGGGTGGCCTTTATCTTAATGCTTACCATTGCGGTCACCAGCTTGCGGTTTTGGATGGCCTTTTCCTACCCCGCTTATTTCATTGGTTTGTTAATGTTGGTGGCGGTTGAGTTTGTCGGATCCACTGGCATGGGTGGGATGCGCTGGCTTGACCTTGGGGTTATCCGTGTGCAGCCATCAGAACTGATGAAAGTGGCGGTTATTATGGCCTTGGCGCGCTATTATCATGGCGTTAGTCTTGAAGATGCGAAAAAACTTTCCAGTATGGTGATGCCGTTGTTGTTAATTATGCTGCCCGGTATTCTTATCATTCGCCAACCTGATTTGGGCACCACCATCTTGTTGGTCGCGGGTGGTATCTCAATCATTTTTATGTCCGGTATGAAAAGCTGGGTATTCTGGCTTGGCGGCCTTGCAGGCTTGGCTTCAATACCTATTGGCTG
>CAKZLM010000136.1 GCA_937126915.1 uncultured Alphaproteobacteria bacterium
TTGCACCGGGCACCGAAAGCGCGGCCTGCGATGGTGAGTCCGCGACCCTCTTGACCGGCTTTGCGATCTGGACGGGAGATGACGATCGCCCCAGCTCGGACGCGATGCTGATCTCGGGGGATCGGGTGCTCGCCTTGGGAGCCGAGGCCTCGGCGCACGAGGGCATCCCACAAAAGTGTGTACGTCGCGTCGAAGGGGCATCGCAGGCCATCAGCCCCGGGGTCATCGACAGCCACACCCACGTGCGCGAGCTGGGCATGGAAACCTGTATGACCCTTGGCATGTTGGATAAATCGCAGGCAGAGCGCCTGAAAAATGCGGGTCTTGATTATTATAATCATAATGTTGATACCTCAGAAGATTATTATGGTGAAATTATCACCACCCGTACCTATCAAGAACGCCTTGAAACATTAGAGCACGTGCGCAATGCAGGCATGAACGTGTGTTCAGGTGGCATTGTCGGCATGGGCGAAGATCGTCGTGACCGTGCAGGTATGCTTAAAACCCTAGCCAACTTGCCCCATCACCCGCAAAGTGTGCCGATTAATATGTTGGTGGCGGTAAAGGGAACACCTTTGGAAAATGTTGAAAAGTTGGACCCGTTTGAATTTGTGCGCACCATTGCGGTGGCGCGCATTATGATGCCAAAATCTGAGGTTCGCTTAAGCGCTGGTCGTCAAGAAATGTCTGAAGAATTACAGGCGCTGTGTTTTATGGCGGGGGCATCGTCTATTTTTTATGGCGAACAATTGTTAACCACGCCAAACCCTGAAAATAATAAGGATTTGGCGCTGTTTAAAAAACTTGGCCTTGAACCGCTAGAGGTTTAAGAAGCGTGCCCTTTTGTTAAGGATTGTCTCCTGCTTTAAGGATTAATCAAGGCGTTGGCTCTAAACAAAGGGTCAGCGCCTTGCAGTATTTTAAGCTTTAATTGATAGTTATAATCAGGTCGCTCTGCTAAAAAATTACGCACAGTTTGCACCGCACTATCCGATTGATAACTGCTCAAACTACTGGCGATCCAGCCCGTTGGAAAGAAGATGTCGCCGGTGCGTTGGATCTCTTCCATCAACTGTAAACTATCAGTTAAATATTTTTCCGACTGCGCACGGCGCCATGGATGATGCAAATAGTTAAGCGCTGCTAAAACCCATGATTCAACCGCGCGGTTATTCTCCTGTTTTAAACTTTCAAAGAAGGCATCGCGCGTGGCTTGGTCAGGCGACAAACTGGCGCTAATGAAATCATAACGGCGTTTCCTGTCGGGGTTTTCAATGCGCCCCGCTTGGGTGGTTATAATGCTATCGGCCTTTGTTGGCTGTTTGATGGCTAGTTGTGCGCTTAAAGACACATAATCATTTTCTGATAGATTAATGCCTTCAGGGGGCGTTTGATTTTGCCAAACACGTTCTAACCATGCTAATTGTTCATCACTTTCAGCCATATTGCTGAGGGCGCGGAAATAAGATTTGCGTCTTGCAGGACTTAAGTTTTGGTCGCTGATCAAGCGTCTTAGGTTGGTTTCAATATCGCGGCCAATGATGCGGCGATCGTCATTTCCTAAATATTGCCAATAAAGCGTACCCATTTGACCAAGGGCGCGTTGGCTAATCAGGTCGTTGCCGTCATCAATAACGTTGGTTAATAAAAAGCTGATGGTTTCCTGTGGTGACGGTGTTAAATCAACACTGATGCTGGCCTCATATAGGTTCACAATCAAGGCACCCTTTTGTAAATCACTCAATGCCTGCCATTGCGCGGGTGAGGGAATATCTTGTGGGAATAGGCCGTACCCCATACCATCACTATTGACAAATGGGCTTGAGCCAACTTTTGACAAAGGTGTCTTTTGTGTGGTCAGAGTAAGGGCTTCTATGGTGTTGGGGGTGTTGAGGTCGGTGACCGAAAACTGCTGGCCCCATAGGCGGTCTTGCCCGGCGGGGTCAGATTGCAGCAGGGTATCTTCACCCTCAAGCATGAAGTGAGGGCGACCTGGGGTTTCAACCCATGTTTGGCTCCATTGCATTATGTCTTGGTCGCTGTAAGTGTCTAATATTTCAACTAATTGTGGCCATGTGGCATTGCCATTGGCATAGGTTTTTAAATATTGGCTAAGGCCTTGGCGAAAGTTTTCCTCCCCAAGCAGGGTTTCCAATTGGCGCATCATGATGGGCGCTTTGTTATAGATGATGGCGCCATACATGGTGCCTGCTTCGTTCAAGTTGGGCAGGTGTTGGCGAATGGCATTGGCGCCCTCAGTGCGGTCGACACCATAAGCGGCAGGATAACGACGCAGGGTAAAATTAAGGTCATGATTTATGTTTGGAAAGTCAGGATTGTTAATTTTATTGGCCATAAAGCCCGCGTAAACCTCTTTTGTCCACACATCGTTAAACCAGTCCATGGTGACCAAATTACCAAACCACATATGGGCCGTTTCATGTCCAATAAGGCTGGCCCGGGACAGCAATTCGTTGGGCGATGGGTCTTGATCTAAAAACAATGATCGGGCGCGATATTGAATCGCCCCAACATGCTCCATCCCGCCATATTGAAAGCTGGGTATTAGTGCAAAGTCGAACTTTTTAAAGGGGTATGGAATGCCAGTATAGTCTTCCATCCAGTTTATTGAACTGGCATGCAGTTCAAAGATATCATCAAGGTTACGGGCCACTTTTTCGGCATCATTCTCGCGGTGCAGCATGGTCATGGTGCGCCCATCAATGCTGCGCTTCACCTTTTGAAACTGTCCGGCCACAAAAGAAAATAAATAACTGCTCATATTGTCTGATTTGGCGAAATAAGCGGTTTTGCGGCCATCACGGGTTTCTTCCCGAAGCAGAGGTCCATTGGCAATGGCGTTCCAGTTTTCTGGCATGGTCAAGGTAAATTGGATGGTGGCTTTTAAGTTGGGCTGGTCAAACACAGGAAAGGCGGTGCGCGCCCGATCTGGCACAAACAGGGTGTATAAAAACTCTGGCTGGCGATTGAGGGATGTGTCGCCTGCCACAAAATTCATGCTGATGGTGTTGTTGCCCTTATTCAATGTTTCAGCGGGGATAATGACATGTTCTTTCAGGTGCAGCACATCTGCCACCTGCTTGTTGATCATGACATTTTTTATGTCTGGGTTTGAATGGCGCAAATCAAGTTGCACATCTTGGCTGGTATCACTGAGATCAAAACTAAGCGTTAATTGGGCAGGAATGGCCTTTTGGTGATCTGCCGGAATATCCAGCTTTAGGTGATAGTGAATGTTGCTGATGGTTTGTTTTCGGTGCTGGGCAAGCTCTTCTGTAACGCCCTCAACCACAGCAATTTTGGCATTGTCGCTTTGGTCACCACAACTGATTAAAATACTTGCCATTAAAATGGTTATAAGCCAGCGCATCATGATCATCCCCCTAAAACATGCCATAACTTGGCAGCTAGGGTACGCATCAAGGCGTGGATTTTCAACGCTTTATTTCAGCAAATCTTTGGCTGCCTTCAGGACCAAATCCCATGTGCTTGTGCGTGGGTCAATCATTTCAAAATGGCCTGATTGCTTGGCAATGGTTAGGGTGATGGGCGCTTTTTGTGTGACTGCTGCGTTAACATAACGCATGCCGCCGGGTGTCCAGGCATCATCATATAGCCCCAAAATCACATGCTGCGGCGTGTTAACAGGCAAGCGATCAATGGCAGAGCCTAGCTTGTAACGCTCTGGAAATTGGTCAGGCCCGCCCAACATTAATTTGTCCACCGCTGACCCACAGGCCTTGGTTTGATGCAAATAAGCCAGATCAGCAGCGGGGGCCAAAGCCAAAACGCCTTTGACTCTAGGGATTGTTACCCGTGGTTTAAACTCATCAGGTCGGTTGGCATACCAAAGCGCCAAATGTCCACCGGCAGAATGGCCTGCAGTGATAAAGCGGTTCATATCAAGGTTATATTTCTCGGCAAGGGTGGGGAGGAAATCACCGGCGGCGGAGACGTCCTCAAAGGTGCCAGGCCAAGCGCCGCCGGGGTTACCGACACGGCGAAATTCAATGGTCCATGTAGCAATGCCTTCATCGGTGAAAGCCTTGGCTAATTGGCGCACATGCTTAATGTCATAGGGGGCCAACCAACAGCCGCCATGGATAAACATCATCACCGGATGGGGCCCTTCACCCTTGGGCAGGCGTAATTCGCCAAATTGTTCTTGGTCATTACCATAAGGGATGATGATATCGGCCTCAGGGCTAGGAAAGTCAGCCAGTGCGGATGAGGTCATGATGCTGGGCGTGTCGTGCTCGCTAGCTTGTGTTTTTGGCTTTGCTAGGTTGGCCGCTTCGGTTGCTGAAGAAGACTTAGAGGCTCGTGAAGATGATGAAGGCACGTTTATTTCTTTGAACGGGGATGTCATGCCTATGGATGGTACCTCGAAATATGTTGGAGCTGCTAAAAGGAATGATGGCGACATGAACATACAAGTGCCTAACAAAAATGCTCTTATGGGGGCCTTTTCCACAGAGGGTTTTTTGCTCTTTTCTCGATCAGTTGATTTATTCTTTGTCGATGCCAGTTTAGGTTTTTTTATGCGCATAGTTAACATTCCATCAGATTTAAAGGCTTATTTTGGTCAAGCCTACTGATGGGATGATAAAAGAACAAGCCTGATTTAAGTAAAAAGGTTGAGCAGTCCAGTAAAACCGCGCTAAACATTAAGAGTTAAGCAGTGAGAGGGGCATAAGCGCTATCCTTGTCGGTGGCTTTTTTCGGTTAAGGCGCATTTCATCGTTGCATAAAGATAGGAAGGCCGCTAAATTCCGCCAAAGCAAACATCTGATTGCCCTACCCAAAGCACCCATAGCTCAGCTGGATAGAGCGCTGCCCTCCGAAGGCAGAGGCCAGAGGTTCGAATCCTCTTGGGTGCGCCAACTTATGGCCTTCCTACATAGCCTAAACAGACCTTTGATGGCTGAAAAGGCTAGTTATCTCAACCTCTTAGCTAAAGATGCCGTAACTCGTTTAATTCAACGAATTAGAGGGGTGGCACACAAAATGGCACACATTTCATCTAAGAAAGAATCTAAGAAACTTAAAATTCCTTATGTAAAACTGAAGGGTAGGATATTTTATTATAGGCGCAGAGTACCACACAAATTGAGAAAATTTTACCGCAAAGGGGTAGTTGAGTTCTCTTTGGGTACACAAAATGAAAAGGATGCTCGAGAGTTATCTAGTGATGTAACAGCAAAGCTGAACAAGTATTGGTTACAGTTGTCTATGGAGACTTTAGAAATCCCTGCCTCACATTTGTTAGTGGAAAAGCATGGTGATCCTCAAAGCATCCCGAAATTGAGTGAAGCCCTTGCCTTATATATTAGGAATAAAAACACTAAAAACTCTGATGCATTTGTCAGAACAAGTGAAAGAGCAGTTAGGGAACTTATATCTTGTTCGGGTGATATGGAAATTGATAAATATGATCGCACAGATGCTCTTAAGCTTAGAGACAAAATCTTAGGCCGTGGTCTAGCTCCTCAAAGTGCTAAAAGATTATTGTCTGTTGTTCGGTCTGTTATCAACCTCTCAATCAATGAATATGCATTGCCAATTAATAATGTTTTTTCAAAGTTAGACTTTGGTCAAGCAAAGCCAGTGCATGACAGAACATCTATACCAGTTGAGACCATTAAGATTGTTCAGCAAGAATGTATGAAGCTTGATGATGATAAAAGGTGGTTAGTGGCTTTAATTGCTGACACGGGTATGAGATTGTCTGAGGGCTTAGGGCTATTAAAAGAGGATATTGTGTTAGATCACGACGTACCTCACCTCATAATCCAACCCCATCCATGGCGGTCATTGAAAACAAATAGTAGTGAGAGAAAGGTTCCATTAATTGGGTCTGCCTTGTGGGCGGCTGAAAGAATAAGAACAAATGTACGTTCAAGGTTTGCCTTTCCTGCATATGTCAATGAAGAAGAGAGTAAGACCAATTCTGTTAGTGCTGTCTTAAATAAATGGCTTAAAACTGTAGCTGGTGACAAACATGTCATTCATGGCTTCAGACATAGCTTCAGAGACCGTTTAAGGGCCATACAGTGCCCGATAGACATGATTGATCAGTTAGGCGGCTGGAAACAAATAAACTCAGTGGGTAACGATTATGGGGAGGGGTATGATTTGTACTTGCTTAGAGATCATTTAAGGAAGATGCGTAGTGGTTAAGCTTTAGCAAATTGTGATCTTGTCCAAGTTTTATAGTGTTATGAGTATTTTAAAGAAAAACTCTGTGAGGTTCGTGAGGCTGTATAGCACTATGAAAATATCGGTTATGGGGCTTGGATATGCCTGCTCTTTTAGGCTGGAATTACAAAAATGCTATTCACACTATTTTAACTTTTAAAATATATAAAGACGAGTACTTGATGAATTAATGTATAGGGATTTTTTGTTTCATTATTCATTTACAGTGTATCAATAAATTATAAAAGGTGAGGCAAAAATGCGTTTTTTAAATGATTTAAACATCAAAACTAAAATATTTGGTGGCTTTGGAATTATACTATTTTTTCTAACAGCTTTAGCAATTATTTCTTCGATATATCTCAACACAGGTAAAACCGATTTCGGCGAATATAGAGGTTATGCACTACAGACTAATCAATCTTCCAGAGTGCAAGCTAATACTCTTATGGCACGTGTTTATGTTAAAGACTTTATCAAAACAGCCTCACCTGAGTCTATTGAGAATGTTAAATCGCGTGCCTCGGCTGCAATTGAATTTGCTGATGAATTAGAAAAAATTGCTCTTACATTAGAAACAGTCCTGTTAATATTGTCTGTTGTTGCTTCTACAAATAGAGCTATACCTGCAGGCCCATAACCCTCATAACTAACCTCTTGATAACTCTCACTATCTTTATCGGAAGCCTTTTTGATAGCACGATTAATATTGTCTTTAGGCATATTAACCCCTTTTGCATTCGCAATAGCTAATCTCAGCCTAGGGTTAGCATCTGGGTCAGGGTTTCCCCCTTCCTTTACAGCTATTGCAATTTCTTTTAAAATTCTAGTAAACACTTTTGCTCTTTTAGCGTCTTGAGCTCCTTTTCTTCGTTTAATATTTGCCCATTTACTATGTCCTGCCATAATGCTAATCTTTGAATTCAAAAATAATTAAACAAAAAAAGTCCCGCTAATAGCGGGACTAGATCCTGATTTACTGTAGTTTAACTAAAAAGATGCAAGGGATATCCCTATGGAGAAGGGATAAATTTCAGGACCATGATTGTCTTCAAATAGAGGGGTTAGACTGTAGTTTGCAAAGATGGTAAAGTTGCCGTATCCAACTCTTGCCACCAAACTAAACATGAAGGGATTTGTATTAAAATCGCCTCTGTCTTTCGACTTAAAGTCTGTGCCTCCTTGAGAATATTTTTGCTTTGTTTTAGCTCCTAATCTATAGCTTACCATTCCACCTGCAGCTAAGTGAAATGAATGCTTTGCATCTTTACCCAGATTGGTTTCTAACATAATAGGCCAATTGATCATCTCTGTTTTGAATAAATTCTTTTGAATTGATTTGGAAGAGTCTGTAAAGCCAAAAGTTGTGTCTTTATCTGCATAAATGCTTATATCTCTAGATAATGCATATTTAGTAAACTCGAATCCTAAACCTGTGCTTATCCCGAATTTCTCATTGAATATCGGAATATATTGTTCAAAAAAGTTTAAGCTAATTGTAAATGATCTAGCATAGTCCAAATCCATAAACTGTGCATCTTTCTGCAAATCAAAACTCTGTTTATCAGACAAAAAGCCATTTACTCCAAGATCAATTCCTGCAAAGTGATTAAACCTTTGTTTTACCTCTTTTTTCATCTCAATAGTGTCTGATTCATCATTGTCTACTATAATAATTCTCTTGTTTCCCCAAGTAATTTTTGTAGTATCCTCTCCATCCTCATCTTGGATGGTAACCTTACCCTCTTCATAGGTAATAGTTGTTTTAGATTTTTGAGCATTGTAATTGGTATCTGCTTTTTCTACTTGTACACCTTGACCATAAGCTGCAGAACTTAATAAGCTTGTAATCAAAATTGTGTTTAATATCTTTTTCATTGTGATTGATTTATAGTGTGACGAACAAGTCTTTAAATAGTTACAACTTAAACTAATTAGTTCGAGAAATGCTGAATTTACCTATGTTTAAAGCAAACTTTTGGATTTTATTTTCATCTGATGTCTTGATATCAAAGCTAACCTTATCATCACTTAAAGCTGCTAGACCATCATTTATATTTTCTGAAATAGATTTTCCTTTTAGCAATTTATCCTGAATTTGATTTTTTGCATATTGATCAATAGGGGTATATTCCTCCTGGGTATCTTTAGCAGTTGTTTGGTTTTCTTTAAATGCTAAATCAATAGGATTAGTGTCTACCATCAAATCAATATTTTTGGGTTTAGCATTAAACTTGCCTGAATTTAATGAAGCATATTTTGAAGACTGCAAGGGTTCTATTCTTTCTATTTGCGTTTTTTGGAAACTCTCTGCTTTTTTTGATTCTTTTATTTTTCTACTTTCCACAGGAGTTTCTATTTCTTGTGAAGCAACAAATAAGGAGCTCAGCTCACTTTCTGTTTCTTCAAAACTCCAAGCAAAAGAATCGCTATAATTAATTGGGGTATATCTATTATCTACGTGACTGAAATATATAAATGCAAAAATTACAGCTGCCGCTGCA
>CAKZLM010000137.1 GCA_937126915.1 uncultured Alphaproteobacteria bacterium
AGGGTATTACCAACACCATCATAGTCAGAACCAATACCCACATGATCAATACCAACCAATTTCACCACGTGATCAAAATGATCAAGGGTTTCATCAAAGGTTGCAAATGGATAAGGGTTTGCTGCGGTCCATGTTTCCATGAATGCAGCACGCACCTCATTGCTGTCTTCTAATCCATTGGCTTCAAGGTGGGCTTGATAATCAGCGGCACCACGAGAGCGGTAGGTGTTTGCTTCTTCGGTTAAAAAGCTTGAGCCATAGTTAATTTGAATAACGCCACCGTTTTCAGCCAAGGCCTTGATCATGTCATCGCTCATATTACGCTCAAAACCCGGGGTATAATGACGGGCGGATGAGTGTGAAGCTATCACAGGTGTTTTTGTGATTTCCATCACATCCCAGAAAGCTTGGTCAGAGACGTGAGAAATATCAACCATCACGCCGGTTTTATTCATCTCAACAATCAGTTCTTTACCAAACGGGCTGAGGCCACCCCAATGTTTATCAGGGTCATAAGAACTGTCAGAAATATGGTTCCACGCCGAGTGTGTTAGGGTGATGTATCGAATGCCGCGCTCATAAAAATGCTGCAAGTTTTCCATCTTACCTTCAATGGGTGCACCGTTTTCCATGCCCAACGGCAAGGAAATTTTACCCTCGTTAAAATGCTGGATCATGTCATCAACCGAATGCGGAATGGCAAATTTATCAGGATGTTCAGACACAACACGTTCCATCAAGTCGATTAGGTCATCCGCTAATTTACTAGCACTGCCGTTTGGTTGCCCATCGGGCTCATAAGAGGCAGGAATATAGATAGACATAAACGGTGCATCCAATCCACCAGCCTTGGCGCGGGGATAATCAAAGTCACCCTCATCACCTGTGCTAACACCAACGTCAATCCACTGGCCCGTGCGATCAAGGTTCCCTTTCAAACGATATGGCACATCAATGTGCGTATCCACAATGATGTTTTCTTTTGCTATTTGCGTGGCTTTTTCCATATCTGTTTGTGCCATCACTGACCCTGCAGAAACACCCGCTACCGCCAACGATGCCAACATAGCAAAGCCTGAAATTTTTGATTTAAAAGTCATGGTTTCCCCCATACTATTACTTTATGATTTATCGACAGGAAGAGTTTCATCAAACCGAATAAGGGTCAAGTAGTTTATTGGAATAGTCGATATTTAGATACGCTCGGCTAAGACCTGCTGAATGGTATGGATGAGCTTTTCATTCTTAAAAGGTTTTTTCAAAAGCTTAACATTACGCCCAATGGCCGAAGGTGAAAGATCATATCCCCGCGTAAAGCCAGACATAAAACAGACCTTCACATCGGGAAACTCGCTAACCACTTTTTTTACCAACGCATTGCCTTTCATCGGACCTGTAAGCATAATATCGCTTAACACCAAATCAGGAGGATTTTTAGAGATCATCTCATAGGCCGTTTCTGCATTAAGCGCACTTTCCACTTGGAAGCCCTCACGTTGAAGAACCGCCACGATAATGGCAAGGATATCTTCTTGATCCTCAACAACCATTATCCGGGCATTTGGATCATAGCTAAGAGCCGTTTTCTTCACTGACCCCGAAGTAGATTTTTTATCATCTTTGATCAGCGGGAAATATAGCCCAAAGGAGGTGCCTTGCCCCTCTTTACTGTCTAGCATGATGAAGCCATTATATTGGTTCATGAAAGAATACAGGGTTGCCAAGCCTAAACCTGTGCCGCGGCCTTTTTCCTTGGTTGTGAAAAAGGGGTCAAAAATATGCTCTTTAATGGCTTCAGGAATACCATGTCCATTATCTGAAATTGTCACATAGCTATATTTCCCGGCGCGGGCATTTAACAAACGGTTTTTAAGCGGCAATTCCTGATAAGTCACATTACCTGTTTTAACAATTATTTTACCATCACCCTCAAGGGCATCTCGGCTGTTAATTGCCAGATTTAAAATCGCATTTTCCAATTTGCCTGTGTCGGTTAAAACGGGCCAACATTTTTCTTCTAATTGAAAGTCAAGGACAACATCAGGCCCCACAATAGAAGAAATGATAGAACGCATATTGTTCACTAGATGGCTTAAATCAACAACATTAGTTTCAGCCTTTTCAAAGCGTGAAAAGGCGAGCAACTGCTTGGTTAGCTCGGCCCCCGTATTGGTGGCCCGCAGTAAGGATCGCACAAAGCGCTGTAAGCTGGGCTCGTCGATCGCATCTTCTAATATTTCAGCCGTGCCCTGTATAATCGTCAACAGGTTATTAAAATCATGGGCAACACCGCTGGTTAATTTGCCCAATGCATCCATCTTTTGCATTTGCAACATTTGTCGTTCTTGGTGAAACTTTTCAGTAATATCTGACAGAATGGCGCAGATGGTTTCAACCTTTTGCCCATGATCAGCAATAGGAAAAATATTAGCCAAATAAACCCGCTGGGTCAGTTCAGAAGAAAAAGTTTCTTTGATGGTTTTACCTTGCTCTAAAACCTCATTATTAAAAGGCTCTAAAAAGCTCCACAATTCTGACAGCTCATCACTAGTTTCCAGATCACCCGCCGCATTACCATAAACATCAACAAAAGCCTGATTATATAAATTAATCTGATTATTATGATCATATTGCATCAATAAAACGGGCGAATTATCAAGGATTGCTTTGAAGTTTTTTTCATTATCTTGCAAGGCTTTTTCAGCGACCCGCTTTTCATTGCGCAAAACCTGCTCGTGGACCTCGCGTTCAACCACAGGCACCAATTTTGCCAAGCGATCCTTGGTGATAAAATCATTGGCACCCATTTGCAAAACACGGGTTACCATCGGTTGGGAAATTTTTGTTGAAAGCACCAAAAAGGGAATATCTAAGCCAAGGTCTTTTAGACAGCCTAAAATATGAAAACAGCTAATTTCGGGGGTTTCATAACAACTGATGATGACATCGGGCTTTGATTTTAACAAAAAGCTGCGCAACTGCTCAATGGTTTCAACGATGTGAAAATTGGCCTGATATCCAGCCATTTGAAATTCAAGCTGAATCAGTTCAATATCATCTTAATTGTCTTCAATTAATGCAACATCAATAGTCTGACTCAATGAAAGTCTCCCCAATCCACGGACTAGCATTAACCGAGAATAGAAAGCTGTCAAGGAAACTTGGTTTTTTACCTTTATTTTTCAGTCAGTTGGCCTTTAATTTCCAGCCAATAATTTAGGTTTCTTTTGTTTCTCACCCAATACCAAATTGACCAAATCACAGCAGCAACAATGAAAACCATAGCTAGCCCAAACAGCATCTGTAAATTGCTGGCTTTTTCTGGTGCCATGGTATCGAAATCTTTTGAGCGATGATCATAAGCAAGCTTGACAAAAATTATCGCCATTGGAGCAGTATAGAGATTCATTTTAGCATAACTTATGGCTGCTTTAGCGCGCTTAATAGACAGGTCAACCATAGCACTAAAAGTTTCGTCTTTGGCTTGCCATGTATTACGGCGGTTTTTATAACCAAACCACCCCATAAAAAGAGAAGCAGCAATTGTTACAATGCCTACAGCGGTTTCAAAAAGGCTATCATATTTAAGATAAACAAGAAGACCAACAATAACCCCAACGAGGGAGATTAACCATTCCAAGGCCAACATCATTTTCATTTGCAAGGCCTTACGTTTTATTGACGTTGCAAGTTGGTCCATATTCAGGTCATTGGCAAAACCATCTTGCTGCCAAAGAGATGACATTTCCTGCCAATCGAGGTCTGGTTTATTTTGCTGGTTTTCCTGCGTCATTTACTCATCACTTCTTTTAATGTTGCTTTTGCACGATTTAACCTAACGGCTGCATTGTTTGGGGTTAACCCTAATGAGTCAGCTATCTCCCTAGCCTCAAAACCCTCTAGCGCAAGGGTGGCTACCTGTCTTAAAGGAAGCGGCAGCTGCCTTACCTCGGACAAAAGTTTTTGCAGTTTCAAATTCTTATCTGCAATTTCCTCTAATTTGGCACCCGACACCAAGCTGTCATCCAGCGGTTGGCTTTTGGGTTTGTTGCTATGGCGCCTAACATGATCAACACCGCGATAATGGGCAATGCGTGCCACATAGGTTTTCAAACTGGCCTCACCCTTGAAAACGGATAGCCCCTGCCACACCGCCAATAAAACCTCTTGCACCAAGTCTTTTTGTTCAACCGGATCAGCCTCATAGGTGGCAGCAATACGCGATATCAGTGGACCATAGTCAGCAATAATTTGATCAATTTGATAGCCCACGTTGCTCTCACATTTTGGTTAATCGCGCCACGTTACGCCGCTGATAAAATGGTCTCAGACTGCAATTTCTTTGAGGTGAAGTATAACCCGATGGCGGATAATAACAAGCACACCACGCCACCAATAACAAGTGTTGGAATATCCCCAGCGCCATCTGTTATGATTCCACGCGATGCCTGTAATTGCGCCACAATCGGGGCAAAGGACAAAGCTCCTTCAAGGGTTTCACCGCTTAATTCCAGCGACACCCCGATAAGAACGGGCGTAAAACTCATCAATTGCAAATAGGTGTTTGCCTCTTTATAGCTTTTCGCCATTAAAGATACCCATATTTGTAAAGATGACACCAAAAAAGCCAGCGGTGCTAAGGATAAGAAAAGCGCTACTTGACTAGCAACATCCAAATTAAGCTTAATCCCTATGACATCCAAGGGGGCAAAGGTTAGCACATTCATGCCGCCAAAAACCGTTACTGCCGTGCCCACAATGCCAAACATTACCGCCATCAGCCATTTACCAATCACCAAGTCAAGGGTTGAAATGGGTTGCACCAGCAGGGTCTGCAGTGACTTACGTTCACGTTCACCCGCCGCTGTATCAATGGAAACACTCAGACTTGAGAAAAATGGTGCAAGGATAAAGAAATAAAGCAACATGAAGGATATTTGCTTTGCCTGCGCCCCTGAAAGTGACAAGTCAACTTGCTCGACCCGTATGGCTTGGCGCATGGATGGCGGCATACCATTGGCCACCATGCGTTGGTCAACAATTTGGCGCGAAAAGCCCGCAATATCGCGGGCTAATATACCCGCAGCACGGCGCTTGCTTTGTTTGGTTTCATCCACATAAATGCGCACACTGGCCCCTTTCCCTTCAGACAAGGCCTTTTTATATCCGGGCATTATGGTCAATAAGGCATCCACATCTCCAATGCCATTGGCAGGGCTTTTATCGCTGTCAAAGGTTTGAATTTCGTAACCCTCGCCTTTTAAGTGGGCCATTAAATAAGGCGCTTGATCAGCATTTTGAATGGCGATAACAGGGTCACTGCTTTCTTCAATGATGCTGGCGGCAAAATTTATGATAACCAACAACATAGCAGGACCAATAAAACTGTATGCCAAGGCGGCAAAAACGGTGCGACGATCCCGCAGCGTGTCTTTCAACTCTTTCTTGAAAACGGTTTTAATCAAAGACGTCATCATGCCACCATCTCCTTTTCTTCAATACCCGTTAGCTGAACAAAGGCATCTTCTAAATTTTGTGTGCCAGCCTGTTTAACAATGGCTTGCGGTGTTTCATTGGCAACCACATGACCATCAGCAATGATCACAACACGGTCTGATAATTCAGCCACTTCTGCCATCACATGGCTTGAAAAAAGAATAGCATGACCACGGTCTTTTAAATTGCGCAATAAGCCACGCAATAAACGAATGCTCACCACATCCAATCCACGGGTCGGTTCATCAAGAATAAAGTTTTTTGGGCGATAAACCAGCGCCCGCCCTAAGGCCACCTTGGCGCGCTCGCCCAAAGAAAAGCCATCGGTTTTACGGTCAGCCAAATCATTGATGTTTAGAAGGTCTAAAATCTCCGAAATGGCCGCTTTCTTTTCCGCCCCTTTCATGCCGTGAAGGGCAGCAAAATAATCCAAATGTTCACGTGCTGTTAGGCGACTGTAGAGACCAAATTCATCAGGAACAAACCCTAACGACTTTCTAATCTCAATTGGGTCTTGATGGACGTTGGTGCCCTCCACCAAAATATTACCTTGATCAATGTTTAAGAGGCCACAAATGCTGCGCAATGTGGTGGTCTTGCCCGATCCATTTGCCCCAAGCAATGTGGTTATTTCGCCGTCTTTTGCTTCAAAAGAAACATCCTTAACGGCCTGAACATCACCATAAGATTTTGCGATATTTTGTATGGTAATCATGTTTTCTTATCCTTTTTTCGCTGTCGTGTCTCAGTGCCGGGCGCCCGTTGGGCTGGTCATAAAATACGGCCTAATCGGCTGATCAAGGCAATCATAATCGTCTTTTGGCAAGGACATATCCTTGATAAAGTCTGCCATTATTTTTGGCGCACAGGCCACATGGCTAACATTATGACCCGCGGCATTGGAGGTTAAATGCCACACATTTTTGAGATGCTTGGCGGCATCGTTGCCACGGCCCTCTGGGGTCACAGGGTCTAGGGCACCAGACAAAATTAAGGTTGGAATGTCACTTTCAATGGGGTCTTCATAACCAGCAAGAACGGATTTGATCGGCCATTGGCTACAAGCACCTAGCCAAAACTGATAATAATAATCTTTATGGAAACTACCCTCACCCTCGCGCGCCGCATCGGCGGCCACATTACGCGGCACTTCTTCGGCACATAAAACGCTTAAGGTTAGGCCAATATACATGCTGCTGCCCGCCCACACTTCACCATCTAAGGCTAGGGAAACAAGGGGTTTGTAATTTTGCAGCCTTTCTGCTTGATCCACAATGTAAGGCACCATCGCCCATCGTTGCGGTGCATACAGCGATGTTCTTACAATATTCGCCACCACTTCACCATTGAGGAGAAAGCTCTCTTCCTTGCCACTCAAGGGTTCTTGCCACGTAAAATCAAAAGGGTTTTCATTGAGTTGGTCAATAAGGTCAAAAAGTTGGCGTTCAACATTTGGAAAGGAGTTGCGACATCCCTCATCCTTTAAACAATCAGTCACCAATTTATCAAATGACGCTTGTGAATCACCGGGAGCGGTCACAAAAAGGCGCGAATTAGGGGCTGCCACACCATCTAAAATGGCGGTACGAATAACTTCAGGGTGGTGTTTCATATACAGCAAACCAATGCGGGTGCCATAAGATCCACCCCAAATATTCCATTGGCTAATCGCTAATTTTTGACGCACATATTCAAAGTCTTTGATGGCATCAAAGCTGGTGAAATGACGCACATCAACATCATAGCTTGCCAGGCAATTTTGAATGGCCTGAACCATCATTTCTTTGTTGGCACCGCTAAAGGATTCGTCATCAGTTTCACAAGATAAAGGGTTAGACATTCCCGAGCCACGCTGATCAATCAGAATGATGTCACGGCGTTCATTAATGCGATCAAAGGAAGCCCGCACCAAACTGCCATAATCTGTTGCCGCTTGCCCGGGTCCACCAGCAAAAACAATAAAGGGATCATCCTCAGAAAAACCACCCTTTGCCGGTATGATTGCCATATGCAAATTAATCTTCTCAGCGGACGGTTGATCCCAATTTTCAGGTACCATCATATCAAGGCACTTAATGGGGCGCGACAACCCCGCTTTATAACATTGATAATAGTCGCCCTCATTGATCATGGCAGCTGGATCAAAGGTTAATGGTTCCTTTTGAAAAAGCCTTAAATGCTGGTTATGAACGCCTTGTTGCGGCGCGGCCGTTGCAGCATTGGCGGGCATCACCCATAACAAGGCAGCTGCCACCATCACAGATGCAACGGCCTTAGCTATAGCCGTATGAATGGATGCACATATAGTTTGCTGTCGTAAAGTTGGTATCATTTGTATCATGTCCTAAACCCCATTTTTGAAAACGGTTATGACTAAACAGTCGAGGCAGATACAAAAGTCTTACAAACTTTTTTAAAAAATTATTTTTTACCGTAATAAAGGGCGACGGCGTGTTTGGCTTCGGCGAAGAATAGCCAGCGTTCCACCAACAATGAAATTATCAGTGATAAGGCGCTGATCGCCATCACCCACCATTGGTTAAACTGCCAAATGCTGATCGCTGTAATGGTCAAAAAGCAAATGAAAGCAAACAGGCGATAATAAAACTTTAGCTTATCAGCATGTTTGCGCGCCACTTGATAACCCATTTCTTTCATCAAATAGTTATCTTCGGTATGGGCTTGCTCTAAAACGCTTACTTTACCCAAATGCCCTAACCCGGTGGCACTTTCCATGGTGCTGGTGGGTTCCATTCGGTTCATGGCGCGCCAATAATTTAGCTTCAACCCAAAGGTGGCAAAAATCAGTGCCATGCTGGAAACACCCACATAGCTGAGGTCATAGCCAAACCCGACCATGAAAAATACCGTAATCATGCTGCCTGCCATTAAGGACATCAACAGATAAAGCGGTACCACAAAACCATTATGCCAATGCGCCACCGGCTTTAAGGAGCGATAAATCATCGCGGTTGTAAAGACCGTCAACCCCGCACAAATAACCCCCAGCACCATCATGACACTAACCCACGTGTCATGCAGCTGGCTAACCATATGCCCCTCACCCATTGTAGCTGCAACAGAGGTAACTGCGTTTTCAACTGTTCCTAACACCTCATTATCAGGAAGGTTCATAAAGGCCGTAATGATCAAAACGCCCATTGGCACATAGGTGATTAAGGCCATTAACCCCTCACGGCTAAGCCATGAAGAACGCCATTGGCTAATCGCGCGCCATGCCCGCTCAGGATGCCCTAAATGCAGGGTCGACGACAATAAACCAATGGTCACCAAGGCAAAGCTGAGCAATAAACCATAAAGCACAAGGCTTGGATCTCGAGGTAGCCAGCCCAATAGCATGGTGGCTAATAACACCATCATCAAACCATAACCTGTACCTGAAAAGGTGGTAAAAATAATGACCGAACTTGCAGGATGCATACTATTTCCCCTTTACCAACTTAAGGCTTGATCAAGCAGTTTCATCAGCCCCTTGGGGCCATCCTGCTGTTTTTTAAGTTGTTTGCCTGTTTCTTCTTTCATGTGTTGTTTGGCCCTTGGTGGTAAATATTTATTAACCGGCTTGGTTTCCTGTTCTGGCATTAGGTCATAGCCACCGCGTGCCTCAACCAATTGTGAAACGCCTGAATTTGGGTCACCCAAATCACCAAAGTGCCGCGCCCCTGCAGGACAGGATGACACACAAGCAGGTACGCGAGCGTCTTCGGACAGGTTTTCGTTATAAATACGGTCCACACACATGGTGCATTTTTTCATCACACCTTGGGTATCATCATATTCACGCGCCCCATAAGGACAGGCCCAACTGCACAATTTGCAACCAATGCAGGTTTCAGCGTTGACCAAAACAATGCCATCCTCACTGCGTTTATAACTAGCGCCAGTTGGGCATACGGTAACACACGGCGCATCATCACAATGTAAGCATGACTTTGGAAAATAAACCGTTTGGCTGTTACCTGTTTCTTCGGATGTAACCTCGTACCCATGCACGCGATTAAACCAAACACCATCTGGTTCGCCCCCGTAAGGGTCCTTATCATGCAAGGGGTTTGAGTGACCGCCCGCGTTCCATTCCTTACAATTAACGGTACAGGCCTGACACCCCACACAGATATCTAAATCAATTACCAGACCAAGTTTTTTGCCGCTGGGTTCTTTTGGTAAACAGGTCATTCGCTTTTCTCCCCATCAGCTTTTATCGGTTGTTGGGCGCGATGGGACACACGTTCAATAATGTCCTCGGCTTTATTATCGGTGTTTTCACCTTCCATCCCCTTACCAAAAGCCAATGTTTGAGTTGGGCCTTTTTGTGGATTTTGAATAACGGGCGGCAATAAAGGTTCGGTTTCACCAAACTCATGCGGCTGGCATTTTTCAATGCGCACCTTCAAATCAAACCATGATGCTTGCCCAGTTATGGGATCAGAGTTGGAATAATGATATCCGCCCTCTTTTTGCGGTAACAAATCAGAGATTAAGTGATTCATTAAAAAGCCTTTTCTGGCTTCTGGTGCTTTATCATTAAGGCCCCATGCACCGCGGCGCTTACCAATGGCGTTCCACGTCCACACCGTATCTTTCTCGGTGCCCTCCATCAATTTTACCTGCACCTTGATGCGGCCATGATGGCTTTCCACCCATGCCCAATCAAGATCATCAATGCCAAGGTCGGCCCCTTTTTGTGTGTTCATAAATAAAACATTGCGCGCCGTTATTTGGCGCAACCACGCCTTTTGCGCTCCCCAACTATGATACATATGCCTCGGGCGCTGGGTTAAGGCCAACATC
>CAKZLM010000138.1 GCA_937126915.1 uncultured Alphaproteobacteria bacterium
TAATCTTGCACGGCCGAAACCATGCCCCATAATTGATCTTGGCCCTCTTGATCAGATGTAAAAACTGGCAAACGAATAATAAAACCACGCCCACCCTGAATAAGATTAATCGGCCCCGCCACAGTGGCACGCTTATTCGCGATGGCCTTTTCAACCGCTGGCCACTGCAATTCATTGGTGCGATAATTTAAGCCAATGGCCCGTTCATTGCCTTCAAGAGGATACATATGGGTAATCACAAGATCGCGCGCTGCCGCAATATTGCGATAACGATCCGATTGACTGATCATGACCGAAGCGGCTGTAGAAAATTCATCTTGGGTTAGGTCAGGGTTGGTTTGTAGTAAAGCGCGCAACCCTTGGATCATGGATAAGTCTTCTAAAATAGCCGCTTGCAGGCGCGAGCTCACTTGTGCCAATTCAAAACCAAGTTCTTCTTCCCGCTGGTTTTCAAGGCTTGTTGTTTCAAATTGATAAAATATGATCGTCAAAATAACGACCAAAACCATCGCAAACAATGGTAAAGACCAAAAGTCTTTCGGCAAATATTTCAAAGATTGTATCTTTGCCATCAATCAAATTATCCTGAAGCCTCTAGCAGTCTATTTTTGTTTCCAAGTTTTAAGGCATCTTAACCTGTGAATTTTATTTTAACAGAAAAAAATGCGCCCAAATAAACGACAAAAGCATACACCATATCATTCTATCATTTAAAACAGTTTATGCTTACTCTAGTATTATATCTTCACTTAAATCAGATTAGAAACTGTCAATATTTGAAGGGCTTATTAGGTCATGTTTTTAAAAATTATAGCCATTTCTTTAACCATCGCTGTTATAACGATGTCATCCTTACCCGCTGATTTACAAGTGCCTACTTTCAATATTTGGGATAAGACCCTGCATGCTTTTGGCTATGCTGTTATTAGCTTTACCGCCTTTTTGGGGTTTTTGACCCCGCGCATAACGCCCCTTAAAATTAGCCTGTTTTACACATTCTTAGGCATTGCTTTGGAATGCGCTCAATATTTTATTCCCGGACGTTATTTTGAAGCAGCCGATATGGTGGCAAACTTTATAGGCGTGGCCATTGGCTGGGCGACATATTCATTGTTCCGTCGGCTGTTGCCAACCAACAAGATCGTCTAATTGTTCAATGATGCGGCTATGATAACGATCACGCACTTTTTCATACAATTCTAGCACCATCTTATCATCATCTAAGGTTTCTTTATAAGCCCGATACAACGGCAGCAACAATAAGGCGCTGCGTTCATTTGTGAGATATTGTTCAACATAAGGGTCAACTGGATTAAAGCCCAAAGATATCGCTTTTAAATACCAATCACGTAGCAAAAGCGGTGACAGTTGACTGCGATTTTCAACCATATAATCATGGACAGCCATCAAATGTTCATTACTGGTATCGCCATCTAGATAGGTTAAGGCCCAGCCCCATTCCCGTGATTGCCAATGGTCTGGCCAATCAGGAAATTGCGTGACCGACAACTCTTTGAATGTTTGCATAAAATCTGATATTCGCTGTGCAGAGCTTAACGTACCTGCCTCTGCCTCTGCCTCTGCCATTGCCACCGCTTGTTCTGGCTTTGCAACCGATAACATGCCCCACCCATGAGCCCAATCATTCAAGCGATCCGGGCTCATTTTACCATTATAAATATCCACTAAGTTAGCCCGGGCGTAAGTTAAAAATTCATCCAGCGTAAAGGCCTGCTTTTTGAGCGCCCGTTGCTGTATCCAGCTTTTTAAAAACAAGTGATAGCTTTCGGTACCAAAGGTCTGTCTCATATCCTCCAGCATCGCCAGTGATTTTAGGGCCAGAAATTCTTCTTGCTCTGGCTTCATGTCCACCCTTTTTAAGTCATGCGCTAAAACGGTTTCTTCAGGGGTCAACTCAAGTAGCAATTGCTCTGCTTTTGCCATGCGGTCACGATCAAACTCATGCTGGTCTTGTGTCTTACCCTGATCAAACAAAAGGTGATCACTTAACTGCTGTGCTATGCCGTCCAAGAGCGCTTGCTCGACCGCACTGGCGGGTTCCAAATATTGCCTAAGGCGATTATAGGCTAAACTTGGCAGCCAATGGTTTAGGGCCAATGATGGTGTCAGATAAAAATCAGGTAACAACACCATGCCATGACCCAAACGCAAATCATCGGGGTAAGAATGCGGCAGCAAAATAATGCTAAAGCCCCATGGGTGGTTAACGCCCAGCAACCCATCAATTGACGCAACCACATTGCTTAGGGTGCGCGCCTTTAACAGAAATGACTCCTCCTCAAACATCGGATTGCTGTTAATAACCATGACCGATCCTGCTGCTTTGTCCGAGATCGCAGGAAAGGCATTGATCATCAATTTTTCAATATTGATCGGTTGTTGCTGGTAAAAATGGCTTTGACCTTTGTTCAGTAAGGGCGACTGATAAACGGGCCAATCCGTACTGGCCCAAAGGGCGGTGTTCTGATCAGTGGTCAGTTTCATATCAAAACCAAACCGCGGCGCTTTGTCCTCTTGCCAATCAACATCGGGTAAAGGTAACCACGCTTGCACACCAGCAATCCCTGCTTGGCTAAAGAAATAGGGTTTTGGCAACTCATCTGGGTTATCAATATCACTGTTCGGTGACCAAATATTATAATGTTGATCGGTGCCAATATAAGAAATGCGCAGCGCATGAAAACCATCTTCCATCACAACATACAGTTTATCTCTCAAAGATACCCCGTCTGGCCGCACCGCATAAATGGCTGGCTCCCAGCCATTATCGCCCAACTTATGAACGGCTAAATAATCAATATCTTGCCCTACAAACACCAACGGATCTGTGCCACGAGAAGTGGATTTTAGGCGATAAATCACCTGCCCCTTCACATGTCGCATCGGGATATTAAAGTCGATAGTTAGGCTGGCATGGGCCACATCTGCCACTTGATAGCTATCACCAACTAGGTCGGATTGAACGGTGTCTGCAAGCAAGTCTTGTGACCAAACCACGCGCCCATCGACACTAACAAAGCCCAAAACGACCAAAAGACTGAGGGACCATAAAACCCGTTTCATTGCATGACTTAAAGAAGAAAACAGCACGAAAACCCCCAGCGTGATAAATACCGATACCTTATCTTGCCTTAAGATCAATCCCCTAGCAACACAATCCTCTAGGCCCTTAAAAAATCTTATTGCTTATTATGGCGTCTCAATTAAGCTTTTAAATCAATTGGGGTTAAGAGGGGAGAGCATCATTATGACAAGCCACATTGGCCGTCGGGCATTTTTATCCTTAAGCAGCAGTGCGGTTTTATTGGCAGCCAGCCACGCAAAAGCAGTAAGTGGGTTGGGCTCCATCGCACGCTTTTCACCCCCAGATACTATAGATGACACACGTTTTTTTAAAGAAGTGCGGAAGGAATTTATGTTCCCCACCGATACGGCCTATTGCAACACGGGCACCTTAGGGGCCATGCCGCGTGAAGTTTTAACAGCCCAAACCGACGGTCTCAAAACCCTTGAAACAGAATTACCCGATTGGCCTTATTATCAAGCCGATGGTGAGCCTTTAACAGGCTATCAATCTCTTGAAGACATTCGCACTGAAGTGGGCGCTTATATGGGCGCCGCAATGGACGAAATTGCCCTTTGTCAAAATGCCACTATGGCGATGAATTTCATTGCTAACGGCATGACCTTTGAAGCAGGGGATGAGATTATATCAACCGACCAAGAACATGGCGGATGCATCAGTCCCTTTCGCCTTGCCGCCAAACGCCATGGAGCCATCTTGCATGAATTAAATTTAGATGAGGCCGTTAAAGGCGGTCATGATGGTGTTTTAGCGGCCTTTGAGGCAGCCATTACCCCACGCACCAAGGTCATCATGTTCAGCCATATAACCTCTGGCTATGGCACCATGTTGCCCGCCAAAGAATTATGTGATCTGGCTAGAAGCAAGGGTATTTTTTGTATCATTGATGGCGCCCAAGTGCTGGGTACCATGCCAGTGGATGTTAAGGCGCTTGGCTGTGATGCCTATGTCGCTAGCCCGCATAAATGGCTTATGGCACCCAAAGGAACAGGAATTTTATACATTAAACGCGACCAGCAAGATCACATTTGGACCAGCCTTGCCAGCTATGCGTGGGATACCTATGAAGAGGGCGCCTTTCGTTTCATGCAATATGGCACCGGCAGCCCCGCCCTAATTTATGGCTTAAAAGCGGCCTTAGACT
>CAKZLM010000139.1 GCA_937126915.1 uncultured Alphaproteobacteria bacterium
ATGAACCACGTTGTATGTCTGATCGTCAACCCGCTAGTGACAAAAATATCCGAAGCTGTCCTAAATAATTGTTTCAACATCTTGTCTAACGACATGGTGCTGGACCATGCTTGGCGCTGGTTAAGTGCGGGTGAAGCAGCAGAACTGCTTATACATCAAGCCCCATCAACCGGGACAAAACAGCGTTTACAAAATTATTGCCGCGATAATAATATTGACTGTCATATCATTGACGCAGAACACCGACGCCCAAAATTAGTGATCGCTGATATGGATAGCACGATCATTGAGCAAGAATGCATTGATGAAATAGCTGATGTGAAAGGCTTAAAAGAAAAAGTTGCCGCCATAACCGAAGCAGCGATGGAGGGTGAACTGGATTTTAACCAAGCCTTAATCGCACGTGTCAACTTATTGGACGGTATTAAAAAGTCTGACCTTCAAACCATCTATGATGAACGCATCACACCATCCCCAGAAGCGGATATCCTAATCAAAGCGCTTAACAATATAGGGGTTTACACAGCGCTAGTATCTGGCGGCTTTACCTTTTTCACCGATCAAATCAAAACAAAGTTGGGTTTTGATTTTGCCCATGCAAACACCCTAGGTTTTGACCAGCACGATCAGCTAACCGGGGTCGTGTTGGATGACATTGTTAATGCAAGCACCAAAAAACAAACCCTTTTAACACTGTGTCAACAACAAGGCATCACCGCTCAGCAAGCCTGGGCCATTGGCGATGGTGCCAATGATCTAGAAATGATTAAAGCCGCAGGGCTTGGCATTGCCTATAAAGCCAAACAAAAAACCCGTGATGAGGCCGATACTGCTGTTCAATTTGCGGGCTTAAAGTCTCTTTTATTCATGATGGGCTATAGCAATGATGAAATTAAAGCATTAAGTCAATAACCCAAATCAAAGCTACTTCAATAGCAACCAACGCAATATTTTATTGATGATTTTATTTTGTTTTCTGTGAACGTAAAAATTCAGAAAAATACAGATCATCATGTACAATGTCTTCAAACAACACCTTAATGGCATGGTCAATACGCTTTGCCCCTAAATCTGCCTGAGCAGGGATATTTTTTAATTCATCATAAAGAATACGATGATGCTTCGCATGAACTTCGACACCTGGATAATCAACCTTACGCATATAAGCATCTTCATTTTCAAAATGCTGCAACAGATCCTTTAAAAAATCATCATAGTGAGTTTGGAACGACTGATCCCCCTTCGATAAGATCTCACGACAAGTCATCAGTTTTTGAAAAAGATTTTCATGCTCCTGATCAATAGCGGGAACATTGGTGATCCAGTTATCTGGAATAGTATACATAAGGGGCACCCTCACTTCGGCACTGTTTATTGCCGTAAAATTAAACATTTCAAGCAAATATTCAATAAAAAAAGGCCGGAGACTATCCGGCCTTGATTATAAATCTGCATGAATTAGAAGAAGTTAGTCTTCATAATTCTCAATTGACAAGGCAAAAACCGTTTCAACACCACGACGGTTGATGCGCATGCGAATAGCTCCACGGCCCGCATCTTTTGCTGATTTGATGGCATTATGCATATCGTCAAGGGTGGCAACCTCATCATTGTTAATCTGCAAGATCACATCCCCTGCGCGCAACCCACGACGTGCTGCATCGCTGATACGTTCAACATCGGTTACTACAACACCGTCAACGCCACCAGCGATGTCAAATCGTTGGCGAATAACATCTGTCATGTTTGACACTGTCATATCCAAAATCTCATCACTATTATCATCAGATGATGAGCTAGAACCACCGCCCTGCAGCGCTTCTTGTTGCGCATTAAGGTTAGCTTCACGCTCTTTGGTGGTTAAACGCAAGGTCACAATTTCACCATCACGGAAAACACGCACGCGAACGGTTTCGCCAACATTGGTGTTAGACACCACACGCACCAATTCCGAGTTACTGGCAACTTCCTGACCGTCAAACATCAAGATAATGTCATCCACTTTCATTCCAGCTTCCTCGGCTGGACCACCTTCAACAACAGACGTGACATAAGCGCCTTTAGCCTCATCAAGACCAAAACTTTCAGCCAAATCTTTGGTTAAAGGAAGGATGCTGACCCCAATCCAACCACGGCGAGTGCGGCCAAATTCTTTCAATTGATCCACCGAACGCTTCACCATGTTTGAAGGAATGGCAAAACCAATGCCCACGTTGCCGCCTGTTGGTGAGAAAATCATGTTATTCACACCAACAACTTCGCCATCCATATTGAACATTGGACCACCAGAGTTACCACGGTTAATGGATGCATCGGTTTGGATGAAGTTGCTTAAAGGGCCACCAACATCACGGTTACGGCCAGACACAATACCAGCTGTCACTGTACCGCCCAATCCAAAAGGATTACCAATAGCCATCACCCAGTCACCAACGCGCATGTTTTCTGAGTTGCCAAATGGCACAAATGTGATGTTGTCAGTGGTGACCGCCTTAAGTAAAGCAATATCCAGCTCTTCATCACGTCCCAATAAATTAGCATCATACTCACGACCATCTGGCAGGGTAACGGTAATTTCAATATCTTCACCTTCGCCAATCACATGGTTATTGGTCACAATATGACCTTCGGCATCAATAAAGAAGCCAGACCCCAACGACCCTTCTTGACGGCGGTTATCTTCTTCTTCGTCCTCATTCTCGTTAGGGACATTGAAAAAATCTCTAAACGGGTTTAAGCGGCGATTACGGCGATTGTCCTCAACCGTTTTAACCACACGAATGTTCACCACAGCGGGTGACAAACGGTCAACCAAATCTGCAAAGCCATTGGCAGGGTTTGTGGTTTGCGATAAGGCAGCAGGGATTGACGCCATCAGCATCGCCACCATTATTAAACTTGCCAAAATCATTGCTGGCAATCGATTCACTTGCATTGCTTGCGCTTTCACACTTGCTTGTTTTTTCATCGTCACACTTTGGCTCACAAGCCACTCCTTTTATTTGTTTCGTTGCAATTCATGGGTTACCCCACGGTTGCTACGCTTCCCTCAATTGATATGAGGCGTTGTTATTTATGTTTTTACAAACCCGATAATTAATACCCCCACACAGGCCAAGGCAATGCCAATATAGCGAAGCGTATGGTATGGTTTTTCGAGCAGTAATCTCATCATATTTTGAGCCTTTTTCGGAAAAAGCGCATAGAGCGCCCCTTCCAAAAATAAAGCCATTCCAATGGCAACAATAAAACTGGTACCATCTAGATTATCCAACTAGTTGTTTCCTTTTTTATCCATAACACCTAGGAACTTAAAGAACTGACTGTCGGGAGACATCACCATGGTAGTATCACCCGGTGACATTGCCTTTTCATAAGCCTGCATTGAGCGATAAAACTCAAAGAAGTCTGCATCTTTTCCAAACGCATCTGCGAAAATCTTCACAGCTAAGGCGTCACCCTCACCACGAATGGTTTGCGCCTCTTGCTCTGCCTTGGCGATTGTAACAGTAACGTTACGATCTGCTTCAGCGCGAATACGAATGGCTTGTTCTTGACCTTCCGATCTTGCTTGCTGGGCATCACGACGGCGTTCAGCGTTCATACGATCAAAAATCGCTTGGCTGTTGGCCGCTGGTAAATCAGCCCGTTTGATCCGAACATCAATCACATCAATACCAAAGGTACGTGCTTCAAGGTTCACTCGCTCTTGGATAGAGGCCATCAATTCAGCACGCTGCCCTGACAATAAGGTTGTAAACTCAATGCCGCCTAGTACGTTTTTCAGGTTAGATGACAATAATGTTTGCAAACGCCCTGCAGCACCAATTTCGTTAGTAGACGTTTGGTATGTCAACAACGGATCGATGATTTTAAAGCGCGCAAAGGCATCCACCAATAGACGCTTTTGATCTGATGCGATGACTTCCTGCACAGGTAAATCAAGACTAAGAATACGACGATCCAAAGACACAACAGATTCCCAAGGCAACTTAAAGTGCAAGCCCGCTTCTGGGATAACCCGCTTAGGCTTACCAAATTCTGTTACTAAAACCTGTCGGGTTTCATGCACTGTAAACACAGAAGACACGCCACCCAATATCAAGGCAAGAAAAACGACGAGGAAGACAGCTGACTTATTCATTGTTGCCTCCTTTTTTGTTAAGTTCATTTAGCGGCAGATAAGGCACGACACCATTACCTGTTTTGCTGTCCAAAATCATTTTGTTCATACCGCTTAAAATGTTTTCCATGGTTTCTAGATAAATCCGTTTACGGGTGACATCTTTGGCTTGAACATATTGCTCATAAACCTGGTCAAAACGGCTGGCCTCACCTGTTGCTTTTGCGACCACTTGGTCACGATAGGCTTGCGCAGCTTGAACAATTTTTTGCGCTTCACCACGGGCTTCTGGAATAACCTGATTAGCATAGGTTTCAGCTTGGTTTTGGAAGCGCTCGCGGTCAGCGGCAGCAGCTTGCACATCGCGGAAAGCTTCAATCACTTTTTCTGGCGGATCAGATTTTTCTAACTTAACCTCAGTGATCAAAATCCCCGCATTATAGCTATTCAACACATCTTGCAAAATTTCCTTGGTCCGCTCTTCCAACGTACCACGGCCACTGGTCAAGGCCAACTGAAGGGTTGTTTGACCTACAACTTCACGCATTGCACTTTCAGCAACCGCTTTAATCGTCGCTTCTTGTGGATACTGAATATTAAAGAGGAATTTTTCCGGCTCTAATATGCGCCAAAAAACAGTGAAATCGATATCAATAATGTTTTCATCACCTGTTAGCATTAAGCTTTCTAGGTCATTATTACGGCGGGTAACATCACCATTACGACGACTAATAACCTGCGAGAAACCAATATCAATGCGGTTCACATTTTCGACATTGGGAGTTACTGCTGATTCAATTGGATAAGGAAGATGCCAGTTCAAACCCGGTGTGGTCTTGTTGACATATTCACCAAAGCGAGTAACCACGCCCACTTCACTGGGTTCAACGCGGTAAAAGCCACTCGCTGCCCAGCCTGCTAGGATCAACAGCACTAGTAGCAAGATGCTGCCCTTGCTGCCACCTCCACCAGGTAATACCGACTTTAATTTCTCTTGTCCTTTACGGATCACATCATCCAAATCAGGTGGGGTTTGACGCCCACCACCCGATGGGCCATTGTTGCCCCAAGGATTATTGTTGCGGTTATCTCCGCCATTATTTTGCCAAGGCATGGATTTCCTCTCTCCCTTGTCTCTACCAAATTGGCACACAGCTTAACCTTAAAGTTGCCATGTGCAAGTGTAATATCTATGTTTCCCCCATTATTCACCGCAAATTCCACCAAACATGGACCAACAAGGGTGACAGGGAATATTTACCTCTCTATATAGGTGAGCAACTATTGCTCTGCAACGGGTGTCACGATAAAGTGTTCCTAAAGCGCGTTAAACAGGAGAATTTTTTATATGTCCGACCTTTCTAAAGAAACCATTCAGGCTGCTTTGGCCGGGTTAAAAGACCCTATTTCGGGAGAGTCATTATTAGAAAGTGGTGCCATTAAAGGAATAGTTATTCGTGGCGGCAACGTTGGTTTATCCATTGATATTGCCTCACCTGATCTGGTTAATCAATATGAAACCGTGCGCCTTGAAGCCGAAAACATCGTTAAAGATGTTGCTGGTGTTATGTCAGCAACCACCGTTTTAACCGCCGAACGCGCCAGCGATGATAAAGGCCCTGCGGCACCAACACAAGGTAAACGCATTGGTCAACACGCCCAACCGGGTGGCAAAATATCCTTACCCAACATTCGCACTATTTTGGTGGTGGCCTCTGGTAAAGGTGGTGTGGGCAAGTCAACCGTTGCTGTTAACATTGCTGCGGGCCTAAAAAGCTTTGGCCTTAAGGTCGGTCTGTTGGATGCTGATATCTATGGCCCCAGCGTGCCAAAGTTATTGGGCATCAATGAAAAACCTCAGATGGGCGATAATGATAAAATGATCCCCCCCGTGGCTCATAGCATGAAGGTTATGTCGATGGGCTTTATGGTGGATGAAGAAGCCCCCCTTGTATGGCGTGGCCCCATGATGGCAGGAGCGATGACACAATTATTCACCGACACCGATTGGGGAGAACTGGATGTATTGGTGGTGGACATGCCACCGGGCACGGGTGATGCCCAACTAACCCTTGCGCAACGCATTCCGGTTACGGGGGCTGTTATTGTATCAACGCCTCAAGACATTGCCCTAATTGACGCCAAAAAAGGCTTTCAAATGTTCCAAAAAACCGATGTGCCAATTTTTGGCATTGTTGAAAACATGAGCTATTATGCCTGTCCAAAATGCGGTGATCGGGCAGAAATTTTTGGCCACGGCGGCGCCAAAGAAACCGCTGAAAACTATGGTGTTGAGTTTTTGGGTGGCATCCCACTTCATATTAGCGTGCGTGAAAAGTCAGACCAAGGATCACCTGCGGTTCTGGATCGTAATAATGAAGCCCTGAGAGAGGCCTTCTTAAGCATCGCTGAACAGGTCCAAGATAAACTGTTGGATGCCATGTAAAATAGTTGCTATAACAAACAGATAGGTAAAAAGTATTTTGGTGGGGACCATCGATGACACGCTATAAAAATTCTGTCTCTGATCTTTTAGAAGAAGCACATAATGCGCTAATGAACAAAGATTATGAAAAATGCATCAGAAGCTATTACGAAGTTCGCAATGGCTTTGACGGCACCCCCGAACAGCATGAAGAATTAGATGTATATCGTTCTATGGTATTTCGTGCCTTGTTGGATCTTGGCGTTAAAAACAACACCGACCCAACCGCCGACATTCTTGAAATTGTATCAGAGTTGAATGATCGCTATCGCAGCAAACCTGATGTGATGATGGCCATCGCCAAAACCTGCATTGCCTACGATGTCAAAGAATGCATTGCACCCCTTGAAGCCGAAGACCGCGAATTTCGCGCGGTTCAATTCAGGTTCGCCAAAGAGCTGAATAATTTCAATGCCATGTTAAAATCTGAGCATGACTTTAATGCCCTACCCCCCAAACCTGAAGAATATCAAATTGTCATCGATAGTAAAATTCCTGACCTACCTATTCGTATGATCTATGCCCTGCCTTCTGAATTTCATATGGAAGAAATTAACGCCGATAACAAACGTATCAACTTCACTGTTATTGATGGCGAGAAAAGTGTTTACGGCAGCCTCCCAATGCCAAACAATGTTTTAAGCGAAGGCGGTGAATTGATCTTGAAATTTAAAGAAAACGAAATTAGCCGTGAAATCCCTAAATATATTATAAAAAGCTTTTACGATCATTCCCCTTACGGTGTAATTATTGAGGGCGCTGATTTTACCGTTCGCATCAATAACAGCATGATCCACCAAAAGCGCGCCTAAAACATTTAAACCTCCCCCTAAGAAGCCAATATTTGCCGAGCTTTGTTGATAATCGCCATCACAGTTAAAAATGTCATTGCCTTGTGGGCGAATATGAATACTATCTCAATCAAAGCAATAATAAAGGGCAAAACAATGATAAAAGGGGAGTATTCTCAATGAAAAAGCTTATCACCACTGCACTGACCAGTGCCTTATTCATGTCTGTGGCACCACAAGCCATGGCTGACGATCACCAATTGAACGAGCACCAACAACGGGCCCGCGAAATTTATGAAGAAATTATTGGCTATCGCACGGCGCGCGGCCACAACATGGTTCCAACCATGGCAAACTCATTGGCAAAACGTTTGATCGATGCAGGCTTTGCCAGCGATGATGTGCAAGTGGTAGAAATGGATGCCAATGGCGACCCAACCGCCTTGCTTATTGCCCGTTATCCCGGTAATGGCAGTGGCAAAAAACCCATCGCCCTATTAGGTCACATGGATGTGGTTGACGCCTTGCCAGAAGATTGGGAACGCGCGCCCTTTACCCTGATCGAAGAAGATGGCTATTTCTTTGGTCGTGGCACCACCGATAATAAAGCGGGCATTACCATGCTTACCAACACCTTCATTCGCTTAAAACAAGAAGGTTTTGTACCAGACCGCGACATGTATATCATGTTCAGCGGTGACGAAGAGACAGGTATGATCACCACCCAAGCATTGGCGGGGAAGTATGCCAAAGAATATGGGATTGAGTTTGCCTTAAATAGTGACGCTGGTGGCGGCGGATTGGATGAAAACAACCAAGCGGTTGGTTATGGCATTCAAGCAGCAGAAAAAACTTTTGTGACCTTTGAATTAACAGCCACCAACCCCGGCGGTCACAGCTCTCGTCCACGTGCAGATAACGCCATTTATGATTTGGCTGATGCTTTAAAAGCTGTGCAGGCCTATAAATTCCCTGTGCGCTCATCAGAATTAACACGGTCATATTTTGCCACCATGGGCCAACAAACTCCAGGCGAAACTGGTGAAGCCATGCGGGCCTTTGCTAAGAACCCTGAGGATAAAAAAGCCGCTGACTTTTTACGCAGCAAGCCTGAATATGTTGGCACCCTTGGCACCACCTGTGTGGCAACCATGTTGCGCGGCGGCCATGCGGAAAACGCTTTACCACAATCAGCCACAGCCACGGTCAATTGCCGTGTGTTCCCGGGTATTAGCATCGAAAGTGTGCAGCAAAAATTGCAAACCGCAGTAAACAGCCCTGACATTCAATTTAAAATAATGGGTGACCCAACCAGCAGCCCAGAATCAGAGGTGCGCCCTGAAATTCTAGCCGCTGTGACCAAGTCAATTCATGGTCGCTATCCTGGGTTAACTATTTATCCTTATATGACCAGTGGCGGCACTGACGGTAAACATTTCCGCCGCAATGGCATTCCAACCGTGGCTTTATCTGGTTTATTTTCAAAGCCATCTGACATGTTTGCCCATGGGTTAAACGAACGTGTACAGGTAAAACAATTCTACGATGCTGTTGATCATTGGTACATTGTTTTGAAAGAAATTGTGGGATCAAAATAATATCCCCTAAAAGCTAAATTAATGCTCGACAGAACGGTCAATTTTGCTAGTTTCTGTCGAGTATTTTTTATAGATAGGATTCGCACAATGCAGGAATATTTGGACTTATTAAAACGCATTAGAACCGAAGGTGTTTTTCGGGGAGACCGCACAGGAACAGGCACTTATTCTGTTTTTGGTCATCAAATGCGCTTTGATTTATCCAAAGGATTTCCGTGCCTTACCACAAAAAAACTGCACTTAAAGTCCATCATTCATGAATTGCTTTGGTTTCTATCTGGCGATACCAACATCAAATATCTCAAAGAAAATGGTGTGCGCATTTGGGATGAATGGGCCGATGAAAACGGCGACCTTGGCCCCGTTTATGGTTATCAATGGCGCAGTTGGCCAACCCCTGACGGCGGTAAAGTTGACCAAATTAGCAACTTGATAGACCAAATTAAAAACAACCCCAATTCCCGCCGCCACATCATCAGCGCGTGGAACGTTGCAAATGTTGATGACATGGCCCTGCCCCCCTGCCATTGCTTGTTCCAATTTTATGTGGCTGATGGCAAGTTAAGCTGTCAGCTTTATCAACGATCTGCCGATGTGTTCCTTGGAGTACCGTTTAACATTGCCTCCTACGCCTTGTTAACCATGATGGTGGCGCAGGTTTGTGACCTTGAACCGGGCGACTTTGTTCACACCTTTGGTGATGCGCATTTATACAGCAACCATATTGAGCAAACCGATCTGCAGTTAACCCGCGATCCACGCCCCTTGCCAACCATGAAAATTAATCCTGATATAAAAGACATCTTTGGTTTCACCTTTGATGATTTTGAATTAGTGGATTATATGCCACACCCGCACATTAAAGCTGCGGTTAGCGTATAAGCTGTATAGCTTAGAGATTCAAAAACTCGCTAAAAACCGTTATAGTTTCGCTTGTCTAATAAAAACAAATGACAAGAGGAAACAATGAATCATACCTTGAAAAAACTATCCCTAGGAACATCACTTGTTGCGTTGGCTTTAAGTGGCGCAATGGGCACAACACAGGCACAAGATGTTGTGGAACTTGAAGAAATTGTAGTAACCGCCACCAAACGTTCTACCACCCTTCAAGATGTCCCCCTTTCAATCAATGCTCAAACTGAGACAGACATTCGTCGCAGTGGCGCCCAAAACATTGAAGACCTTGCAGCAAACGTTGCTGGCTTAATGATCCAAAACTTAGGCCCCGGTCAAAGCCAAGTGGCTATTCGTGGTGTCTCTGCAGGTCAAATTGTTCGTGACCAGCCCGGCGTTAAAGAACAAGTGGGTGTTTATCTTGATGAATCAGTGATCTCACTTTCTCTTTTCACGCCCGACCTTGATTTTTATGATCTAAACCGCGTTGAAACATTGCGTGGCCCACAAGGCTCGCTTTTTGGTTCAGGTTCTGTGGGCGGTACTATCCGTTACATTACCAATCAACCTGAGCTTGGCGTAAACGAAGGCAGTGTTGAACTTGACTTTAATGCCCTTACCGATGGTGACATGGGTGGTCATGCCAAGGGCATGATTAACGCTCCATTGGGTGATAACGCTGCTCTTCGTGTGGTTGCTTATCGTACTCAATATGCTGGTTATATTGACGCCCTTCGTGAAGATGGTGACTTTGATAAAGACGTTAATGATGGTGATCGCACCGGTGGTCGTATGTCAATCCTATGGCAGCCAAATGATATGGTTAGCATTACACCGCGTGTGATTTTCCAAAAAATCAACATGGACGGCTTTAACCGCCAAGAAGTGTTTAACCTTTATGCCAACCCATACACAACCGACCGTACCCCTGTGCAACTGCGTGATCGTGAGCAATTCTTATTGTTAGATGAAGGTTTTGAAGACGAAACCATGATCGCCGATTTGACAGCAGAAATTTCTTTCTCTCGTGTCGATCTGACATCTGTGTCTAGCTATAACTCACGTGAGATTTTGGTTAGCCGCGATGCCAGCGCCCTAACAGGTTCTGTATCCGTTGACCTTGGTTATCCTGATGAAGCGGTGATGTTGCCGTCTAACCTGCGCGACACCACAGATGTTGAAAGCTTCACCCAAGAATTACGCCTAAGTTCAAACGACGACGGCCCTGTTCAGTGGATTGTAGGTGGCTTCTATTCAAGCATTGATCGCTTCTACCGCCAATATCTACCAACCCCAGGTTATGACACTTACACCGACCAAGTGTTAGGAGATGGCACGGCTGCAGCAACCCGCGCTGGCGTTGCTCCTGTTGACTCGCCATTCTATTCAGAATTGCCTTATGACCTTGAGCAAATGGCCCTTTTTGGTGAAGCATCATATGAAATTGACGAACAGTGGGAAGTTACCGCTGGTGGTCGTTTCTATGACTATAACGAAGAGCGCTCTGTAACCCAAGTGGGCTTGTTTGGTAACGGTGTTGTTGACCAAGTTGACAAAACCTCAGCAAGCGGCTTCTCACCTCGTTTCATCGTCAGCTATGATATGAGCGAACAAGTGTCATTCAACGCGCAAGTATCAAAAGGCTTCCGTTTGGGTGGTGTGAACGACCCGTTGAACACGGCCCTTTGTAACGCGCAAGACCTTGAGGTGTTTGGTGACTTCCAAGCCTATGATGATGAAACGTTGTGGAACTATGAAGCTGGCGTAAAAGTGAACACTGGTATATTCTCATTGAACGCAGCCGCATTCCGCACCCAAATCAAAAACCTTCAAGTGACCTTGGATGCAGGTTCATGTTCATCACGTATTTCTTTCAACGTACCTAAAGCCCACACTATGGGTCTTGAGTTTGAAATGAAAGCGCGCCCGAACCAAAACCTTACTTTGTCATTGGCGTCTAGCTTGGTTGAATCAGAATTTGACTCAACTGTTCTAGATAGTAACGGCGCGGTTCTTGGTGGTGTTCGTGAAGGCAACCGTTTGGCTTCTGTACCGAAGTTTAACATTGGTGCCACCGCAACTTACACCTACCCAATTGACGAATATGTAAGCGATGCTGACTTCTTCATGTCTGCAACGGTTCAACACCGCAGCAGCCTATACACCCAACCGGGTGACCAAGAAGCAGGCGCTGGCACCTTCGTTTCTGGCCTACCATTTGGTGGTGCACCGGGAACAGATGCCACCGTTCTTGATCTTGAATTGGATGGTTACAGCAATGTTAACTTCAACACCGGCATCATGACCGCTGATTATGAAGTGCAAGTTTACATCAACAATTTGTTTGATGAAAACGCCAACCTATCGTTTGACCGTGAACGCGGTGGCCGTGCGCGCCTTGGCTTCAGAACCAACCAGCCACGCACCTTCGGCATCACCTTCCGCAAGTTCTTCTAAGAACCGCGCAAGCAAACGCATAAATCAAATAAAAAGGGCGGCCACACGGACCGCCCTTTTTTTGTAATGCGCGTTAGCTCTATTTATCTTTTGCGTAACGATCAGCCATGTCATTAAGACGTTTCTGAATTTCTTCGCCGCTGTGCCAGTAGCCTTTGACCATGACGCCATCAAGGGCGCGGAAGGCGCTTAGGTCTTGGCGCGGGTCCTCATCTAGTAATAAGATATCAGCACGATAGCCTGCTTTGATCAGGCCGTAAGCCTCGTTTGAATAAACGCCGCCCATATGGGTGCCGCTGTCTAAAATGTCAGCAATGGAAATGCCAACATCCTGCATGCCTTCCATTTCACGTTGGACCGAAAAACCGGGCACCGAATAAACTTGCGGTGCATCACTACCAAGCAAGATGTTTACATCCGCATCAGCCAATGCTTTCAACAGTTTTTTTCGCCACATACTATAGGCCTTGCCTTGTTCAGGGCTTTCACGAAAACTTGCAACAAAGCTTTCATGACGGCGTTTCCAGCCTGCAATGGTATCAGCAGAGACATATTTTAATTCATCAAGACGGGCAATTTCCGCATCGCTTGGATCAAAAAAGCGTTGGAACAACACATCGGTTGGCACGATCCAGCCATTTTTGGCTTTGGTCATGGCAACCAGCTCTGCCATTTTGGCGTCGCGCTCGCCCTCTGGCACGGCCATAATCTCCGCCACATAATTATCCATATGTTCGATGGTGTCTTGGCCTGCATCAAGGGCTTGTTCGACCGTCACCGTGTCTGTGATATGGCCCGCAAAGCGAATGCCTTGTTTGTTGGCTTCATCAACAAGGGCCATGTAGGTATCAAAACTAAGGCCTTCATGAACCTTTAAAAGGTCATAGCCTTCTTCTTTATATTGACGCACAAATTGGCGCGCTTCTTCTGGGGTTTTAACCCGCCCACCATGCAGCGATGGGCTGCCTAATGTAAGATTGGGTCCAAGCAAATCGCCACTATTTACGCGATCTCGCAGGCCAAACTGGGCCTCATTACCCTGCATACCACGCACAGTTGTCACCCCGCCGGCCACATAAAGAAACATCACTTCCTCAGTATCTCTGAGCGAATTACCAATGAAGGGTAAGTGACCGTGGGCCTCAACAAGGCCCGGCATGATAAACTTGCCTTGCGAGGGAATGACCCTGACATTATTTACCGTCATGGGGCCTGTCATCGGACCTACCTCGGTGATGACACCATCTTTGACCCGCACATAACCTTTGTCATAAACCGTGCCGCCATCCATGGTTAGAACCGTTGCCCCCACAAACAGGGTTTCCATATCCCTAGCCATAACATGGTCGTCAAAAGCCTGCGCCTGAGGAACCGACAAGGTTGTAGCACCAAATGTTAAGGCACCCATGGTTAGAGCAAAAGTTAATGAAAGTGTCGATGGTATATTTTTAAAAGCTGTCATGATAGTCTCCCCAATTAAGAGGTCTATTGTCGGGTGATTATAAAAAAATTCAACAAAAAACTTGCCAAACGATCACCGCGCTAGTAAAACGAGGGCTAAGAGGAAAAATCGGGAGCAAGCTGAATGAAGCTAACAATTGTTGTAGCCTTTGCCAAAAATCGAGTGATTGGTATTGATAATAAATTGCCGTGGAACATTCCGGCTGACCTAAAACATTTTAAGGAAGTAACAACAGGCAAACCCGTTTTGATGGGCCGCAAAACCTTTGAAAGCATTGGCCGCCCCCTGCCCAACCGTAAAAACATTATTGTCACCCGCGACTTAATGTGGGATGCCGATGGGGTGCGCATTGCTGCCAATATTGAAGATGCCATTTATATTGCCGCAGAAGAACATGATGAATGCATGATCATTGGCGGCGCCATAGTGTATGAGCAATGTTTGCCCTATGTCCACGCCATGGAGCTAACCCTGATTGATGACTTTCCTGCAGGTGATGCTTATTTCCCGTCCTTTTCATGGGATGACTTTAATGAGGTCAGCCGTCAAGACATCCCTAAGGATGGCGATACACCTGCCTACAGCTTTGTCCGTTTAGAGCGCAAAGCCGAAAAAACCTTAGCTTAATTTATACGTCATTATAGCGTTGGCATGATGGGTTGCAAGCGTCCCCCCATGCGCACGGGGCTAACACGAGTGGCTTTGCCTGTGCGCTCGTCAGTTTCAACGAAAACACCACATAGCGTTCCCTCACCCAAGGCGGGGCTATAGCGGTCACCACGGCGCTTGGTTAAAAAGCGGCTGATCGGCTCTTCTTTTTGCATACCAATAACGCTGTTATAATCGCCGCACATGCCTGCATCGGTTTGATAAGCGGTGCCGCCATCAAAAATTTGTGCGTCTGCGGTTGGGATATGGCTGTGTGTACCAACCACCAAGCTGGCGCGACCATCCACATAATGCCCCCTGGCCATTTTTTCTGAGGTCGCCTCACCGTGAATATCCACCATCACAAATTGCACCGCATGGCCTAAAGGGTATTTCTTTAAAATATCATCAACAGCGCGGAACGGGCAATCCATGGCATCCATAAAAACGCGGCCCATTAAATTAATCACCAAAACCTTTTTACCCCGTGGTCCCTGATATAGATTAAACCCACGCCCCGGTGTGCCAGGTGGGAAATTGTACGGGCGCAATAATTTATCATTTTGGTCAAGGCTAGAATTTATAGCTTTTTGATCAAAGGTATGATTACCACCCGTAATACAATCAACCCCCGCTTCGATTAGGTCTTGGGCAATGGCCTCGGTTAAGCCAAAACCTGCAGCGGCGTTTTCACCATTGGCAATGACAAAATCCAATTTCAAGGATTTGCGTAATTCGGGCAAGTTTTCAATGACCACTTTACGGCCCGACTTACCCATAATATCGCCTAAAAATAAAACCCGCATAATAATTGCTCTGCTTTCTAAATTTTAAAAAATATCATTAATGACTGTGTGTCTTTGGCAACCATTGGCCCTTGGGAGTAATGATCATATCAAGGCGTTGATCATATTCATCCCGTGGCACGGCATTGACCAATTGCTGTTCATAAGCCAGCCCCACTGCATATATCCCTTTTTGCCGCCTAAGTCCATCAAGGGTGCGATCATAAAAGCCGCCGCCATAACCCAAACGATACCCTTCAGCATCAAACGCCAACAGGGGTACCAAAAGAATATCAGGCACAACCTGGGGCGCATCAGGGGTTGGAACGCCCACACCATAATCACCCATCACCAAAGGGGCATCAACCGACCACCGAAAAAACGATAAGGGCTGATCTTTTGCCATAACCTTTGGTAGGCACAGGTCATAACCAGCACGCTCAAGGGCATGAAGGGCTGGCCTGCAGTCAATTTCGCTTTGAATGGGCATATAGCCCGCCACCACCGCCTGTTTGCTAATATTGCCAAACGCCGTTTTTAAATGGCGGGCAAGGGCGTCAAGATCATCAAAGGTTGTTTGTTGATGCAGGGTGGCACGCACGTCTTTGGCTAAATCACGGGCCGCTTTTTTTGTCATATATTCTGGCATAACTGATCTAACCTACTAGAAATATTGTGCGGGAACCACTGTGGGCCGTGTTGATCGTTCAATCCTCCGGAACCTGTTAAACAGGTGGGCGCCGTGTGATCCAGACCACGATCCGGACCAGGGACAGCTCCCTGGAAGATGAGTATAGCCCCGGGGATATCATTCAACACCAACGGAGCAGAACCCGCATGCGTTATGTAATGCTTTCAGGCCCTAATTGCAATGTGATTAATTGTCGCCCACCAGTTTATCACCAATCTTCACCGTGGCATCGACAAGAATATCAAAGTCTTCTTTGATGGAGCGATGGTTGGTGTTGCACATTCGAATAGCATAATCACCGTTTAGGACCGTTTGCGATGTCACCGCCACCCCGCTTTCTTGAATTTGCATGACAATCTCTTGGTTCAGTTCGTTCAAATCACCCTGCCAGCCATTTTGCGGCACATAGCGATAGCACACGATATTCAAACGGCTGGGGGTTAACATTTCCAGCTTTGGATGCTGAATTACCAACTGCTCTAAATATTGCGATTGCTTGATATTTTGATGGATCAAAGCACCCAGTTTTTTAACGCCGTATTCCTTTAGCGCCATCCACACCTTTAAGGCCCTAAACCCCCTTGACAATTGCAGGCCCCGATCAGCGAAATAGGTGATATTTTGGGTAAGCCCTCGCTTTTCAGCGGCAATATAAGATGCCTTGGTGTTAAAGGTTTCAAGCTGGTCTGTATCATGGCGTACCAACACACAGGCCACTTCATAGGGCATATAACCCCATTTATGGAGGTCAAAGCCAATGCTATCTGCCAACTCTTGGCCTTTGGCTAGATGCTTAACCTCATCAGAAAAGGCCACCATCGACCCAAACGCCCCATCGACATGGAACCATAGATCAAATTCATCAGCCAAGGCTTTAATGGCAGGCAGATCATCAATGGCACCTGTGTTTACTGTTCCCACGGTGCCCATTACACAAAAGGGCTTTTTGCCTGCTTTAATGTCATCCATGATCATTTGTCTGCACGCAGCCACATCCATGCGATAATCATCATCAATAGGCACGGCACGAAAGGCTTTTTTTCCAAGCCCCATCAGGTCACAGCATTTGGTGATCCAACTGTGGGTTTCGCTGCCACCATAAACGGTTAGTTGCGGCGCATCTTGTGAGTTCAAGCCCTCATTTTTTAGGTCAAACCCAGCTTTAACACTGCGCGCAACGGCAAGGCCATTCATATTTGCCATGGTGCCACCGCTTACCAACACACCACCTGCGGTTTTAGGAAAGCCCATAACTTGACGCAACCAGTCAATCACTTGGCGCTCAACAATGGCGGGGCCTTGTTCATATCCTGCCATGTGGGGGTTGAGGCCTGCAGCCAGCATTTCAGCCATCATCGCGGTCATTGTGCCGTTGGTTTGCACCCAACCCCAAAATCGCGGGTGAATATTGCCCGTTGGATAAGGCAGGACATGCTGTTTAAATTGGTCATAAACCTGTTCCAAAGGTTGTCCATCCAAAGGCAACTCTTCCGCCAGTGCCGCCTTAGTTTCATCGGGCACAGGCTGCCACACGGCCCTGTCCCGCACATTTTCCAGGTGGCCAAACATATCATCGACCATTTTATGGGCCAATGCCTTCATCTCATCCCAGTTTTCAGGGTCTAAGGTTTGATCCATGGGATCATCTTGCATAATATCTTGTTTGGTCATTGCTTGCTGTTATCCATCATTTAATCAGATTTTATTGTGGGCGTTGATAATAAATCACTGTCATATCACCAGAATTACCTGCTGCAATATCAGGCCTTCCATCGCCATTTATATCACCAATGTCAAGGGCATAAGTACTTTGAGCCTTATCTCCAAACGTCGCAATTTGGTTAAGGGTGCCTGCGCCATCATTTAAAAACACCTTGTTCACATCACCCACATTGGCAACAACAATGTCTTGGTCGCCATCACCGTCTAGGTCATGCGCCTCAATGGCATAGGTGCGTGATGTCTCAGCATCAAAAGTTTGGTGAATTAAGAAACCACCCCTACCTTGGTTCAATAATACCGTGTTTGCTTCGCCAATATTAGCGGTCACAATGTCAAGGGCACCATCGCCATTCATATCAACCACCACCAAACCACGGGTATCATCTTGACCTGATCCAAACTCTGCCCATTCCTCAAACACCAAGTCAGAGGTTTGTCTTAAAATCATGTTGGGGTTGCCATCACGGTTTGCCAGCACCAAGTCGCGCTTTCCATCCCTATCGATATCAGCCACCGCCACTGACAGGGTGCTGTCTTTCTGGGTACCAAAGGTGGTCGCCAGTTTTAAGCCACCTTTGCCATCGTTTAGGAAAATATAATTGGCTGATCCACGGCTAATTTCTAGGATGTCCATAAAGCCATCCCCATTGATATCCGCCACCGTCAAACCACGGGTGTTAGATTGCACCGTGCCAAACTCATGGCCTTGATCAAAATTGCCTTTGCCATCATTTAAATAAATACTGTTAGGATATTTATCGGCAGCGATTATTGCATCAAGGTCACCGTCATTATCCATATCAGCCAGCTTAGTGATATAGGTGGTTGTATCAATATCCCCTAGGCGCACACGAGAAGTAAGACCACGGTTTTCTGCATTAAAATAAATATAATTACTTTGGGCCCAAGGGCGACCATTGCCTTCTAACAAATCACTATCTCCGTCACCATCGACATCGCCAATGGCCACTCCTGCGGTAAAAAATGGCTCAACCGACACAGGGTAAGACGCGCGATTGCTGTAGGTTATGGGCGGCTGGTCAAGCTCAACAGGCAACGACAAGGAAGCCCCTGACACATTAGGCACCGACGAGGAATAGGCTGCAACACCGTAGGGAGTGACTTTGTATGGTGAGGGCGCAACCTCATATGACATAACGGCTGAATGTGATGGCGCTGCCTCAACGGCTGAATGTGATGGCGCTGCCTCGCCGACTGAATGTGATGAGGCTGCCTCACCGGCTGAATGTGATGGCGCCTCATTTGTATAGTCTAATGCTGCCTTGGCATTATAAGTAAAACTTTCCGAAGCATCGACGGATATTCCTTCATCCTTTACACCGATAGTGCCTAATATCAAAACTGAAATAGCTGCCACTGGCTGTAATCGTATATGTTTCATCAAAATCACCCCCAAATCCCCTTTTGCCACCTCAGCCCCCCAAGATAGACAGCGACATATTTTGTCGTTCGTTTTAACTTGTATTCTTGTTGCTTTCATCCATAGCGATTTATAATCATTGTGCAGCGGCTAGGATTTAGCTGGTTAATTGCTTGGTAATATTATCTAAAACAATAGAGGACGATTGTAATTGTTTCATCAATTTGGTTAGGTCTTCTGTTTCCCCGCCCGTAGCAAGAGCATTTGCTGCCTCCTTTGCTTTGGCTTCAGCATCTTCTGCTTCGTCAGCCAACAACAGCGCAGCCATTAGCAATAAACGGCGTTCACCTGCTGACCCCATGGTTTTTGACAGTTGTGAAACCTTTTCATCAACCTTAAGGCCCAGTTCGGTTAAACGTTCTTCATCGCCATCCTTACAGGCCATGGCATAGGTTTGACCGTTAATTTTAATATTCACTTTACCCATGGTGGGAACCCTTTATTTTACCTGGCCAAAAAGCTTATTGCTGGCGTTCTAACATATCTTCCAATTGCGCGATGGTACTATCAATGCGTTTGTTGAGAATGGTCTTAATATTTTTACCCAAGGCGGTTTGACGCTGAAACTCTTCAAATAATTCGTCTTGCAAGTCTTTTTCTTGTTTAAGCGCCTCATGCTCTTTTAAAAGCGCCTCATATTTGGCTTCTAAGGCAGCATAATCACCCTCTGCTGCTTTACCTTCCAATTCAATATCACCATTGGGTAAAATAATCTCTGCCTCACGGCCTTCCATGTCATTGTTACCCACCAGCTCTTCATGCTGCTTTTGGATATCAATATAGTCCGCTTTAAGCATTTCCATTTCTTTGATCAGATCTTGGTTTTCCATCGTCACTTCTGACAATTTCAATTCCAGTTCTGCTGATTTATCGCTTGCAGCCCCCGCCTCACCTGCTCGTTGCAGCTGTTCTTTTAATTGATCGCGTTCTTTTAGGGTGCTTTCAAGCTTTACTTTAACCTCTTCTAAGGCCCCCAAGAGACCATTATAATCGCTTTTCAACTGGCCCAAACCATCGTTTAATTTTTCGTTGGCAGAGGATAAGTCGCTAATTTGTTTTTTATAGTCATCCCTTTGGCGCACTGAACGCTTTACAGTCCCTGCAAGGCCTGCCACTTTGGCATTCACCACTTCAATTTGTTCCGACAAGGAAAGCTGTTTTTGATCCGCCATTTTCGTCCTTAAAAATCCCCGATTCGCCTCTTAAAAATCAAACCCTGATTAGTTTATGGGGCGATTATGTTTTATTTGCCGCCTAGATTATCGTTATTATCAAGCCAAGGTCAATACATCTATTGCACTAAGTTAAACTGACAGACGCGAAAGATACCAAGCGTTAGCGCATTTTTATTACTGTTAAAAACCACATTCACTTTTTGCAACCCTGCTTTGCTTGTCTGAATGACTATTGACCTTCGCGGCTCAATGTACCATTTTGGGCTGGAATTCAGACGGCACTATGACAATAAATCACTGTCGATACACCTCTTCTTCGTATCAGCCGTTTGATTGGGTAAGGTTCCTAAACAGGTTATATATTTAATGTCTGATCATCAGTCCTCAGTCGACCACGCACAAATGGCCAACGCTATTCGTGCGCTCTCCATGGATGCGGTTCAAAAGGCAAACTCCGGTCACCCGGGCATGCCAATGGGTATGGCAGATGTAGCCACCGTCCTTTTTTCAAAGTTTCTTCGTTTTGATCCCGCTTGGCCCGAATGGCCTAACCGGGATCGTTTCGTTTTATCGGCTGGTCATGGCTCGATGCTGCTTTATTCTTTGCTGCATCTTACAGGCTATGCCAAGCCAACCATTGACGACATTAAAAACTTCCGCCAGCTTCATGCGCCATGTGCCGGTCACCCCGAATATGGCGAAATGCCAGGCATTGAGACCACCACAGGCCCATTGGGTCAAGGTTTAGCCACCGCTGTTGGCCTTGCCTTGGGTGAGCGTTTGAGCAATGCCCGTCTGGGTGATGACATGTTCAACCACTTCACCTACGTCATTGCGGGTGATGGATGTTTGATGGAAGGCATCAGCCACGAGGCCATTTCTATGGCTGGTCACCTAAAGCTTGGCAAATTGGTTCTTCTTTGGGACGATAATGAAATCACCATTGATGGCTCAACGGACCTATCAACCAGCGACAACCAACAAATGCGCTTTGAAGCAGCAGGCTGGCACGTTCAGTCTATTGATGGTCATAATCCAGCTGAAATTGAAGCGGCCATTGCGGCTGCCCAAAATGATGGCCGCCCCTCAATGATTGCTTGTAAAACCACCATTGGTTTTGGTTCACCAAACAAGGGCGGTACGGCAGGTTGCCATGGCGCACCATTAGGTGATGATGAAATTGCCCTAACCCGCGAAAAATTGGGTTGGAGCCATGCACCATTTGTCATCCCTGCTGATGTAAAAGCAGCGTGGGAAGCAACCAGCAAACGCAATGCTGGCGATGTTGAAGCTTGGCGCTCTGCTTTTGAAGGGAAAGACCTTGCCTTTAAGGCTGAGTTTGAGCGTCGCTTGTCTGGTGACCTACCCAAAGATTTTGATCAGGCGATCAGTGATTATAAAAAGTCATTGGCTGCTGATGCACCAAAAGTGGCAACCCGCTCAGCCAGCCAAAAGGCCCTTGAAGTTATTAACGGCCTAATGCCTGACACCATTGGCGGTTCGGCTGATTTAACTGGCTCGAATAACACCAAAACGGGTCAAACAGGCCCGGTTCAAGCGGATGATTTTTCTGGTCGTTATATTTATTACGGTATCCGTGAATTTGCCATGGGTGCGGTAATGAATGGCTTGGCGCTATATGGTGGTTATAAAGCATATGGCGGTACCTTCTTAGTGTTTTCTGATTATGCCCGCGGTGCCATGCGCCTATCTGCCTTAATGAAGCTGCCTGTGGTTTATGTGATGACCCATGACAGTATTGGTCTTGGTGAAGACGGCCCAACCCACCAACCTGTGGAACATGTTGCCAGTCTTCGTGCCATGCCAAACATGCATGTTATTCGTCCGGCCGACGCGGTTGAAACAGCAGAAGCATGGGCGTTGGCCTTGGCAGAAAAATCCACCCCAACCACCCTTGCGCTTACCCGTCAAAACTTACCGACGGTTCGCACCACGCACAGTGATGAGAACATGGTAGCAAAGGGGGGTTATATTTTAAGTGAAGCCTCAAACGCTAACCCACGTGTCATTCTTATTGCAACAGGGTCAGAGGTTGAACTTGCCCTAAACAGCCAAAAACAATTGGAAGCAGATGGCGTTACATGCCGCGTGGTAAGCATGCCGTCTTGCGGTCACTTTGACACCCAAGATGAAGCTTATAAGCAATCGGTTCTTGGCGGTGATGCTTTGAAAGTTTCCATTGAAGCGGGCACCACCTTTGGTTGGCATAAATATGTTGGTGCTGATGGTTTAACCATTGGCATGGATAGTTTCGGCGCATCAGCCCCTGCGGGTGATTTGTTCGAGCATTTTGGATTTTCAGTTGCAAATGTTTGCAAACTGGTTAAAAACAGCCTCACTTAACTGCAGTGAGCCTATATTTAAATAATTTGGAGCTATTATTATGACAGTTCGCGTTTCTATTAACGGTTTTGGCCGCATTGGTCGTAACGTTCTTCGTGCTATTCACGAAAGTGGTCGCAAAGACATTGAAGTTGTTGGCATCAACGACTTGGGTGATCCAGAGATGAATGCCTACCTTTTCTCTCGTGACAGTGTTCACGGTCCTTTCCCTGGTGAGGTGAAAGTTGAAGGCGACTATATGATCGTTAACGGCAGCAAAATTAAAGTAACCGCGGAACGTGATCCTTCTGCCCTACCTTGGGGTGACTTGGGTGTGGACGTTGCTATGGAATGTACTGGCATCTTCACGCACAAAGACAAAGCATCTGCTCACTTAACTGCTGGTGCTAAAAAAGTTTTGATCTCTGCTCCTGGTACAGATGTTGATCGCACCGTTGTATACGGCGTGAACCATCACGAACTACAAGCCAGCGACACTGTTGTTTCTAACGCATCATGCACCACTAACTGCTTGGCGCCTGTTGCTAAAGTATTGAACGATCTTGTTGGTATTGAGCGTGGTTACATGACCACTGTTCACGCCTATACTGGTGACCAACCTGTTCTTGACACACTTCATAGTGACCCACGTCGTGCCCGTGCTGCTGCACTTAGCATGATCCCAACCTCAACCGGTGCTGCTCGCGCTGTTGGTTTGGTATTGCCTGAAATGGCTGGTCGTCTTGATGGTTCTGCTGTCCGTGTACCAACACCAAACGTTTCAATGATTGATTTGAAATTTGATGCTGGCCGTGACACATCAGCAGAGGAAATTAATGCTGCCATCGAAGCTGCTGCTAATGGCGCGATGAAAGGCGTTCTTGGTTATGAAACCATGCCTGCCGTTTCTATCGACTTTAACCACAATGCAAACAGTTCAACTTTCGACAGCTCACAAACAAAAGTGATCGACGGTCGTTTTGTTCGCGTTCTAAGCTGGTACGACAACGAGTGGGGTTTCTCTAACCGTATGTCTGACACAGCTGTTGCTTTGATGAATGCTTAACCTTTAGCCCCCTAAACTAAGGAGCACTCTTCATGGCACGGTTTAAAACCATTGAAGATTTAGGAAACTTATCTGGTCAGCGCGTTTTAGTACGCGCTGACCTTAACGTTCCTATGCAAGACGGTATCATTACCGATGACACCCGCATTAAAGCGGTTATCCCCACTGTAAAAGCCTTACTTGATAAAGGCGCACAGGTTTTATTGCTATCACACTTTGGCCGCCCAAAAGGCCAGCGTGTTTCTGGCATGTCGCTTATGGGCTTAACCGGTGCTTTATCAAAAGCCATTGGTGCTGATGTGACCTTTATCGCTGATTGCGTTGGTGAAACCGCCCAAAAGGGCGTTGAAAAAGCCACGGCCCCTGTGTTGTTGATGGAAAATGTTCGCTTTCATAAAGGCGAAGAAGCCAACGACCCTGCGTTTGCAAAACAACTTGCAAGCCTTGGCAATTTATATGTCAATGATGCCTTTTCAGCCGCTCACCGCGCCCATGCATCAACTGAAGGTATTGCGCACCTTTTACCATCGGTTGCTGGTAAAAGCATGGCCCATGAACTAAAAGCGTTGGAAGATGCTCTTGGTAAGCCAATTCGCCCTGTTGCGGCGGTTGTGGGCGGTGCTAAGGTTTCATCAAAGCTGGATGTGTTGACAAACTTGGTTAGCAAAGTAGACCATTTGATCATTGGTGGTGGCATGGCCAACACCTTCCTTGCTGCCCAAGGCGTTGATGTTGGTGCCAGCCTTTGTGAGCATGACTTGAAAGATACAGCACTAGAGATTTTAGAGCGTGCGAAGGCTGCCAATTGCACCATTCACCTGCCATCTGATTTGGTTTGCGCCAAAGAGTTTAAAGCCAATGCTGATAGCCGCATTGCTTCAACCGATGATGTTGCAGATGATGAAATGATTTTGGATGTAGGACCAAAGGCCGTTGATGACCTGATCACGGCCCTTAAAACCTGCAAAACCCTTATTTGGAATGGCCCG
>CAKZLM010000140.1 GCA_937126915.1 uncultured Alphaproteobacteria bacterium
TTTTGTGATTGCTTTAATATTCCCATCATTACTTTGGTTGATGTGCCAGGCTTCTTACCGGGGACGTCACAGGAATATGGCGGCATCATTAAACATGGTGCGAAGCTGTTGTTTGCTTATGGTGAAGCAACAGTGCCAAAAATTACCATCATTACCCGTAAGGCATACGGCGGTGCCTATGACGTGATGGCCTCTAAGCATTTGCGTGGTGATTTGAACTATGCGTGGCCAACTGCCGAAATTGCGGTGATGGGGGCCAAAGGTGCGGTTGAGATTATCTTTAGAAAAGATATTGATAACCCTGAAAAAATTGCTGAAAAAACTGCTGAATATGAAGAAAAATTTGCCAATCCGTTTGTGGCTGCCTCACGCGGGTATATTGACGAGGTGATCATGCCTCACAGTACCCGCCGCCGTGTTGCCCGTGGCCTAAAAATGTTGCGCAATAAGCAATTAGAAAACCCGTGGAAAAAGCACGACAACATCCCGCTATAAAGCTGGATGATGAAGACTATAGGGATTAACGGATCATAAGTGGAAATTAAGTATGTTTAAGAAAATTTTGATAGCAAACCGTGGTGAGATTGCTTGTCGTGTGATGCAAACAGCCAAAAAAATGGGCATTAAAACGGTGGCGGTTTATTCTGATGCTGATGCTGATTCAAAGCATGTCATCATGGCGGATGAGGCCGTGCATCTAGGGCCACCGCCCGCAGCGGAAAGCTATTTGCTGGCTGATAAAATTATCCAAGCCTGTAAAGACACCGGCGCTGAGGCTATTCACCCGGGCTTTGGGTTTTTGTCGGAAAACGCCAGCTTCGTTGAAGCAGTAGAAGCCGCGGGCATTGCTTTCATTGGGCCCGGCACCAAAGCAATCGCGGCGATGGGTGATAAAATCACCTCTAAAAAATTAGCCAATGATGCCAAGGTTAATACCGTACCGGGGCACATGGGATTGATTGAAGATGCCGATGAAGCGGTTAAAATTTCAAAGGAAATTGGCTTCCCTGTGATGATTAAAGCCTCTGCCGGTGGCGGTGGTAAGGGAATGCGTATCGCGTGGGATGAAGATGAAGCGCGTGAAGGTTTCCAATCAGCCAAGAACGAAGCCAAATCTAGTTTTGGTGATGATCGTGTGTTCATCGAGAAATTTGTCGAAGAACCACGCCATATTGAAATTCAGGTATTGGGTGATAAACATGGTAACACCATTTATTTGGGCGAGCGTGAATGCTCGATCCAGCGTCGCCACCAAAAGGTGATTGAAGAAGCGCCTAGCCCGTTTTTGGATGAAGAAACCCGTCAAGCCATGGGGGCGCAGTCTGTTGCCCTTGCTAAAGCGGTTGATTATTACAGTGCCGGAACGGTTGAGTTTATTGTTGATAAAAACAAAAATTTCTACTTCCTAGAAATGAATACCCGTTTGCAGGTTGAACACCCTGTAACCGAAAAAATTACTGGCCTTGATCTGGTTGAACAAATGATCCGAGTGGCTTATGGCGAGAAATTATCGCTAGCCCAAGAAGACGTTCAGCTTAAAGGTTGGGCCATTGAAAGCCGCGTTTATGCGGAAGATCCGTTTCGTAATTTCTTACCCTCTATTGGTCGCTTAACCCGCTATGTGGCTCCTGAAGAAAGTGACAAGGTTCGTGTTGACACAGGCGTGTTTGAGGGTGCTGAAATTTCAATGTTCTATGATCCGATGATCGCTAAATTGGTGTCTTATGGTGAAACCCGTGACGAAGCCATTGCCATCATGCGTGATGCGCTTGATTCTTATTATATTCGTGGTATCAGCCATAATATCCCGTTTTTAAGTGCGGTTATGGCGCATCCACGTTTTCAGTCTGGTAAGCTAACCACAGGCTTCATTGCTGAGGAATATCCTGATGGTTTTGAAGGAGGCGATTATACTGATGCTCACCGTGATGTGTTTGTGTCTGTAGCGTCCTTCTTGAACGCCATCGATCGTGGTCGTGAAACCCAGATTAGTGGGCAAATGGATGAAAATGCCTCATTACGCCGCGAAACCAAGTGGGTAGCGCGCATTGATGATGATCGCTTCCCATTAACCATTATGCCATCAGGCCAAGGTGCCGCCATAAGTTTTGCTGATAAAACCATACAGCTAGAAAGCGATTGGATGCCGGGGCAACCTGTGTTCCATGGCACTTTGGATGGTTGCACCATTTCAGTGGAAATTGACCGTTTAACCCTTGGTTATAGCCTAAGCCATGATGGCAGCAGTCGCAATGTGATGGTGTTAACTGAAGACCATGACGCACTTTATAATCACATGCCTGAAAAGATTGCGCTTGATACCTCTAACCTGTTGCTTTGTCCTATGCCGGGCTTGATGGTATCGGTTTCTGTTGAAGCCGGTGATGAGGTTAAAGCAGGCCAAGCACTTGCCGTGGTTGAAGCCATGAAAATGGAAAATATTCTGCGCGCAGAAAAAGACTGTACCATTGCCAAAGTTAACGTGGCAGCAGGTGACAGCCTTGCCGTTGATGACATTATCATGGAATTTGAATAAGCGCCCATATGTCTGACCGCGCTGTTCATATTTTTATTTCCGGCAGGGTTCAAGGTGTGTGGTATCGCGCCTGGCTTGCCGGAAAAGCAGGCAGTTGCATGGGCGCCAAAGGCTGGGTCAGGAACCTATCCGATGGCCGCGTCGAAGCCCATGTTGAAGGCCCTAGTGACGTGGTGAAAACCATGATTGATCTTTGTTATCAAGGCTCACCCTTATCACGGGTTGATGAGGTGGTTGTAACCAATGTTGAAATACAAAACTTTGAAAAATTTGAAGTGCGTGAAACAGTTTGATGGTGCATTGTGATGGTGCCTAACGGGCAAAAATTTCAGCAAATTTTTCTTTTAGAACAACATCAACATCTTCCATGGTAACAGGCACGCCAAGGGCGGCAAAGCTGGTAACGCCATGTTCGGCGATGCCACATGGCACAATACCTTGGAAATGGCTAAGGTCAGGGTCAATGTTAATGGCGATGCCGTGGAATGACACCCATTTTCGAACCCGAACACCGATGGCAGCGATTTTTTCTTCCACCCCATTGCCCCGGTCAACCCAAACGCCGACACGGCCCTCGCGGCGCTCGCCCACAATTTGGAAAGCCGCCAAAGTTTGGATTATCCACTCTTCTAGGTTATAGACGAATTTACGCACATCTTTGCCATAATGATTTAGGTCCAACATCACATAACCAACCCGTTGGCCGGGACCGTGATAGGTATATTGCCCACCGCGCCCCGCATCAAAAACGGGGAAACGCTCAGGGTCAACCAAATCAGATGGGTCGGCACTGGTGCCAGCGGTATAGAGAGGTGGGTGCTCTAATAACCAAACGCGCTCGGGCGTTGTTCCTGCACGAATGCCAGCAACACGCTCTTCCATATCTTGAAGGGCGTCGTCATAGGCAACTTTATCGTCAGATATGTGCCAGTCAATTTGGTCAAATAAATCACTCATCATGGCTGATATTTAATGCGTGGATAAAAAACCTACAAGCAAAAACTGTTTATAGGCTGCAGGAAAAATATCCTTAACGCTAGTTTCTCATTGAAAATGCAGGGGGTTAGGATATGATGCTGTGAGATTAAGCAATAATAATGAGGGTTTTGAGCGTGAGCGCTGTATCGAAAGTCGTCGTTGAGATATCGGTTGTTTTGGGGAAAACAAATTTACCCATTCGCCAATTATTGAAAATGGGCCGTGGCGCGGTGATTGATTTGGACGCGCACCATGAAGACGAATGTATGATCTATGCCAATGGTGAATTAATCGCCAAGGGCGAGGTGATGATGGTTGGTGAAAAAATCGGTATTTCCATCACCGAAATGATCAGTGATTTAGACCTGTAATCTTAAATTCTTTTCCTATCTTTTTTATCTTGATGAAACGGGGTTGTTCTGCTAATTCACAGGCTTCCTTTTGGGCGACCGTGGCGGAATTGGTAGACGCGCAACGTTGAGGTCGTTGTGGGCAATAGCCCGTGGAAGTTCGAGTCTTCTCGGTCGCACCAAATGGACCCTACGATAGAAATTTTTCCTAACATATAATTATAGCACCTGCTTCACAATTAATGTGATGACGATCATTGCCGATAAACCAATGTTTATCTTGCATAATATTAGATTGCTCCTATTCACTTTTTCTGTGCTGTCTAAGTTCTCTATCAATCTAATTAGGCTACTTTCTATTGGTTCAGACATTATAATTCCCATTCCATATTGAGAAAACTTCTTATCAGTCAAGGTGACAGTTTTTGACACTCGTTTAGGTGAGGTTATCAATCTCACTAATGGAGAAGTGTATAATGAAACTATGGACTATTCAAACAAAACAAGCTTTTGAGGTTTTGATGGAGAAGGGTGAATTATCTGCGACACTTGGACATCAATGGAGCGAGTGTCCTCAAGCTTACTCTTGGATGGAAAGGCAAATGGAAATAAGATTGCCGCCCAGAAAGACGAAATCACAAAAGCCCCTATGGGCATGGGCTCAATGGAGAAATGCATTACATAGAAAGCCTGATTTAAGAAGTGTTCGTCACGATTGGCGCCCCGATGGGGATTATGTTTTAATTGAGATGTTTAAACAGCCTGAAGAAGTGTTGTTATCGGATTATGGGGCTTGGCATTTTGTTCTGAATAATTGGTATTTAGGTGTTTGTGGTAAAGCTCAAAAAGCTTTTGATCAAAAGCTCAAAGACCACAAGCACGAAATTGGAAAAGAATATCCAAGTGAATTGATGTTAGAAGTTATGAAAAGTTGGGAGGTGATTTTTGACCTTGATGCCCTAGATGGATCCTATTTTGGTCGCACATCCTGTAAAGAGTTACAGGCAACTTTTTGGACCTTAAAAGAAGATGAAGTACTTTCTTATAAATATTTTACTTCAAAAGCAAGTGACAGGTTTTGACACCTCTGTTTCTTATTTTCATTTTATGTGAAAATGAAGGGAAGTGTTATGAAAGATTTATCGAAACGATCATTTTTAAAGTTATTGGCTTTGTCGCCCACCATATCTTTGTTGCCTTTTACGGGGCTTTCAAAAGCTGAAGAAAAGAAAACGATAAAGTTGATTTATTCCCACGTTGCTGGTGCGGCCTATTACGATATG
>CAKZLM010000141.1 GCA_937126915.1 uncultured Alphaproteobacteria bacterium
GATGCCACAGCTTTCAGCGACTTTCGTAAAGCGATCTATTTCCCTTAAAGGCGCATCAGCAATTAGTAGAGAATCGACGCCTGCGGCCCTAGCATTTTGATAGGTTTTTTCAATGCCGGGGCCATAAACCAAATTGCCATAAAGCAATAAGCCAATTGGCAAACTAGGGTATTCGGCGCGAATGGTGGATAATATCTCAAAACAGTCATCCCGTGTTATACCTGCATTTAAAGCCATGATATTGGCTTTTTGGATAACAGGACCATCAGCGGTTGGATCGCTGTAAGGAAAGCCTAACTCTAGGGCATCCGCGCCAGCCTCAACCATCTGCCTAATTAAAGAAAGACAGGTGGCCTTATCGGGAAAGCCAAGGGTAATGAAAGGGATGAAGGCAGTTTCATCGCGCTTTTCTAGGGCGCTAAAAAGCGATTGGTAACGCCCTGTTTGTGGGGTTGATTTTTTTGATACTGTCATAATCATTGCTCGCTTGTTATATGGGTCATTACTTGTGCTAGGTCTTTGTCGCCACGTCCTGATAGATTAACTAATAAAATACTGCCATCAGGCCGCCTTTCTGCTTCACCCAAAGCTTCTGCCACAGCATGGGCACTTTCTAAGGCGGGAAGGATGCCTTCTTTTTGGCTTAATAGTTTGAAGGCTTCTAAGGCTTCATCATCGCTGATGGCGGTGTATTTAACCCGTCCAGTAGTTGCTAAATGGGCATGCTCTGGCCCAACGCCTGGATAATCAAGCCCTGCAGAAATGCTGTGGCTTTCACTAATTTGCCCGTCACGGTTTTGTATGATTTTGGTCATAGCCCCGTGCAAAATGCCATTACTGCCCATGCCGATAGATGCGCCGTGTTGGCCCCTTTTCTTAAGGTTTTTGCCTGCAGGCTCAACACCAATAAGTTCAACATCTTCGTCCAATAGAAAGTCTGCAAACAAACCAATAGCGTTTGATCCGCCACCAACACAAGCAAACAAGGCATCTGGAAGTCGCCCTTCTGCGCACAGAATTTGATCTTTGGCTTCACGCCCAATCACCGCTTGAAAATGCTTCACAATCAATGGAAAAGGGTGGGGGCCAGCGGCAGTTCCCAAAACATAATGAGTATGGTCAAAGCTGGCTGACCAATCACGCATGGCTTCATTTATGGCGTCTTTTAAGGTGCCACTACCACTGTCAACAGCAATAACATTAGCGCCCATAAGCCGCATTCGAAAAACATTTTGTTGCTGGCGCTCCACATCTTTTGCGCCCATATAAATGGTCACATCCATGCCT
>CAKZLM010000142.1 GCA_937126915.1 uncultured Alphaproteobacteria bacterium
GTGGTTCTTTATAATGGCTCAAAAAAACCTTTAACAACGATTGAAAGAGAAATCATTTCATTGATGAAAAAGTACTCAGTTTTAGTGGTTTCTTCCCACGAGAGTAACGTTTTCATAACGACAAATATTACAAAACGGTCACGGGACTTGAAAGCATTTGATGCGATTACGGATTGCTCAAGTCAAACGCCAAAAATGAAAGGTGAAAAAAGGTTATTGTCTGAGGGAATATGTTTATTTCAATTTGAAGCGAGCTTCTGGGATTTATATAAAGGAGTGCCTTTTGCCTGAGGTCCAAAAGTTAAAGTTGATGGATTTTGTGACGTTAAGAAATATCTTTGCACTGGTTATTTGGTTTTTCTTATTTAATGGTCATCAATCTGATAAGGAATGGATTGAGCAGTTTGATTACGAGCAAATGGAAAAAATTAATCAAATTGTCGGATCACATCAGCAGGATATTAAATATTATATGGATGAAGATGTCGCTTCCTTATCAGAGAATGGAAAAAACTTGTTTAAGCATTTAGATCTCGCGGGTCTTGATTTTGGGCCGATTTCATATTTCCATGATAGAAATGAATATCAATATATTCTTGATAGCTGGGGCTTGTCTATTTCTGGTGGCTATTACGCTTATTATTATAGCGAAAATGAGCAAAATTATTGTGATGTTTTTACGCTCGATATCAGGCAGTTCGAGATATTCCTTAGAAGCTTTAACAGTTATTTGGGGCCAACATATATTTGTACCACACTTAAAGATAATTGGTATTTGCACTATCATGTCGATGATTGATAATCATGTTGGCTTTATCTTTGAGGATTAACAAATGAGAGATATAATACCGACTATTTTCAGAACGACTTTTTTACTCACTTTATGGTTTGGGGGGTTGTCTAGTGCAATTGCTGATACCAAGCGGCAAACTTTATCGTTACCTGAAATAAATCAAATTTTGTCAACTAATATTGGCATGACAGTTACTGATCATTCCCAAGCCAAAGGCTATAAAGCAACCACAGCACAAGAAGAATATTTTCAAATTAAATACCATACACAGCCATATCAAGCTGAAAATGATCTTTGTAGGCGTGAATACTATCTTTTGAGGGTAGACATTGTGGATAATAAAAAGTCAGCCTTCCATTTCTTAGAAAGCTATGCATATCAAGTAGGTGGCTGCCACTCAAATAGACAATGGATTTTTGGTGATGCCAATTACATCAGTAATGGTGCATTTTTAGAATTGCATGATGCCATTCAAAGCTGGTTTTATGAGCTTAAATCGTCCTCATCTGTCACAAATCCTATTTTAAGAGACTTAATCTCAAATTGGTCATTAGAGCATTTTAAGGCCATTCGATTTAAAGCTGATGATAAAACAAAGATAAAAGTTTTCTTTCAAAAGCCTAGTGAAAATGACCCAACTTATCAAAGCCTTGTTGAGGTGCTTTTTAAAATTGATGATGACTTGTCAATTTCACCAATCAGCTATCATAAAGAAGACGTGCATTTTCGAACCTTAAAATAAACAGAAGTGTTTGTGTTGTTTAAAATCAAGATTACTCATTTTCACCTCTGATCTTAGTTCCAAAAATTGAGTTCTGTTAACTGGATTTTCTTTGTTTGCTTGGTTCGATTATTGGATAAAATCCAAAAGGAGTTTGATTTAACCTTAACTTGGACAACCTCATTAAAAGCGACAGTCATAGGTTTTGCGTCGTAAAATTCTGTGAGCAGTCACTATTAATAGCGAGCATTGTGCGAAGCGTACCGAGCGACTGCGAGGCCGCAACGTTAGTGAGGTTAAGCCTAAGTGGCGTTCTAACGACATATTCAATAATACTGCTCAAATCGTCTCCCACACACGGCCCGAAGATTGCATGGGGTTTTGGTGTGATATGGCAACTTCATTTTTTGGCAATGATTTGCTATGATGGTGCCTTAATGAATAGGAGATGGATGATGAGTTTGGTTAAAAGATTGATGGCTTTTGGTGCTGTATTCCTTATGGCTTTTGCTGTCGTGGGGCTGTTGTGGGTAAATTCCGCTGTGGCGCAACAAGTTTTAAAAGAGCCGTTTCCCATTCAAACGCAAGCAACCTTTGCCTGTACTCAAGCCAATGAAGGCCAGCTTTCATGCCAAGTGGGCACCCAGTGCGAATGTAAATATTATAAAACCACCCGCGAGCGTGAAGCCCATTTTAAATGGGATTGCGGGATTAAGCGTCCATCTTGCCCAATGGTTTATCATGTCATCCCCGGCGCACAGCAATTACCGCCGGGCTTTACCATTGGTCGTTTGCCGGGCACCAACGGTGCGGCAGGCAAAACCCTTGACCAACGCCAGCGTAACAATGGCAATAACGGAAATGGCAACGGCGGTTAATTTAGGGCTAATTCCGAGATCTAATTTGTTGGTCAATTCGTGAACGACCAAGAGGGTGGCAGTTATAGATTTAATCTCCGCCCCCCCTCATTGAAGTCTTATGATCTTTTCTGACATTCTTATCCCCAAGTACTGCTTTGGCATTGACTTGCCCGTTGTTGGGTGTGCATAGTCGCTGAAATAAGATTTTAGCAAAAAATATTGCGAGGGGGTTCCATGAAAATATCATCATTAGCATTGGCCGTTGGCCTTGGGTTGAGCGCTGTTGCCTTGCCTGCATCCTTTCAACCCGTTATGGCAAAGGACATTGTTGATCCAGCCCTTTATAAGGCGATGAATTGGCGCTTTGTAGGGCCATATCGCGGTGGTCGTGCGGTCACAGCTGTGGGTGTTAAAGGCGACCCGATGACCTATTATATGGGCACCACGGGCGGCGGTGTTTGGAAAACAACCAACGCTGGTATGACGTGGGATAATATTTCTGACGAGCATTTTAACGTTGGTACCATTGGTGCCATTGCGGTGGCAGAAAGTGACCCCAATGTCCTTTATGTTGGCACGGGGGAAAGCCCTATTCGCGGTGTGACAACATCCCATGGTGATGGGGTTTATAAATCCACCGATGGCGGCAAAACGTGGACCCATATGGGGCTGAAAGACACCCGCCAAATTTCCCGCATTCATGTTGACCCGACCAACCCTGACATTGTTTATGTGGCGGCACAGGGAAATATCTGGGGCCCCAATGATGATCGCGGCATTTATAAATCAGTTGATGGTGGCAAAACATGGAAGCAAACTTTGTTCACCAATGGTCAAAGCGGGGCGGCTGATTTGTCGATGGACCCCACTAACCCGCGTATTATGTATGCTGCCATGTGGCATCATGGTCGTAAACCTTGGTACATGTTATCAGGCGGCGAGGGCGGTGGTATTTATAAAACCACCGACAGCGGCGAGACATGGCAAAAGCTGGGCGGTGGCTTACCGGGCTTAGTCGGTAAAATTGGCGTAAAGGTATCACCGTCCAACCCAGACATTGTTTATGCCGTGGTTGAAGCAGAAGAAGGCAAGGGCGGTATTTATCGCTCAAACAATGGCGGGCGCACATGGTCGCACGTTAACAAACAGCGTATCATTCAAGCGCGCGCGTGGTATTACAACCATATTAGCGTTGACCCCAACGATGAAAACACCCTTTATATTTTAAACGCGCCTATTTTAAAATCCATTGATGGCGGTAAAACCTTTGTTAATATGGCAAAAGATGGCATGGCCCCACCGCACGGTGACCACCATGATCAATGGATCAACCCTGACAACAGCCTGAATATGATCAACGCCAATGATGGTGGCGGGTCTATCACGTTTGATGGTGGCAAAACATGGTCGCCAAATACCAACCAACCCACTGCACAGTTTTATCGGGTGATCACAGATAATCAATTCCCATATCGCATTTATGGGGGGCAGCAGGATAACTCAACGGTGTCTATTGCCTCTGAAACCTTTGATGGTGGCATTGGGCGCGAAGATTTCTTCCCTGTGGGCGGCGGTGAAAGTGCGCATATTGCCTTTGATGAGAACAATCCTGAGCTAATTTATGCAACCACCATTAACGGCACCTTGACCGAATATAACAGCAAAACGCAGGAAATGCGCCCAATTAAGCCTTATCCTGAATATGTTTTCGGTCGTAACCCGAAAGATCATAAATATCGCACCAACTGGAACGCGCCAGTGATCACATCACCGCATGACCCAAGCGTTATTTATTATGGCACGCACAAATTGCTAAAAAGCATGGATCGTGGCGTAACATGGGCAGAAATTAGTGGTGACTTAACCCGTAATGATAAAGCCAAACAAGGCCAAAACGGTGGCCCTTTGACCAACGAACAAGCAGGGGCTGAGTTTTATAATACCATTTTCTATATCGTTGAAAGTCAACATGAGAAGGGCACCATTTGGATCGGATCAGATGATGGTTTGGTTCACATCACCCGCGATGAAGGCGGTAGTTGGGATAATGTTACTCCTAAGGGCCTGAAAGAAACCCAGATTAACGCCATTGAGGTGTCACCCCATAACCCTGCCAAGGCCTATTTGGCTGTAACGGGTTATAAAATGAATGACTTCAAGCCCTATATTTATGTCACCGAAAATTACGGCCGTACCTGGAAACGCTTGGATAAGGGCCTGCCAGAAGACACCTTCGTGCGTGTGGTGCGTGAAGACCCCGTTCGTGAAGGCCTTTTATATGCAGGCACTGAGGCGGGCATGTTTGTGTCATTTGATGCGGGTAAAAACTGGCAAAGTTTAGAGCAAAACTTGCCACCCGTTCCCATTACAGACCTAACCATTCGACAAGGTGACTTGGTTGCCGCTACTCAAGGTCGTGGTTTTTGGGTGATGGATAACTTGTCACCGCTACGTCAAATTCAGGTGGGTGACAGTAAAGAGGACCTTAAACTTTATCAGCCCATAGACACCGCCCAAGTAGCAGGTGGCGGCGGTGGCGGTGAATTTAATGGTCGCAATCCAACCCGTGGTTTGGAAATTTTCTATTATTTGGATGAAGATTTATCTAGCCCGCTCAGCATTGAGATTTTAAATGCCGATGATCAAGTGGTGCGCACTTATTCAAGTGAGGAGCGCGAAATTGACCGCTGTATTTTAAGCAATATGGATCAACGCTCGCCGTTTAGCCTAAGCTATCCATCTACCAAAAAAGGCCTAAACCGCTGGGTATGGAACTTTGGTCGTAATGAATTAAATTGTGTGTTTGATATCACCATGTTCCATGGTTTTGGTGGGGCGCGGGTTCAACCAGGTGATTATAAAGTGCGGGTTAGCTTTGGCGATGAAAGCCAAATCCAAAGCTTTAGCGTGCTGCCCGATCCACGCAGCAGTGCCACGCCTGATCAATATGCCGCCCTTGAAGCGCGCATTGTTGAGGTCACAGATCTGATGAATGAGCTGTTAGATGGCATTGGTTCTATGCGTGACGCGCGTGAACAGGTAAAAGCCTTGATTAAAGCCCAAAGCGATGATGAGGTCATTGCGGCGGCAAATGCAGCGGTTAGTGCCATTGATGCGTGGGAGCAATCTGTGCGTCAAGTGAAGTATGAAACTTTCGAGGATGACTTAACCTGGCCAAACTTGCTTGATGTGCAAATCAAGCACTTGTTGGATAGTATCGCCCGTGCTGGTGTGCCCGTAACCCGCGGCGCGCTTGATCGCTTGGCTGACCTGAAAGGGCAATGGGCAGATCGCAAAGCCGCCATGAATGCGGTTAAGGGTGGTGAAATAGCCGCCTTGAACCAATTGATGGCAACAAAAGGCATTGCCCACGTGCCTGTGCGTTAAGGTGCTGAAAAATAAAGAGAAAAAGGCGGGGTTTTGCCCCGCTTTTTTTGTGTCTGATAAAAAGATAAAAAAAACGCATAAATCATGCAAAAACCACTTGCACTTAGTTTGGGATTTTATTATGTTCCGCTTCGTTCAGGGCTCAGCCTAGAATCATTTTGGAATATGCCGGTATAGCTCAGATGGTAGAGCAGTTGATTTGTAATCATCAGGTCCCGAGTTCGATCCTTGGTGCCGGCACCATTCCTCCTTTAGTTAAATAGACATGTATGTGGTAGAAACCTTGGTTTTCTGCCTTTTTTTATGTTTGAAAGAAATGCGTCATTAAAATGACCTAAGGCGTCTTCAATGGTGCCCTTCAGATACTGTCCTTTTAATTTGTGAGTTGAGGCGATTGTTTGGGGGCATGGCGATGAAAGAAATTGATCTTAGATGGACCGTGGGTGCCGCTGACAAGAAAGGCGATGAGCTGCTGATCTGGAATAAATGATCGCAAAAATGATATAAAATATATCAGTTAGGAAAGGCTGCACCTGGGCGAACCAAGTGCGGCCTTTTTTTTGTTAGGCATATTTAGTAGTAAACGATCTACCAGAGCTTTTGATCCAAGCTAAAAACTCAGCACCGGTATCGGTTAGAATGAGAGTTTGCCCATCTTGATTGATTAGATTTGTATTAAGTAAATAGGATAGCCAGGTATTAAACTGGAGATTTTGGTAAAGGGTGGGGTTTAAGCCTATCCCCATATTATAGGATGAAATTGCTTCATGTTCAGAGATTCTATGTTGATCAGCATCAGTTAATCTGAGCAATAAATTTATTTGGCTACTATATATAGCACCATAAATTTCGAGGAAATTATTGTGAAGAGTCTGTATTGTTAACTCAGTAATGAGCCTATTGATCTTATCACTATCGTTAGCTACATTTGATAGGCTTTGGTTTAAAATATCTGCATACTGTTTATAAGTGCCTTTAAGCTGATCTAAGTTGTATTCTTTTTTGTGTGAATTGTCTTTAGCTAGTTCAACCTTGGTTACATTAAGTGCGGGTGGTGGTGGTGCTTGGAATTTTAACTCTGCGTTTGAAAGTTTAAGATATTCAATTTTGTCTATTATTAACTTAACCAATGGTTTGAGTAAGATTAATGAAACAATAACTGTTACAGGCCAAATCAATATATCAGAAAGCTCTAATATCTTTTGTATCCACAGATAAAGTGTCATTTTTTTCTTCCTAAAAAATTGTCTTTTGATTAAGTGAATTCGTTAGAATTGATAAATGTTGCCCTTAAAAGGGAAATGCCGAACGCTGTTAATAGATATTCCTCACGTTTAATCATATCGTATATAGCCTCAACAGTTTTCTCTAGATGAATTTCACCTGTAACTTTCTTAATAATTGACAGTCGCTCTAAATTTAGAAATGACAAGTCTACATCTTTATTTGAAAGCTCAATATTTTTGAATTTTCGAACTAAATGGGTTACATGAGATCTGGTTAGTTTGAAGTGGTAAATAAAATTAAAGCGATCAGCTTTTTTAATAAACTGTAATATGGTGCTTAAGATTATCACGTCATTTGGTTGCAGTTCCTTCATGATAGAAACATGCATTGGAGTTATGTCATGCTTATAATTGGGATCCATTGCATTGGCTAATAACTGTGCCCAAAGCGAATGTAAGGTTTCATTATCTTCAAGTGTTGCATTTTCAATTAAGGGAATGGCGATTTTGGGATGCACGCTGCGTGTTTGGTCTTCTATGCCTCTATCTTTCAGTATTTTCTTGGTTTTCTCAGATAGTTTTATAGCTTGTTCTATGCGATAAAATTTAACTCTATCAGCTATTATGCCAACGCCGTTAACTACAAGAGGCCCAAAAACTCGGCCTAAGAATTTACCAGCGTCTCCAAGACCATCAACAACCTTTCCCGTGGCCTTGGCTGCCTCTTGAACAGCTTTGGCGCCTTCAATGATTTCGTTAATCTGGCCTTCGTCGTCCATCTAGTGCCCTTTATTCGCCAAGAATAGCAATCGTCGTATGATAGATGTTTCCATTATTATCGTGTGTAGTTTGGGTACCAACATGAAAGAGCGTAAAGTCATGTTGCTGGATCATATGATTTATGCCAGCAGAAACATCTTCTTCAAATCGAAAGTCGCCGCATACACTACAGTTGTGATGTGTATCCGAGCTAATTCTTATGGTGTTCTTAGTGTCTGACAGTTCCATATAACCTCTCCTAATTTATAGTATTACGCGAATGATTACAGCTTTAAGGCGACTGGTCAACTGTTTTGGCTATGAAAGATGGATTGTGATCAAGAAATTGTTGCAAGAGCCAGTCTCGATTGATCAGTGGTGCTTATAGGGCTGTAGATAAAAGCTTCGCACTTTCCCTCGCCCCGCCTTCGATCAAAATATCGGGCGATTTCTTCACTGCTTTTGATGCTCAAACACTAATTAATCACAGCAGTTGATAGCTGGTTTTCATTACACACGAATTTTTCAGTTTTTTGCAGCTGTTTCTGCATGATTCGATTAGGGGTGTTTGGCCTAAATATCATGGGGGCTCGGAAAAAGGTAATAAAGGTAATTTGGCTAAAAATTGCATCTAACATACTGATTTATAATGATAAAAAAATTACCTTTTAAAGGTAATAAAAGGTAATACAAAAGGTAACTTGTTATAAGTCATTGAAATTAAATGATTTTATTTTTAGAAAAATTACCTTGAAAAAAGGTAATCTAATTACCTTTTGGTTACCAAAAAATTACCTTTTAAGAAATTAAAATAATATATAAATATCAATTAGTTAAATATACTTTTCAAAAAAAATCACCTTTATTACCTTTTTCCGATGGTCAAACATTGTAGCGGCTATATAGGAAAAATCTTATTACTCTTTCTAATCTGCTCAGAGTTTTATATTTCTGTCATTACACACAAATTACACATGATTTCTTATAACTTAATGTTATTAATGGCTAACTTGGTGCTTGGTGCCGGCACCATTCCCCTCTTATTTCCTGAAAGTTGAATAGCACTTCAAACAGCTACCAGTCCTGTTGTTTGGCCTCTATATAAATTTTTGTTCCCTCATATTGTCGGTGCCTATTTTACCTATGGTAACCTTGGTAAATGGATGGCGGCCATCATGCAGCGCACCGAGCCACCTGATTTTTCGATGGTGGGCACGGACAGGGGCAGGGGCTTTGCATGGGCTTCAATGCGGGTTAGTTGGTCATGATTCAAGCTGTTGTAAGCAGATTGAGACATCGCCACAATGGGGCCATCTGGGGTGTTTAGTTCGAAAACATTACCGGCAAACTGATTAATTTGATCCATGCTGAGAGAGATAATCTCTTTATCGCTGTTGGTAAGCGATTGTTCTAAAGCATGTCGCTGGGCGCTGTCCTTAACGCATTCTAACCCCACCATGGCGAAATGGGCGCCTATGCCCATCACCACATTGGTGTGATAAATGGGGTCACCATCAGGCCCGAAACTGTCAAAGACAAAAGGGGAATAGCCTAAATGCTGGCAGAAATGATTCAATAAGTCCTCATTAGCGCGCTTTGAGCGTGTCATATAGGCGACTTTTGCTACATTATCTAAAACCAAAGCGCCAGTGCCCTCGAGGATTTTACCGTCATTTTCATAAGGGCTGAGGTCCCAAGATTCCTTGATGTTATAGTCTTTGGCCAACAAGTCTAAAACATCAGGGCGACGTTCTAAGCGCCGTGAATGGGCATGCATGGGGTAAAAAACGGCGGTGCCGTTATGGTGACAGGAAAACCAATTGTTTGGAAAAACGCTATCGGGGGTGATCACATCATCGCGGTCATCCAGCACATAGACTTTAACACCTTCACGCTCCAAAATGTGAACTGCCGCATCAAACGCAGCTCTTGCTTGGCTGTGAATGGCTGTTTTTAGGGCAGGGTTTTCTATGGCCTGAAATTTATTATCGGCAGCAGTTTCGTCGTTGGGGAAAAAGTGCTTTGGGCGCACCATCAAAATGGCATCAGGCGATTGTTGCGGCGAATTATCCATAAAGATAGCTTTCAAACAAGATGGTTACTTGGCAAGGAATTGTTAATAAATTAGATGTATAAGCCACAGGCGCACACGCTGTAAAATAAAAACAACCAACTTTCCTTTGTGTTAGTAAGTTTTGGGTTGCGCATTGTGTCGATAGATTTAAAGTAAGTGGTAACAAAATATAATGAATAAACCATTAGGTGCGCACATAATGAAACGCTACTGGATCGTTTTATTAACTTGGCTATGTCTGCTAGTCCCCAATCTTGGGTATACGGCAGAAGATGACTTGTTGGTTTACCATGAACCAAGTATTCCTTATTTTTACACGCCCACCCGTGAGTTAAGTGGCACCTATTACCGTCTAGGCAACCGCATCTTCCAAAAAGCGGGCTATAAACCTAAATGGCTTGAAGTGACAGGTCAGCGCATTGTAACGGTGTTAAAATCTGACGACCATCGTGCTTGCACCATTGGTTATCGCCGCCTGCCAGAGCGTGTTGGGGTTTACCAATTTACCAAACCCATTGCCCAAGCCGAGCATAATGTTTTATTGATTAAAAAAGATAAGGCCGAGCAAGCCCGCGCCTTGGGTAGTTTTAAAGCGATTATGGAAGACCAATCGTTGGTGGGCGGCTTTATAGGCAACACCACCTACACGGTCGAACATCAGGCATTACTTGATAAATATAAACAAAACCATGTCATTGTGCCGACCTTTAAATTTGGTTTGATGCGGTTAATTTTATTGGGACGCATTGACTTTACAATGGCAGGAAGTGAAGACATTGATTTTATCACTCAATCTGATGTGAATGATCAAGTTACTGTCCTGGAAATGCCCGATCTAGTTGGCGAACGTTTGCATTATGTAATGTGTAGTAAAGCCATTGCCGATGATGAAATAGCTAATATTAATCAGGCTATTAGTGAAATTGTTGGGGCTGTTGAGTAAGGTTTTAAAGCTTGCTCTATCCTTGGTTTTTGCTACACTTTCCCCCTATTTGAGAGCATAAAAGGTGGGGGATTAAATGAAAACCGTACTTAAGACCATTCTTGGTGCCACCATGTTGGTTAGCACCGTTAATGTTGCCTTGTCGCAAACCGAAGAGGATATTGCCAAGGTCGCAACCATCAATAAAAAATTTATGATGCCCATGCGTGATGGAACGCGCCTTGCGTCTGATATTATCATTCCAAAAGGAATGGAAGGTAAAAAGTTGCCAACCATTTTTTGGAAAACACCTTATAACATGAATAAAATAACAGGCACACGGGCGAAGTTTGCGCTTAATGCGGTTAATAATGGCTATGCCATTATCTTTCAAAATGAACGCGGGCGCTATTTTTCAGAGGGCGATTGGAACATTCTTGGTGTGCCTGTTACCGATGGTTATGACGCCCTTGATTGGATTGAAGATCAGTCGTGGTCAAATGGTAATGTGGGCACGGTAGGGTGCTCATCATCGGCTGAATGGCAAATGTCGTTGGCAGCGATGGACCACCCTGCGCACAAAGCCATGGTACCCATGTCGCCAGGGGCGGGTATTGGTCGCGTTGGTGAATATTGGGAAATGGGTAACTGGTATCGTGGTGGCGTTGACCAAATTTTCTATCTACCTTGGATGTATGGGGTGCAAAGCTCGGTCAAGCCACGTGTACCTGAAGGCACCAGTCAAGAAGACATTAATCATATGGCGCAATATTATGACCTGGCCCCCAATTTACCGCAGGTTGATTGGACCAAGGCCATGTGGCATCTTCCCTATATGAACGCGATGGAAAGTGTTAATGGTCCAAAACGTGATATCTTTAAAGAAATGGCGATGCGCAAACCAAATAGCAGTGAATGGTTTGATGGCGCCCTTTATCATGATGATAAGCCCATTGGTGTGCCAGGCCTTTGGTATTTTGGTTGGTATGACGTGTCAACCAGCCCGAATCTTGAATTGGTTAACAGTGTTCGTCAATCAGGCGTCGACCAAGAAACCCGCGATAATCAATATATGGTGATGGCGCCCATCTTACATTGCCGTTATTACCGCGATGAAGGTGAGATTTCGGTGGGTGATCGTTTCATGGGCGATGTCACGTATGACTATTTCGGCATGATGAACGACTTTTTTGATAAATGGCTGAAAGGTGATGAAAAAGCGTGGGATGAAAACACCCCGAAAAACACCTATTATACTATGGGCAAAAATGCCTGGGATACATCAGACCAATGGCCGCCCGCGGCTGCACAAAAAACTGTTTGGTATTTAGATTCATCAAAAGGCGCAAACAGCCTTTATGGGGATGGTACTTTGTCTATGGATAAGCCAAGCGACGCTAGTGTGAAGGACAGCTTTACCTATGCCCCCAATAATCCTGTTATGAGTTTGGGCGGCGGTATTTGCTGTGCTGGCGGCACGGTGACAGGGGGAGTATTTGATCAACGTCCATCAGAAGCTCGTCATGATATCTTGGTTTATACCTCAGACCCGATGAGTGAAGACACCACCGTCACCGGTAAGGTTGAGGTGGTGCTTTATGTATCATCAGATGTGAAAGACACTGACTTTATGGTGAAATTGGTTGATGTGGCCCCTGATGGCACCGCCTTTAACATTGATGAAACCGCCCAGCGGGTACGTTATCGTGAAGGCTATGACAAAGAAGTGTTTATGAAAGAAGGCGAGGTTTATAAGGTCAAGGTTTCTAGCATGTCGACCTCAAACACTTTCAAGAAAGGTCATCGTATTCGGGTGGAGGTAACATCGTCAAACTTCCCGCGTTTCTTACGTAACCTAAATACAGGCGGCGATAACTATAATGAAAGTGAAGGCGTGGTTGCCCACAACAATGTGCATCACACCCCAGAGCATGCCTCACACATTATCCTACCGATCATGCCTAAGTGATAAGTAGATGTTTCTAAAAATAAAAGCGGCGCCTCTCGGCGCCGTTTTTTTGTGTAGCGCGGCAAGAATTTGGATCAAACCTTTTGACACTAATGACTCAAACTTTTTGTCACGCTACACGACAGTATTATATCCAATAACACACCTAATACACCTCTGTGCTGATTGTAATTAGAAAAAATGAAAAATTAATTTAGTGTAAAATCAATGGTTTAACCGAAATTCGCGAAAAATAACGAAAATAAATCATAAAAACATCTTGCACATTCCACTATGGTGTATTACATAACTAGTACACCGCATCAATAAAGCGGCATTAAGCAGCAAGCGGTGAACGACAGCGACAAAGGTCACAGACGCGAGAACAGCAGAAGAGGCCGACCCATAATAAAAATGCCAAAAGGAAATAACCCAGCGGCGCCCAAATAAAGCATGACAAACATGCGAGGTAAAAATCCCAAAAGGGCCAAATAGAGCCATGAGGGAACGACAGCAAACAAGGGCCAGCAAGAGCCCAAACGTAGCAACCCAGAAATGGGTTTAATAAGAAGGCGAAAAGCCCGCAATAACAAAAAAGACCCGGCAAGGGTCACGACAGAAAAGCCGAAAGGCCACCTTTGAGAAAAGGGCTGAGAAGACAAAAAGCGCCAGCCTCAATTCTTTTAAAACAAATAAGAAAAGAAACCGTCGTCACGACAGCGACATCGACCCATAAGGATAAAACAATGAAACACACTGTAGAGCAACAATTAATGACCCCAGAAAATCACAAAATTCGCCGTATGCGTCGCCGTGCGCGTCGCAGCCAAAGAATGGGATTCCAACCCTTTATGGCCCCTGGTTCGGTGGTTAACTGTGGTGGATTATCATTGTAAGTCACGTTATGCATTGTGTTTTTCCATGTGGATGACTAGCATGATGAACATCAAGCAAAATGAATTAACAACATAATAAGGATTGGACATGTCATGAAACCTGAATGGAGAGAAGACCAACCAATCTATCGCCAATTGCGAGACAAAGTGGCTGAAGCCATTTTAAAAGGCTCGCTGCAGGAAGGGGATGCTTTACCATCAGTGCGTAACATCGCAGTGGAAATGCAAATTAATCCCTTAACTGCAAGCAAAGCTTATCAGGAGCTAGTGGCGGAAGAACTTGTCGAAAAGAGAAGAGGGTTAGGCATGTTTGTCATCGCAGGCGCTAAGGATCGCTTATTGTCTGCAGAACGCAAACAGTTTTTGGATGAAGAGTGGCCAACAATGGTGACCCGCATCAAAAGCTTGGGCCTTGATATAGAAGAATTACTTAAAAATGCCGAGCGTGAAGGAGGGCAAGAATAATGTCTTACGTGGTAGAAGCATCCGGCCTATCGAAAAGTTATGGTAAGTTTAAAGCCCTTAAAAACGTTAATGTAAATATTGAACGCGGTAAAATTGTTGGTGTTGTTGGTGCCAATGGTGCTGGCAAATCAACCATGTTAAATGCAATTTTAGGGCTTTCAAAATATGAAGGTTCGCTAAAAGTTTTAGGTCAAGATCCATCCACTGATCGTGCCAGTTTGATGGAAAATGTCTCGTTCATTTCAGATGTGGCAACCTTGCCACGTTGGATGAAAGTGTATCAAGTTTTAGATTTTGTTGAGGGCGTTCATAATAATTTTGATCGTGACTTGGCGCTTTCCTATTTGGCGAAAACCAAAATCCCTCTTGATAAGAAGATTAAAGGCCTCTCAAAAGGCATGGTGACCCAATTGCATCTTGCCGTTGTTATGGCCATCAAGGCTGATTTATTGGTTTTGGATGAACCAACCTTGGGACTGGATATTTTATTCCGTAAACGTTTTTATGAAAGCGTGTTGGAAGACTATTTCGATCATGACCGCACTATTTTGATCACCACCCACCAAGTCGAAGAGGTGGAAAGCATTTTGACCGATGCCTTGTTTATCAAAGATGGTGAAATGGTTCTTTACAACACCATGGAAGAAATTGAACAAGAGTTTGCCATGGTCACAGTTGAAAATGACATGAAAGAAAAAGCTGAAGCCTTAAATCCGATTTACAGCAGCGGGATGATGGGCATGACCAGCTATGTTTTCGATAAAGCTAACGAAAAAGACCTTGCTGGTTTGGGTAAGGTGAAAAAAGTTGGATTGGCTGATTTGTTTGTCGCCATCATGTCGGGAGACGAGGAATGAGCAGCAGCAATATGACAGCAAGTCCCAATAATAACGACAGTAGCAAAAAAAGCGGAGGCTTCACCATGGATATGAATTTGGCAAGATTTGGCAAATATCCGGCGTTAATACAGCGGGAGTTTTTAGAGCATAAAATGGCCTTTTTCACGGTGCCATTGGTGATTAGCATTTTCATTGTTTTAGGCGCTGTATTTACGGCTTTGTTTTCCAGCAACTTTATGGATTATGTTGATATCTCTGATGCTGACTTAAACAATATGCGCCTTGAAGCGGAAATGGAATTTTCCGACATGGACGAAGGTGATTGGGCCAAGGTTGAGGCCGCAGCTTCTGCCGTTATGGGGATGATTGCAGCACCCTTGTTCATGATCTTCCCTTTCATTGTGATGTTTCCGCTATTAAATTCATTGTATGAAGAGCGGGTAGAGCGTTCTTATTTGTTTTGGAAATCAATGCCTGTTTCAGATGTTGAAGAAGTATTGATCAAAATGTTGTTGATCGTGGTATTAGGACCGATGTGTTTATTTGCCATGATGATCGTGGTTGATTTCTTGGCCTTGTTGATCTTTACCCCTGTGATCATGGGTTATGATTTACCAATCTTGGGTGTTATCTGGTCAGCGCCATTTATCACCATGTGGATTGGTGCATATGTCAATTATTTGGCCTGGGTTCTATGGGCATTGCCTGTGTTGGCTTGGTTCATGTTGGCATCGTCTTATGCACCTAAAGCACCCTTGATGTATGCCTTGGTACCACCAGCGGCTATCATGATCTTAGAAGCGATCTTGTTTGATCGCACCATCCTTGGTGAACTGATCTTAAGCCGTATCGCCACAAAGTTTGGCTTGATTATGGAAGATGTCATTGACTTCCAACGCTTTGAAGATGGTGAGCGTATTGCCTCTTTATCAGCTCTTGATGGCTTGGAAGCCATGGTTGCAACCCTTGCAAACCCCAGTTTCTGGGCTGGTGCCGTGGTTGCAGGCGGGTTCCTAGCAGGGGCGGTTTATTTCCGCCGCTTTAGAACCTAAGCGCTGATAAAACAAGACATAATAAAAAGGCGGGATGATTTGGTCACCCCGCCTTTTTGATTCTCAAGTCCGTGATCTATTCTTCGTCTAATTGGAACAGATCGGTGTTACCGCCGATAGCGGTTGTGTTGATTGTTTTTGTTCTCTCTGTGGCAAAGCGGAACAAATAATGCGGACCACCAGCCTTTGGGCCAGTTCCAGAAAGCCCTTGCCCGCCAAACGGCTGAACACCCACCACAGCACCAACCATATTACGGTTGATATAAGTATTACCGACACGGTGACGTCTGAAAAGGTCTGACCAGCGCGATTCAATGCGGCTGTGAATACCAAAAGTTAGGCCAAATTTGGTGTCCAAAATATCGCGCATAACTTGGTCAACGTCACGCCAGCGAAAACGAACTATATGAAGGACTGGGCCAAAGTTTTCATCTTTCAAAGCCGCCAAAGAAGGTATTTCAATGATGGTTGGTGTCATATAGGTGCCATTGGTAGTTTCAGGCCCCATTTTTGCCTCAGCAATGATCTCATGGTTCACACGCATATTATTGACGTGCATTTCAAGGCCACTAAGGGCTTCTTGGTCAATGATAGGGCCAATGTCAGTTTCTAAAAGGGCAGGGTTACCAACTTTTTGTTCTGCCAAGGCACCTTTGATCATTTCAATCATTTGATCAGCAACGCTTTCTTGGATGTAAAGAACGCGCAAGGCTGAACAGCGTTGACCAGCAGATCCAAAGGCTGATTGAACCACATCATCCGCCACTTGTTCTGGCAGGGCAGAGCTATCAACGATCATGGCGTTTTGACCACCAGTCTCTGCGATTAAGGGAACAATCGGCCCATCTTTTGCTGCCAATGATTGGTTGATCATTTTCGCCACAGCGGTTGATCCAGTAAAGCATACCCCAGCAACACGTTGGTCTTCAATAAGCGGCGCCCCAACATTAAGGCCGTCACCAGCCAGAAGGTGCATCACGTTATGTGGGATGCCTGCTTTATACATCAGCTTGGTTGCTTCTGTTGCGACCAGCGGCGTTTGTTCAGCAGGTTTTGCAATGACAGCATTACCCGTAACCAAAGCAGCAACCACTTGACCAACAAAAATGGCCAATGGGAAGTTCCACGGGCTGATACAAATGAAGGTGCCGCGGCCATGAAGGGATAACTCATTGCTTTCCCCCGTAGGGCTTGAAAGCTGCAATGGCTTGCCGAAATGCTTGCGCGCTTCCATGGCGTAATATCGGCAAAAATCTGCTGCCTCTCGCACCTCTGCAATACCATCTAAAATGGTTTTGCCTGCTTCACGGGTTAGAAGGTCAATAAACCGAGGGCATTCTTCTTCAATTAAATCAGCTAGGCGATCCAAAATATCAGCGCGGGCATTGCCGCCTAATTGATCCCAAATTGGCTGCGCTTTTTCAGATAATTTGAACGCCAACTCAATATCATCTTCTGTGGCTTCTGTAATTGTACCCACCACCAAATTGTTGTTTTGTGGCGAAACAATCTCGGTTTTATATTCACCTTTTGCTTTACCACCCACCAAGGTACTTTCTTCATAAACGGTATCGCTGTATGAGCGGACCTTTGTCATAAAGATCTCTTGATCAAGTGGGTTATCTAAATCAGGCCCCCAAGAGTTTAGGCGGTCACCATAAATATCCTTTGGTAATGGTATGGCAGTATGGCGTTTAACATCATAACCTTTTACTTCTTCATATGGATCGGCAACTATGTCTTTTACAGGAACTTTTTCATCCATGAATCGGTTTACAAAGCTTGAGTTGGCACCATTTTCTAATAAGCGGCGCACCAAATAGGGCAACAGGTCACGGTGGGCACCAACGGGCGCGTAGGTGCGCACATGGGCCATGTCTTCTAGGGTTTCTTCGGCTGCGCGGTAAAGCAAATCACCCATGCCATGTAGGCGTTGAAACTCAAAGTCTTTACCCTTCGCCATATGAGCCACAGCTGCCAATGAATGGGCGTTATGGGTGGCAAATTGTGGGTAAAAAGCATCTGGGTGTTGTAATAATTTATGCGCACAGACAATATAGCTTAAATCGCTGTGTGACTTGCGTGTGAAGACAGGGTAATCATCATGGCCAAATTCTTGTGCGTGTTTAATTTCGGTATCCCAATAAGCCCCTTTTACCAAGCGAACCGGAAAGCGTCTGCCGCTGGTTTTGGACATTTCGACCAGAAGATCAATCACTTTAAAGCCACGTTTTTGGTAAGCTTGTAGTGCAAGGCCAAGGCCATCCCATCCGGCAAGATCTTTATCATGGGCAAGCTTATCCAGCATACGAAGGCTAATATCCAAAAGGGCTGCTTCTTCAGCATCAATGGTAAAACCAATGCCGTATGACTTGGCTTTTAGGGCCAGTTCTTTAACATCTGGTAATAATTCATCCATAACGCGGTCTGCGTTGGCTTCTTCAAAACGCGGATGAAGGGCCGAAAGCTTAACTGAAACGGATGACCGTTTGCAGTGATCTTCTTTTGAATTTTTAGCATCCTTGCCCACCGCATGAATGCTTTCTTCATACAATGCGAAAAAGCGTTTAGCATCTTTCATCGTACGGGCGGCTTCACCCAGCATATCGAAAGAATAAACTTGCTTATGTTCAGGTTGGCGAGCTTTGCGCTTTAACGCCTCATTCATGGTGCGGCCAAAAACAAATTGTTTGCCCATAATTTTCATGGCTTGGTTGGTGGCTTCGCGAATAACAGGTTCGCCTAGCTTACGCGTTAAGCCCTTAAACCAATTAACCGGATTTGCGGTGATTGTTTTATCCATTTTAATCACGCCGCCGGTCATCATCAGCGCGTAAACAGAGGCGTTGACAAACGTGTCTTCTGAGTTGCCTTTATGACTTTTCCAGTTACCAGATAGGATTTTCTCAGCGATTAAGCTGTCTTGGGTTTCGCTGTCAGGAATGCGCAATAATGCCTCAGCCAAGCACATTAAGGCCACCCCTTCTTGGTTGGACAAACCAAATTCTTGCATGAAGGCGTCCATGGTGCCGCGTTCGTGTTTTAACGAACGGCTTTTACTGACGATATCAGTGGCTGTTCTTTTGATCGAATCACGACTTGACTTATCAAGAGGAAAGTTATCCAAAAATTGTTGGATTAGGGTTTCTTCATCCATGTGCGTGGCATGGCGTAAGTCATTGAAAAAAGGTGGTAATTCGTTATTGCTTGTCATTCACGTTCCTTGCAAGTTAGAATTTAAATGTCAGGGGGAGAAGTCTAATTTTTTATGTTTTTATTGTGCTGGCGAAATATCGTTGTTTTCATATCCGCTGTAAATAAAAATCACACCGCACATGTTATTTTCGCCACAGCCTTAGACTGAAGGTGGAAAAGCTTTGTGGCCCTTAAGGGCCGAAAGTGTAGCCTAAGCCATAAAAGTGTGTTAATTTTTCCACAGTTGTCTATGTTTTTCCCCATATTCCTATAATCAATCAGAAAGTTTCTTGTGATGCAAGCTTTGTGTAAATAATAAAAAGATTCCCTGCGTAAAGCTTTGATAACTTACGTACTATATCTTAATGGGACAGTATGTTTTTTGAAAATAAGTTTTACAGGAAAATTCAACCATTGTGGTTAGTAACCACCTTAGTAATTTATAACACCTTTAACGAAGGATTTAGAAATGAACATTCGTCCAAAATTTAGCCGGGTCTTTTTGACTACGGCCATATGTTCAACACTAGCATTGCCTGTTGGGCTTAACGCCGCTATGGCTCAAGACGCCAATCAGGAAGCTGAGGAAATTGAAGAAGTAGTTGTTACCGGTTCTCGTATTGCACGTTCTAACCTAACAACTCCAACTCCTGTTTCAGCTGTCAGTGACGAAGACATGAAATTGTCTGGTAATCAAGATATGACTGAAACGTTGCAAGAAAACCCTGCGTTGTTGTCATCTGTAAACAACGAACAGGCTGGCGCTAACATTGGTGCGTCATTCCTTAACTTGCGCTCTTGGGTACTAAGCGTACATTGACATTGGTGGATGGACGACGCCATGTCTCTGGTCGTGCGGGCGATACCGCGGTTGACGTATCAACCATCCCATCTGCGCTTGTTGAGCGAGTAGAAATTATGACTGGTGGCGCATCAGCTGTTTATGGTGCCGATGCGGTAACAGGTGTGGTTAACTTCATCTTGAAAAAAGACTATGAAGGTTTTGAAGTTGATGCACAAACGGGCACAAGCACTGAATTTGATGGCAACCGTTATCAATTGTCAGCAGTTGGTGGTACCAACTTCTCTGATGGCCGTGGTAACGTGAACTTCTCCGTTCAATACAGCCGTCAAGACAAGCTTGAGTGTGGCGAGCGTGACTGGTGTGCGGGTAACGGCCTTTGGTTTGCTTACCTAGATCCAGCTTATGTTTACCAACAAAGCGAAATTAACTTTGCTGATCCTGACCGTAACTGGGTTGGTGATCGTAAAGACATTCCAGATGGTGCGCCTACTAAATTGTATGCACCAAATGCAACCTTCAACATTTCATCTAAGCACGGTCGTATCGCCATTGACGTTGACGGCGACGGTTATGGTGATGGTCCTTGGTTCGCTGGTCCAGACAGCTTCCCGCTTGACCTAAACAATGATGGTGTCCTTGATGTGCACCAAACAGGTGGTAACGCGCAATGGGGTTATGGTAGCTGGATTTTTGATAGCTATCAAAATCAACTTCGTTTGTTTAATGAAGGCAAACTATCTGACATTGCCCACGCTTATGGCGGTGACGGTATTGAAAACACCCATGACACCGATATCCTGATGCCACAATATGATCGTTTTGTCGGTACAGGCTCATTCCGTTATGAAATGTTTGACGGCGTAAACTTCTTTGCAGATTTGAAAGTGGTTAATACAGAAGCACACACCAGCGCGACTATTGGTGGTTTTGGTGACTTCTACAACATTAAGCTTGATAACGCTTTCTTGCCATCAGCTTTGTTTGATGCAGCGCAAGATTTCTTTGTTGATTATCCAGAATACGCTGATGACTTCCAATATGTTGTTACCCGTGACTTTATTGACCTTGGTCCACAAGCCACTGAAAACAGCCGCTGGACTTACCGCGTTGTTGCTGGTTTTGAAGGTGAAACCGATAATGGTTGGAACTGGGAACTATCTTTCAACCACGGTAAAACCGAGGAAACGTCAATTTTCCGCAACAACCGTGTTGAAGATCGTTACTTTGCAGCCATCGACGCTGTTGTTGATCCTGCCACTGGCGAGGTTGTGTGTCGTGTTGACCTAGACCCAACAGCAACAATTTCTGGTGATGCTTATCCTGCTTTATTTGATGGTACGGCCAAAACCTTTACCCCAGGCGCAGGTGAGTGTGTACCTTTCAACATCTTTGGTTCTGGTTCACGTTCTGAAGCGGCCCGTGATTGGGTGACTATGGATGAAACTTGGACACAATCAATTCAACAATCTGTTGTTTCTGGTTTCATGACTGGGGATTTCTCTGACTTCTTCACATTGCCTGCTGGTGATGTTGGTTTCGCCTTTGGTGGTGAATATCGTGAAGAAAAATCAGTGGCAACACCTGATAACTTGTCACAGCTTGGTTTGACCTTCGATGGGTCTAAATCAACGGGTGCGCAAGGTCGTTATGACACCACAGAAATGTTCGCTGAGATTGATGTGCCATTGATCGAAGATATGGGCTTCATTCAGCAATTGTCTGCTGATGCGGCTGTTCGTTATGCCGATTACAGCACGGTTGGTTCAACCACCAGCTGGAAAGTTGGCGGTAACTGGACTGTAAATGATGCTCTTCGTTTGCGTGCTAACTACTCAGTGGCTCTTCGCGCGCCAAACATTGCTGAGTTGTTCCAGCCTCAAACCAGCACCACTTTCACACCGAACGATCCATGTGATGCTCGTTTCATCGGTACAGCACCCAACCAAGGTGTTCGTGAAGCAAACTGTATCGCTGATGGCTTGACCTTGCCATTTGATGATCCAAACACAGGTCGTATCACTGGTGCCCGTGGTGGTAACCCTGATCTGTTCGAAGAGAAAGCCAAGACTTATACATTAGGTGCTGTGTTAACGCCTGAGTTCCTTCCTGGTTTCTCTTTAACTGTGGATTATTACAACATTGAACTTGAAAATGCGATTGACGAGCCTGGCCGTCAGCAATTGTTCGATAACTGTTATGATAACCCGAACGGCATTGATAACCAGTTCTGTGACCTTATCAGTCGTAACCCGACCACAGGCGGCTTGAACTTCTTTAAAGTGGTTCTTGTGAACATTGGTGGCAAGAAGGTTGAAGGTATTGACTTTGACGCTCGTTACCAATGGATGAGCGATGGTTATGGTGACTTCATGTTCCGTCTATATGGCTCTAAGATGATCGATATCTATGATACGCCTGACAGTTTAGCTCCAACTGCTATTGACCCTCGTTTGCTTGAGCAAACACGTCCTAAATATGCCCTAAACGGTAGCGTTATGTGGCGTTTGGAAGAGACTACTCTTCAATACAAGGTGTCTTACCAGTCTAACCAAGCTGTTGGCGGTGGTGTAAACATCAAACAAGATCAAGATCCAGAAAACGAGTGGATCAACCCTTGGGGTGGTGACTCGTTCGTTCATGATATTTCTGCCATCCACAATTTGAATGAACAAATTTCATTGCGTGCTGGTGTGAACAATATCTTTGATCGCACGCCATTCTTAGCGTCAGGTTCTTGGCCTGTAAGTTCATTAGGTCGTAACATCTTCTTTGGTGCGAACGTTAAGTTCTAATCATCGAATTTGATAAAATAGTGAAAGCCTCGGGATTACGTCTCGAGGCTTTTTTTATTGTATAATTGTTTGGTTGCTTTTAGTCTGTGGCTAAACATATAGGGGGAAATAATGACACTAAAATCAAGTATGACACTATTAGCGCTGATGGGAACGGCCATGGCTGTACCATCACCTGTTTTGGCACAAGGTAACCCATTAACACCGGAACATTTGCGGGCCCAAGTTGCTGGCTATAAGGCAACCTTTACCTGCTCTGGCACTTTTAATGGTGGCAAATCAGTTGAGCAAATTGGCCGCGAAGAATTAAGCGGCATTCAGCGGGGGTATCGTGAGGATATGGCCACTTTGCCCGCCGCGGTGATTGATCACGAGAAAAAGCAAGTTGCAGTGTCTTATTCAGAGACTATGCCGCCACGATATGCTGTTTGGCGACCGCATTTGGGTTGTGTTCAATTACCCATTGGCACAGTGGATGTTGATGGAACAGCAGCCCTGATGCCTCAGGTTGAGCTGCCAGAACCACAGCAAAGCAATGCTGCATGGCCTGATGGCAATGGTGGCAGCATCAATGCTGAAACGTCGGCTAAATTACAGGCGGTATTGGATAAGGCGTTTGATGCCGAAACCTATGGCAAAGACACCTACACAACGGCGGTCCTAATCACCACACCTGATCAAATTTTGGGGGAACAATACCGCGATGGCTTTAATATCCACACGGCCCACAGAACATGGTCGGTGGCAAAGTCTATCGGTGCAACGGTGGTGGGTGCCGCTGTTCAAGAAGGCTTGGTTGATGTCAAGGCACCAGCCACCATTAACGAATGGCAGCGCCCTGCTGACCCCCGCAAAAACATCACCCTTGAAAATTTACTGCATATGTCAAGCGGGTTAGAGCATCGCCGCGCTGGTAACAGCACTGATGATGTTTATTTTGGCGCTGGGTTGGTTTCTGATTGGGTCACCACCCGCTCGCTTGAAGCCATGCCGGGGTCACGTTGGAAATATGCCAATAATGACACCATGCTGGCCTTGAAAGCAGTTCGGGATGCCATTGGTGATCGCACCGCTTATAACAAGTTTGCATTTGAAAAGGTGCTTTACAAAATTGGGATGAATGATACCAAGCTTGAAACCGATTGGGATGGTAACTTTATTTTGTCGTCACAAGTGTTTACCACTGCCCGTGACTTGGGCCGTTTGGGCATTCTATATTTGAATGATGGTGTTTGGAATAGCGAGCGTATTTTGCCTGATTGGTGGAATGATTATGTTGCAACGCCCGCACCACAGCAACCACAACGCAGCGATATGACAGGGTATGGCGCCCAGTTCTGGCTGTATGATAAGCATGAGCAATTTGTCCCCAAAGACACATATGCTGCCCGTGGCAACCGCGGTCAAACTGTGATGATTATCCCATCGAAAAACATTGTGATGGTGCGCCGTGGGCATGACGAAAGCCCTGTCGCCAGCTTTAATATGGCGCATTTTGCCGGCGATGTATTAAAGGCCTTAGAAGAATAAAAATCATTAAAATTTAAGATAGGAAACCCGATGACTGAAACGTTGTCGGGTTTTTTCTTGGTGAATCGGTTAATGGTGATGTATCGTTTTTAAAAGGCATCTTTGCCATGGGGCATTATTGGGGGACGTTATCATGCCAAAACGATTTAGTTATCTGATATCTGCATTTTTCATTTTAGCTGCAGCGTACATTCTTTATGATAATTATGATGATGTTGCTGCCCCTCCTAATTGGACCGCTGCCGCAGATCAGATTGTCGAACAGTCTTGGGCGGAGGATAAGCCGGGCGGCGTTGTGGTTGTTTATCATAATGGCGAAAAAGTGTACGAACAGGCAAGGGGGCTTGCAAATTTTGAAACCAAAGAAATGCTCACCACAGACCATGTGTTCCGTTTAGCATCACTAACCAAGCAATTTACTGCGGCAACCATCCTAACCTTGGCAGAAGAGGGCAAGCTTGACCTTGATGCCAGCATTGATGCTTATGTTCCCAATTTCCCCCTGCAAGAGAAAACCGTGACTGTAAGACAATTGCTGACCCATACATCTGGCTTGTTTAGTTATACTAACCTGCCAAATTTGATGGATTTTTGGGATAAAGAACACAGTACACAAATGTTGCTGGACCTAACCAAGGATAAAGAGTTTGTGACCGAACCCGGCGCGCGATATGCTTATAATAACACGGGCTATACCCTGCTAGGGGCCATCATTGAAAATTTAACGGATAAATCATGGCACCAAGCCGTATTGGATCGTTTGGCCACACCGCATAAAATTACCAGCCTAAACACAGGTTTAGAAGAAGCCAATACCGCCCTAATGGCCAGTGGGCACACAAAAACCAAAGACGGGTTTTCCCGTGAAACAATGTTTCATATGAGCATTCCCCATGCAGCGGGGGCCTTGATCAGTACTGCTGAAGATATGGCAAAATGGCAAGAGGCGCTGCACACGGGCCAAGTATTGCAACGCCGTATGTATCAACAAATGATTTCGCCAATGACGCTGACAGATGGTGAAGTGTCTGATTATGGTTTTGGTTTAGGCATTTCAGAAATTCAGGGGGTGCGATCCTATGAACATTCTGGTGGTATACCAGGTTTTGCTACCTATGCCCTTTATGTCCCGGATGCGCGGGTTAATGTGGTGGTTTATACCAATGGTGGCTTAGATAGTTGGACCCCATCTGATACCGCCCGCGCCATTGCCGCCCTTGCCATGGAGCAACCGTTCGATCGGGGAGAGGCCGTTGCCTTTAATGCTGATCAACAAGGGCACCATTTAGGCGTTTATTTGAACGAACGTGGTCGTGCCATGGCCTTGATGATGGTCGAAGGCCAGTTGACATTAGGTCTTGGTGGCGAGCAGGGCTTTAAGCAACCGCTAACATATGTCGGTGACGGTCGCTTTGAAACCAGCGCCTTAACATGGCTTGAAATTCGCCCTGATGCCGATGGTAAAAGTGCCATGCATCTACATAGTTCCGGTGCCATGGAACCACGGATATATTATAAAAAACCCGATGAAGAAAAAGCCCAGAATTAAGAAAGGAGGTGTTTTAAAACACCTCTAAATCGCGGCCAGTGTGAACACGGCCCGCATATTTTTGGCGCAATTCTTCGGTGACCAGCTCAATACCATCACCAGCCCATGTTAGTTGGTGATAAAGCACCACTAATTTTGGTTTGGCCTCGCTGGCTATTTTTGCCAGATCACTGGTGCTGGTGTGATAGGCTTTATGATAACGCTTCCAATCATCGGGCAGCTTTAACCAGCTTTCTTCGGCATAGGCCTCATGAACCAAAATGTCGGCACCTTTGGCCTTTTCAGCAATGATCGGGCAATAACTGGTGTCGCCAGAAATAACAATCACTCGGTCAGGCGTTGTAACTTTATAGCCCAAGGCATTTTCCCATAAGCCATGGCATACAGGAAAGGCCTCAATGGTAACATTGTCATCTTTATAAATATGACTGTCGGCAATTTCTGTTGTGTCTACTTTCCAGCCTGTAGGGTTTTGTGGTTGCAGTCCCTTGATGCGGCGTTCGATATCCATGCTATAGGCATCAATGATATTTTCCGCCATTTTGACTGATCCCAGCGGGCCAAACAATTGTAAGGGGGCTTCCCGCTCTAACACCCACGGCGTGAAAATAGCATCAGCCAACCCTAAAGTATGGTCGGTGTGTAGATGGGTTAAAAACACATGTTTTAAATTTTTGGCTTCAAGGGCGGGTAGGTCATGAATTTGGGCAGCAAGGGCGGCGCGGCGAACCACACCTGTGCCCGCATCAAACAAATAGGGCGTGCCGTTAACAATAATTGCCGTTGCCGGGCCAGAGCGGTCTGGGAATGGGTTAGGGTTACCTGTGCCTAAAAGAACCAACTTTGTGATGTCAGAGGCGGGCAGGGGCTTTGTTGCTTCCTCTTGGGTTTTAGCCCCACTTATGGACAGCCACAATAGACTTAAAGCAGCGACCAACAATAGTAAGGGTTTATTTTTAAGGGCAAAGGTCATGTGTTTTCCAGTGTTTATTGATGATGCTAATTTGTGAAAGTCAGTTCTTTAAAGGGCCAAATTGTGCTGGTGGTCTACGATGCAGGGTGGCTTGTTCATAGGCATAGGCAATTTCAAATAAGCTTTCTTCATCAAAAGCACGCGCTAAAATTTGTAAGCCTGTGGGCCATTTGTCTTGATACCAGCCCATGGGCACGGTGATGGCAGGCAACCCTGTGGCAGGGGCAACACGCTGGCTGTTATCGCCTTTATAATCTTCCCGTGCCGTTTCTAGGGGAGCTGGTGGGTTTGACCATGACGGGTATATTAAAACGTCTAGGTCTTCTTGATCCATCACCGTTTGAACATCTGCTTTAAAGGCTTGGCGGCCAGCATGGTTAATATAATCAGGGCAAGGCTTTTCCCAGTCTTTTGGATGCACATCAGCTGGATAGGAGGAGAAAAACTCGACCCCGCCTTTGGCAGAAGGGTGATACTGACCCGTTTCTAAAACCTGATTAACATCACTAATTGGCGCGTCAGGGCCTAATGATTTTAAATATTGCGCCATGTCATAGCGAAAGCGGCGGCAAAAATAATTTTCGCCTTCCATGTGAACTTCCCAATTTGGCACGGTGATGGGATCAACAATTTCGGCACCTAAATCACTTAAAATCTCAAGGCTTTTATAAAAAATCTCTTGAATTTCAGGGTCGGCGTCTTCGCGGTCAACCAAGGCTTTTAACACGCCAATGCGTTTACCTTCTAAATTGGCACGTTTTAGGGCCTCTAAATAATTGGGTAAGGGCATGTCTTTGACCGCTTCGGTATAGGGGTCTTTGGGGTCATAACCTGCAATGACTTGAAAAAGGCGAGCGTTATCTTCCACCGTGCGGGTCATTGGGCCGGCTATGTCGCGATCAAATGATAAGGGAATAACACCATCACGGCTGGTTAGGCCAATGGTTGACCTGATACCCACCAAGGCTAAATGCGACGCTGGGCCACGAATACTGTTGCCAGTATCACTACCCAAGCCAACCAATGCGAAATTAGCCGCCACCCCTGATGCTGTGCCACCGGATGACCCCGCTGGTGTGCGAGTTAGGTCATAAGCATTGGCAGTTTGACCAAAAGAAGATGAGATACTTTCACGAGGCGAAAAGGCCCATTCAGCCATATTGGTTTTGGCAATGATGATGGCATCGGCGTCGCGCAATTTCTTTACCATAAAGGCATCATCAGGCGGATAGCTGGTTTTAAGGGCAAGGCTGCCACCAGAGGTGATCATGTCATGGGTGTCAAAATTATCTTTCGCCAGCACAGGCACACAATAAAGTGACCCTAAATTTTGATTTTGTTTAAGGCGGTTATCAATGTCTTTTGCGCGGGTTAGGGCCTCTGGGTTTTTAACAGTTATGGCATTAAGACCGCTGGATTGGTCATAAGCGTCAATGCGATTTAAATAGCCTTGTACAACGTCTTCACAGCTTGTAACATCAGCTTTTAAGGCAGCGTGTAGGTCACTTATGGTTGCTTCTATGAGGGAGAAAGAGGTGGTTTCAGGGGGGGATTGCGTCGCGGTCCATTCGCTTTGATCGCTGGGTGTCTTTAAGGGCGCTAGATAAACATAAAGACCTAATGCAGTAACAATCGCTGTTAATAAATATATAATCTTACGCATGACAAATTCTCTCCCCAAAAACTAGTGACCCAGCCGCAATGTCATGGCAAAGACGATAAACAAGGCCCTTTCATGTGTAAACTTGAAAATGAGTGTCGGTTGCACCATATTATATAATAACAAAAACAAAGGGGATTTAATCCCCGTGAGAAAAACGACAGTTATAGGATAAACGATGTTTAAATTGCTTGCCCGTATTGTGGGCTTTGTGCTGCTTTTTATTGGTATTATTGGTGTTTTAACGCCCATTCCGTTTGGCTTGGTGTTCATTATGCTTGCCCTAATGTTTTTGGTGCCAACAACCCCTGCAGTTCCGCGTGTTATTAAAAGATGGCGTCGCAAATCAGTGTGGTTGGATGAAAAGATGTTTGCCATCACGCGTAAAATGCCCATGCCATATCGCCGCATCTTACGTGAAACCGAGCATGGTGAGCTATAAACATTTAAGGCTTTTCCTTTTCAAATGCCCTTGCTAAGTTATCTACCTTATTTGGTATAGGGGAGATAATGATGAAGATCGTTCAAAGATTTTGCCAAAAATTATTCGCTGTTGCTGGCTTTGTGGCTTTTTCTATGGGGTCTATGGTTCAGGCCCAGTCTAGCCAAACTTTGTTGGTGCCAAGTGCCCTTTGGGATGGTGACAGTAGCCAATTAACCCGTGGCCACGCGGTCATAGTCGAAGGCAATAAAATCATTAAAATCGCCCCTGTGGCGGACTTTTCATCTAGCAAGGCCCACCGCATCAGTCTTGATGGGCTAACCCTAATTCCGGGCCTTATTGAAGGTCACAGCCATATTCTGCTTCACCCCTATGATGAAACGGGTTGGAATGACCAGGTCTTGAAAGAAAGCGAGGCAGAGCGATCTATTCGTGCTGCTAATCATGTCAAAGCGGCTTTAATGGCGGGCTTTACCAGTTACCGCGATTTAGGCACCGAAGGTGCTGGTTATGCCGATTATGGCATCAAGCAAGCAGTCCAAAAGGGTGTGGTGCCGGGTCCGCGTTTATTTATCAGCAGTAAGGCGTTGGTTGCCACGGGAAGTTATGGCCCGAAAGGCTTTGCCGATCATGTTAATGTGCCGCTTGGGGCAGAGGCCGCCGATGGTGCTGATTTGGTGCGGGTGGTGCGCGATCAAATAGGTCACGGCGCTGATTGGATAAAATTTTATGCTGACTATCGCTGGGGGCCAAATGGCCAGGCAATGCCATCTTTCTCGCTTGAAGAAATGAAAACCATGGTTGATACCGCCGCCTCAAGTGGGCGTTTGGCGGTGGCCCATGCGGCAACCGATGAAGGCATGCGCCGCGCCACCTTGGCTGGTGTTCGCACCATTGAACATGGTGATGGTGGCAGCCTTGAAACCTTTCAATTAATGAAAGAACGTGGTGTGGCATGGTGTCCAACCTTGGGTGCTGGTGAAGCTATTGCTGAATATCGTGGTTGGGTTCGTGGTGAAACCCCTGTACCAGCCCGCGTTACAGAACAAAGAGACGCTTTTAAACGCGCCCTTAAAGCTGGGGTAACCTTTTGCATGGGGTCTGACGTTGGTGTCTTTGACCATGGCGACAGCGCATGGGAACTGGGCCTGATGGTTGAATATGGCCTAAGCCCCTTAGCAACCATGAAGGCAGCAACCTCTGGCAATGCTGATATTTTCAACCTTGGCAATCGTTTAGGCCGTTTAAAGACGGGATACTTAGCTGACATCATTGCTGTAAAAGGCAATCCTCTGGAGGATGTAACGGTAACAGAGCACGTTCATTTCGTGATGAAGGACGGCGTTATTTATAAAAATGAAGCGAAGCAATAACCACTTGGAGGGACCATCATGACACTTATCAGCCAGCATAAACCAATATCATACCTGATAAAATCTATCTTTGTTGTCGGTGCTTTCATGTCAGTGCCTCAAACAGCTTTTGCCGACGGTGGGCTTTCGCCACAACAAGCAAAAATCTATAAACATGATGACATTCACTATCAAGCTGTGTCTGGTAAGCCCGGTATATATGCGGCTACATTGTTTGGTGATCCATCTAAGGAGGGTCCTTATGTGCAACGCCTTAAGTTTGATAAAGGAGTAACGGTTGCAACGCATTATCATAACGATGCTTTAAAGGTGGTTAATTTGGTTGAAGGAGTGCTTTATTTTGCTTATGGCGATAAATTTGATGAAGATGCTTTAACACCCCTAACCCAAGGTGATATTTGGACCGAGGCCAAAGGTCAAGCCCATTACGCCATTACCAAAGACAGCAACGCCATCATTGAAATTCATGGTGTTGGGCCAGTATCATCTATTCTAGTGAAGGATTAGTCGTTACTGACTATAGTCACACGTTCGGTTTTGCATTCTTTGACCAGTACCCTTCATGAAGGCCATCATGTTTTTCATGGAAACAAACATTTTAGGTGCTGGCTGTAGAAGGGCCAGATAATTGCCCGCACCAAGGTCAGCCTTGGTAAAGCTGGGCGCGTTGCTGTCTTTGACTAAGACGGGGTGAATAACCGCAATTTTAGCATTGGGTAGGCGGCGCTTTAAACGCTCAACCGTTCCTAAAAAGCCCGCAGAGTGGAAATTTCCCGTGATATGGACGATTTTTCTGTCAGGGTTTTCACTCAAACGCTCGGCAATTTTCCATGACATGGTTTCATCTCGGTTAACCTGCGCAGCGTAGCGCCATAGTTCTTCCTCTGTTGGCGCTGTACCCTGATCAGTACCATGGCTGCCATGGTTGCTGGATTTTAAAAATTTGATAAATTTGTCTTTGTAGGCCCCATCAGAAAGGTCCAAATCATGGGCGGTTTGGGTGCTAATATCCTGCGGTAACTTGGTTAAAACCGATGGCCCTTCAATACCAATACAACGTACCACTGATGTCGGACTTTCAGCGGCAATAACGGGCATCTTATGATACTTGGCAAACTCAACCAAGGGACGATAGCTTTGGCTATAATGGGGCCATGCGCGGGCTTCTTTTTTGAGGATGTTCTCACCAATACTGCCTGCCAGATATTGATCAACAATATCTTGTGTGTCGGTTTCAAACTGTTCCATTGAAAGGGTAACTTTATGGCCTTTTTCCTGCAGGCCTTGCATCACAGCAAGCTGTAAATGATGATTACCAACATGGCCGTGTGCTTCGCCAATGATAATGGCGTCATAATTGGCAAGGTCTGAAATCATTGTGTTAAGCCGAACGGGGATTGGTCTACCACCAGGGGTTGGTCTTTCAAGGCGCGCTCCTGTTTTGATAAGTTGATAATCATAAAACGTGTTGAGGGGCGCCGAAAGACTATAGCTGTCCGCTTCTTGATCATAGCTTAGAAAACTAGTTGACGCTGGTGAGGCGCTGGGGGCGGGTTGGACAACAGTTGATGATGACGAGCGATAACGCCGATCATTATCAGGGTCATCATTAATCACAATGGCACAGCCTGAAAGCATGCTTGCCAAAATCAAGCTTGAAATTATTTTTTGTTTAGACATTGTTCTAATCCCCGAAGAATAATCTTATTATAAGGCCAGTTGGCCCTGTTGTTTTGGTTAGTTTAAGTTTCTTTGAGGGTAACGCAATCCTTAAACTACATGTGCGACAAAAATTTGATGAACATCCTTAATTATGGTTTCAAGTGATTGGGGAAATCGTAACGAGGGACTAATGCTGATTGTGGCTGCTGAGCATGAAGCATGAGGACCGAATCATGTGTTGGTGAGATTTAAACTAGATGAACTGCATGACAAAAGCCCCTGAAGGTGGCTTTGATTGGGTGAAGAGAGTTGATATTATCCTTAAAATTGATGTGATTGGTCGCAAATAAGGCGACTATCTCTTGCATCTACTGGCGATAATTTTCTAAAGTGTTTACTAATGAGAGAACTGTAACAATCAAGGGGATTTCTGATGAAAAAGCTAAGTAAGGCTCTTTTCTTAGGAGCGTTGATGGGGGCCACAGCGATGGCGTCACCCACCACGCACGCTAATGAAGAGTTTCAAATGTGGCCGGGGGCGGTTTATGACCAATCGATTCCATCGGTAAAAGATGTGTTGGGCTATAAAATAGGTGAGCGCATCACATGGCATGGTGACATGGTTAAGTATTTTGAGGCGTTAGCCGAAGCAGCACCCGACCGCGTTAAATTATGGGATTATGGTAAAACTTGGGAAGGCCGCCGCTTAATTTATGTGGCCATTTCTTCGCCTGAAAATATTGCGAATTTGGATCAATATCAGGCAGGCATGCAAGCCCTGTCTGACCCACGGGAAACCAATGAACGCGAAGCCCGTGAGATTATGCAAAATATTCCGGGCTCACTGTGGATTTCTTATGCTGTACACGGCAATGAAATTTCGTCCGTTGATGCAGCGATGATGACCGCCTATCACATGTTGGCGGCAACCAATGACCCACGTACTAGCAAGATTATGGGCAATACCATTTTGTTCCTTGATCCGTTGCAAAACCCCGATGGACGTGATCGTTTTGTTCATAACTTTGAAATTGCTGAGGGTTTGGAAAATGACAGCAGCATGTACGCCGCTGAACGCAATGAACCATGGCCCGGTGGTCGCACCAATCACTATTTGTTTGATCTAAACCGTGATTGGTTTGCCCTAACCCAGCCTGAAACAAAAGGTAAGGTTCGCGAGCTGCAAAAATGGTTCCCATTAGGGTTTGTTGATGCCCACGAAATGGGTACCGACAGCACCTATTATTTTGCACCAGAAGCGGTGCCTTATAACCCGCATCTTGTGCCACACCAACGCACATCACTTGATCTTTTTGGTAAAAATAATGCCAAATATTTTGATCAGTTTGGTTGGGATTATTTCACTCGTGAAATTTATGATGCCTTCTATCCGGGATATGGTGCCAGCTGGCCTGCTTATCATGGCGCCGTTTCAATGACCTATGAGCAGTCCTCGTCGCGTGGCCTTAAAGCCCGCCGCACTAATGGTGATGAGTTCCATTATCGTGATACGGTTCAAGGGCATTTTGTGACCTCGCTTTCTAGTGCTGAGGTGATTTCTGATAATCGCGAAATGTTCCTAAACAACTTTTATCAATATCGCCAAAGCGCCATTGAAGAAGGCAAGAAAGAAGGTGCTTACATTTTCCCAGCGCAATATGACATGGCAGCTGTTGAAAAAATGATGGGTGTTCTTAGTTTTCAAGGCATTGAAGTGAAAGAAGCTCAAAATGAGTTTTCGGCTTGTGGTCAGAAATATCCTGCTGGCTCTTATGTCGTCGATCTTGCCCAACCTTCAAAGCGTTTAGCGCGCACGATTTTGGATTATCAGGTTGATATCGATCAGGCCTTTTTGGATGAACAAGAAAGCCGCCGAGATCGTAATTTGCCAGACCAAATTTATGATGTAACAGGCTGGTCTTTGCCATTGATGTATAATGTTGACATGGTGACGTGCGAGCGCGGTGTTAAACTGGATGATGATTTCAGTGACCGTAATGCCGACCCTGTGAAGCCTGGAACCTTAACAGGTAATGATGCCAGCGTTGCATATTTGGTGAAATGGGGCAGCGTATCAGGTGTTAAAACCTTGTCTGGTGCCCTTCGTAAGGGCCTTGTTGCAAAGTCATCTGATGCAGCATTTACCCATAATGGGGTTGAATATCCGGCTGGTTCTTTAATTTTCAAGGTTGAAGATAATCCTGAAAATATGGCGGAAATTTTAGCGGAATTAGCCGCTGAAACTGGTGCTGATATTGTTGGTACAAATACAAGTTGGGTAACCGCCGGTCCAAACTTTGGATCGCGCCGTGTCTATGATGTGACCGCGCCACGGGTTGGCATTGTGTGGGATATTCCTACAGCCAGTTATGGTGCTGGTAACACCCGCTTTGTAATTGAGCGTCAGCTTGGTTATCCGGTGATGCCTATTCGCGGTGAGACATTGCGATATGCGGAACTTGATCGCTTTGATGTGTTGATCTTACCACCTGGCGGTTTTGGTATGGGCTATGAACAGGTGTTTGGTAAGCCTGTCGCTGATAAACTAGCCGCTTGGGTCCGTAAAGGTGGCGTTCTTGTGGGGACCGGTACAGCAGTGAATTATCTTGCTAATCCTAACAATGGCCTAATGACCTTGCGACGCGAAAACTTGGTCACAGAAGAAAAGCCTGAACCATCGCTTTCAGCAGGCGATAAAGCCCGTGTTGATGGCACCCTTATCACCAGCCCTGATCAGTTGAATAAAATGATCATGCCAGAACGTGATAACCCTGACAGTGTGGCAGGTGTGTTGGTGAAAGCCCATGTTGACCTTGATCACTGGTTAACGGCTGGTATGGCAAAAGACTTAAACGTCTTAATCCGTGGTAGCGATATCTATACCCCTGTTCAATTGAATGCGGGTCGCAATGTTGCCTATTTTGCTGGTTCTGAAGAGCTCGTGACGTCTGGATATATGTGGGAAGAAAACCGCAAACAATTGGCCTACAAACCCTTCTTGGTGGTCGAGCCAAAGGGTCGTGGTTTCATTGTTGGCTTTACCCAAGATCCTACTGTTCGTGCCTATTTAGACGGCTTGAACTTGGCTTTGGCTAACTCAATTTTCAGAACCTTTGCACATTCGCGTAAAGTTCGTTAATTTAATAGGGCATGTCCTTTCTTTTGAAGAAGGTGCATGCCCTTTTTCTATCTAACGCAGGAAAGATACAGCGTGACACACCGCCCAATAAATAGCTTTAAGGCCTATGATGTTCGGGGCAAATTAGGCCCTGATATTAATGAAGATGTTGCATACCGTATTGGCCGCGGGATGGTGGAATTTTTATCAGCCAAAACCATTGCTGTTGGTGGTGATGTGCGTTTATCAACACCTGAACTAAAAACAGCCCTGATGAGGGGAATTTGTGATGCAGGGGCCGATGCCTATGACATTGGCCTTGCTGGTACAGAACAGGTTTATTTTGCCGTTAATCATTTAAACTGTGATGGTGGTGTTGAGGTTACCGCTAGCCATAATCCTATTGATTATAACGGCTTTAAGTTGGTGAAACATCATGCCCGTCCCATAAGCAGTGATACGGGACTTTTTGATATAAAGGCCATTGCGGAAGCTGGCACTTTTAAAGACAGTGCTAATAAGGGCGCTGTCCATTCTATTGACATATTTGACGCTTATATTGATAAATTAATGAGTTTTGTCGGAGCCTTTAGTGGTACAAAACCTTTAAAGCTGGTGATCAATTCTGGCAATGGTGCTGCGGGACCAGTGGTTAACGCCCTTGAAGATCGCCTTATACAAGCCAATTCACCTCTTCAACTAATCAAGCTTTATAATGACCCTGATGGTGCCTTTCCAAATGGGGTGCCAAACCCAATGCTGGAAGAGAATAGGGAAGACAGTTCTGAAGCTATTCTAAAACATAAGGCAGATATGGGTATTGCTTTTGATGGTGATTTTGATCGTTGTTTTTTCTTTGATGAAAAGGGGCGCTATGTTGATGGCTGTTATGTGGTTAGCCTGTTAGCACGACACTTTTTAGAACAACAACCTGACAGTCATATTGTTTATGATCCGCGGGTTATTTGGAATACGCTGTATGAAATAGATCGCCTTGGTGGGCAGGCTGTAATCTCAAAGTCGGGTCATTCTTTTATGAAAGATGTCATGCGTGAGGTTGATGCCATTTATGGCGGTGAATTAAGCGCGCATCATTATTTTAGAGATTTTTATTATTGTGATAGCGGCATGATCCCATGGTTGATTGTTTGTCAAATATTGATGACGAGTGACAAAAAAATGTCTGAGGTTGCGGATTCTTACTATGAAGCTTTTCCTTGTTCCGGTGAAATAAATTTGACGGTGGATGATTCATCGACAGTTCTGAAGCAATTAGAAAAGCATTACGCAAGAGACGCAGTAACGGTGGATCATACCGATGGATTGTCGATGAGTTTTCAGCAATGGCGGTTTAATATTCGCCAGTCGAATACAGAACCGCTTATTCGATTGAACATTGAAAGCAAAGGCGATAAAAAACTATTGCAGATAAAAATAAATGAACTACAAACACTCATACTGAATGACATTTGATTTAAGGAATATATTTGATGTTTTCCCCTAAAGGGCAAAAAGCACTTGCCTTGTTGGCTTTAAACACCGCCGTTTCGGCCTGTGGTAATGATGCCGTTTATCGCAATGCTTATCAAGTTTTAGGCAATGCTTTTGGTGACCAACCTTATCCTATTGAGCGTAGCGCGGTTGATCAAAGCCCTTATGCATCAATCTCTGCTCAAATTAATAAAAATCCTAAAGCTTTTATTGTGCTAGCGACGATTGAGGAAAAGGGGAACACTTGGTTAGCAGCGGATTATAAAAGCCTGATTACAAAACGTGGGCGCCTCCTAAAAACGACAGGCTTTGATAATAATTTAGCAGAATTATTAATGGATGGGCGATTTGATGATTATTTTGAAGAAGACCGTCTGAACAAACCCTATGAATTAGGTTATACGTTTATGGAGCCGAAGCCAGCTGTTTATGCTTTAAAGTGTGAAATGACGAAAGTTGGCGATGAAACCATAGAGATTCTTGATCGGTCATATGATCTCGTAAAATATGCAGAAAAATGTAAGGATCCCCGTTTCTGGTATTTTACCAATGAATATTGGATCGACCCATCGAATCATCATGTCTGGAAGTCAAAACAGCATTTCCACCCTGAGTATGACCCCGTTGATATTGAAGTGTTAAAGGCGGTGAATATTAATTTACAACGCTAATTTTATAAAGAGATGTTCTAAGAAGCCTGCTTTTAGCGGGCTTTTTTTGGTTCTCTATTTAGATTGAAGGTTTGAAAAAAAAACGCGGCTAAAGAGCCGCGTTTTTATAAAACTTAAAAGTCCATCTATCTACTATTAAGTACCAGAACTAGATGTAGTGGTAGTCGAAGTCGTAGAAGTCGTAGACGTTGTCGACGTAGTAGTAGTGGTAGATGTAGATGTCGCAGTCGCAGTCGAAGCAGCTGTATCAGTACCAGTACCAGTCGATGTCGCCGTGCCAGTATCTGTAGCCGTAGCCGTAGCCGTGGTAGCTGGAGCAGTAGTAGCAGTCGCCGTAGTAGCTGTGCTAGTACTAGCAGGTTCCTCAGGCTCAGGTGGAGGCGGCGGCGGTGGTGGCGGCGGCGGTGGAGGTGGAGGTGGAGGTGGAGGTGGAGGCGGAGGCGGAGGTGGAGGCGGAGGCGGAGGTGGAGACGGAGGTGGAGACGGAGGTGGAGACGGAGGCGGAGGTGGAGCTGATAACTCGGGAGCTACCACCCCTGCAGTTGAGTATCATTGGGAAGTAAAGAACTATAAGAAAATAACGACGGGACAACCATTTAAAACTATAAATAACGCATCTGTCAATGATTGCAGAAATAAGTGTGAAAAAAAGAACAAATGTGTGGGTTTTAGTATAGGACCTATAATAGGAACTAAGACATGTGTTTTATATTCCGGGGATGTGAGTACTTCATTTCATGTGAATAAAAATACTCACTTATTAAGTAGAGTATAGACCTAAGTAAATGTAAAAATCGTAAAACATAAGCAACATAAGATGGAGAAGCTCACACACCTTATGCAACTTATAGATGCCAACTCGGGTGTTTTACCCGAGGGGGTCTACCTCGAAATGTGTAATGACATGAAAGAGGTCCATGAAAACATGAAGGAGGGGTGGGACCCGGAATATTATAGTTTTGATTCTGAACGATATACGTATTTGGAGACTGAACTGCACAAACTCGTCGCACTTATGGAGAAGATCAAGAAACGAATGAAACGATACAAGTTGAG
>CAKZLM010000143.1 GCA_937126915.1 uncultured Alphaproteobacteria bacterium
GGTTGGGTGGGGGGGGGGGGGGGCGCGGGGGGGGCGCGGCGGGGGAGTGGGTGGGAACTGAAAAACCCATTGTGTCTGTCTCTTTCTAAACCTGCTGACCTTTTTCTATGGCCAGTTTCATGTATTTTTTATCATTAACCACGTATTTTTTACGCTTATAGTCAATATTAACACAATTTTTCTAGGAATACCAGTAACGATTCTTCGTCTGCCCATAGGCAAGGCTAGACAGGCAACAATCTGCCTAAAGAGAAATATTTTTGTGAATATATTTGTCATTTGCGACATGATGACGATATAAAACGACAAACTGAACCAGTCTTGCTTTACAGCAGTACAAAGGTGTGATTGCATAAGCAGCTAAAAAATCATACCTACCATGGATGTATAAAAATTATGAAAAACACTGAAAAGTTTCTTTTTGCCATTGTGACGTTGTTAATGGTTATTTTACTTGGCGATCGTTTCAACCTATTCCCCGATCCGTCTTCCTCTAAAACCGCTGAAAGCACTCAAGCTGACGCGAATGCAACCGCTGACGATGACGGTGAAGATGATAAAGATGAGGACGAAAAAGAGGTTAAATCACCTTTCAAAAAATATGATGAAATCATCACATCTGAAGCAGTAACCAATATTGGCATTTTCAAAACCCATAAGATTAAAGAAAAATATTATTTCGAAATTAATCCATCCATGTTTGGGGTTGAGTTTGCTTGGCTTTCGCAATTTGCGGGAACGCAAGCAAACTTTGGCTATGGCGGCACTGAAATTCGTCGCCGAGTGGTAAAATTTGAGCGATTACAGGACAAAATTTTACTGCGTAATGTTAATTATAACCTGCGTGCCGAAGAAGGTACACCTGAGAAAATTGCCGTTGATGCATCTAATGTGAGCCAAATTTTGGGCAGCTACAAAATTCTAACCCTTGGCGAAAATGACGCCCCTGTGATTGACGTTTCTGCTATTTTCTTGAATGACATTCATGAGTTTAGCCCAAAATCACAGCTTAATGCTTCTGCGATTGATAAAAACCGCAGTTTCTTAACTGACATGAAAACCTTTGAAAAGAATATCGAAACAAAGGTTTTGGCGACTTATAAATTAAAGTCAAATGGCAACAGTAATGGTTATCGTCGCCCTTCCCCAACCGACCAAGACCGAACCCTTGGCAGCGTGACAGTTGAATTACACCACAGCATGATCCAATTGCCTGAACGCCCGATGTTGCCACGCCACTGGGATGAGCGCGTTGGCTTCTTCAATGGTAGCCATATTGATTTTAGCAGCGATGAAGATTGGGTTCGTCCGACCACCTATGTGCGTCGTTGGCGTCTTGAGAAAAAAGACCCACAGGCCGAGCTATCTGAACCAGTTGAGCCTATTGTTTATTATGTAGGGCGAGGTGTGCCAGAAAAATGGCGCCCTTGGGCCTTAAAGGGTATTGAAATGTGGCAAAAAGCCTTTGAGCAAGCTGGCTTTAAGAACGCCATCATTGGTAAAATTGCCCCAACCAAGGAAGAAGATCCTGACTTTGACGCCGAAGATATTCGTTATTCGACCATTCGTTGGTTACCATCTACCATTCCAAATGCCTATGGCCCGCATGTCGAAGACCCACGCACAGGTGAAATTTTGGAAGCTGACATTCGTGTTTATCATAATGTTATCCAATTGATCCGTGACTGGTATTTTGTGCAGGCCTCCCCTAGTGACCCTAGCGCGCAACAACTTCCCCTGCCCGATGAAACCTTAGGCGAAGCCTTTGCTTATGTAATCGCGCATGAGGTAGGTCACACCCTTGGTTTGCGCCACAATATGATCTCAACCAATTCTTATCCCGTTGAAATGTACCGCGATAAAGAATTTACCGAAACCTATGGTCTTGAAGCATCGATCATGGATTATGGTCGCTTTAACTACATCGCCCAACCAGGTGACGATGTGCGCCGTATTCCAATCATTGCACCCTATGACCGCCATGCCATTGAATGGGGGTATAAACAGTTTGACGGCACCACAACACCAGAAGCTGATGTACCCTTCTTAAACGAAATTGCCAACCGTGCTATTGAGAACCCAATGCTGCGTTTTGCAGGTGGTTACGAAGATGGTGAAATTGGCCGTGCTGACCCACGCGCCCAGTCAGAAGACCTCTCTGACAATGTCATTAAAGCGACGGAATATGGCCTCAAAAACCTTGAGTTCTTGTCAAGCTATTTGGTCAAAGCAACCAGCAAGGAAGGCGAGGATTATGAACTGTTAGAGCATATGTATCGCCAAATGTTGGGCCAAGCATACCGTGAATTAAACCATGTTGTTCAAATGGTTGGCGGCATTGAATGGGAAAAATATGTTTATGGACAATCGCAAGATGTCTACAGCCCAACACCCGTAGTTAAACAACGTGAAGCGCTGGATTTTGTGATTGAAAATGGCTTTAAAACCCATGACTTTATGCTACGCAAAGATATTATCTCACGTCTTGGTATGCAGGGCATCACACAAACAATCACTGACCGTCAAGAACGCCTACTTAACAGCTTGATGCATCTTGAGCGTGCGGGTCGCATGTTAGACCTTGAAGCTTCTGATTACGACCACATGCCATTGATTGAAATGCTAAGCACAGTGAAAGATGGCTTGTTTGTGGATCTTGATCGTCGCTCAAACGAGCAAAACATCTTTAATCGCAACTTACAGCGTCGCTATGTGTTGAGCTTAATTGATTTTTCAAGTGATGTGATGACGGCCAGAAGTGACTTACGCGCCATTTCTCGTGGTCTATTGGTATCACTTAAAAATGATATCGAACGTGCCATTAATGAAAATGACACCGACGTTCGCACCTTCCATTATGTTGATTTGATTGAGACCATTGATTTAGCCCTAGAGGGTACTAACCCAATACGCTAGCCCTCATCAATTCAACGTAAAAAATTAGGCCGTTACGATCTCACGTGACGGCCTTTTTCGTGAAACTTTTATCGAGTTAGTCGTTAGTCAACCATTGTTTCATTAGATGATTGACCTTTTCAGGCTGTTCAAGCGGCGGCAAATGACCACAGTTTTCCAATATATGCCAATCTGCATGTGGGATACCGTCTGCTATTTCTTGATGATATTCAACGGGCGTTCTAGGGTCACTATCACCGCATATAATCAAGGTTTTGACGCTGATATCCTTAAGGAAAGGCTGCAAATGAGGGCGTGATAATATCGCTTTTTGTTGCTTAATAAAGCTTTCACTGCCAGTTTTTTTAGCCATGGCATAAACCACATCTGCAACACTGGGGTCGTCAAGCTTGCTTTCATGCACAAAGGTACCCAGCATTTGCCGTGACATCCCTACAAAGCGGCCTTTGCTGGCTAATTGCACTAAACCTATTCTGGTTTTTCGTATAGTATCTGGGTCCAAACGCGACGATGTTGCCATCAGGGCTAGTTTTTCAACGCGTTCTGGCACCCGCCTTATAATTTCCTGTGCCAAATAACCACCCATCGATAAACCAATTAAATGAAAGCGATCTGGCACATCATTAATGATCAATTGCGCTAGGGTTTCGAAATCGTCTGACTGGCTGTGATCAGCTACTAAAATATTATACTCATCTTTAAAAGCATTTATCTGATTCCGCCATAACTCGGCATCACAGATTAGTCCCGGAATGAATAACAAAGTTTTTTTTGTGCTTACTTGAACCATTTGGCGTCAATAATCCTCCATATTTGTGCATTTTAGCAACATAATAGGAAACAAAT
>CAKZLM010000144.1 GCA_937126915.1 uncultured Alphaproteobacteria bacterium
CGAGCCGGGGCATGACGACGTCGGTCAGCAGGAGGTCTATCGGGACCTGGGCGTGCTCCGCGACTTCCAGAGCCTCCTCCCCATTGCACGCTTCGAGGACGTGGAAGCCCTCGCGCTGAAGCACTCTCGACGCCACCCCTCGGATGCTGTCCTCATCCTCGACCAGAAGGATCGTTTCCTTGCCGGTCAAGTCTTTATGGACAATTTCTGCAGCCTGTTTATTTTCCAATTCATTGTCAACAGCATGATAAACGGGCAAATACACATTGAATGTGGTGCCCTCATCCAACACACTTTCTGCAAATACAAAGCCACCCGTTTGCTTAACAATACCGTAAACAGTAGAAAGGCCAAGCCCCGTGCCCTCGCCCACTTTTTTGGTGGTGAAAAACGGTTCAAATATTTGCTGCTGCACTTCCTCACTCATGCCAGTGCCTGTATCACTAATGGCGATATGAACATAATCATCCACAGTCATAACTGGATAACCTAATGAAGGCACCTCTGATTTATCAATCACCCCCGTTTTAAAGGTTAACTCCCCGCCATTAGGCATCGCATCACGGGCGTTTACTGACAAATTAATGAAAACCTGTTCCAATTGCCCCACATCAGCCTTAACCTTTGGCACATTACGACCGTGGACAATATCGAACTTAACTTTTTCACCGATTAGGCGTCGCACCAAGTTTGCGATATCTGACAAGACATCCCCGATATCAAGAACCTGAGGGCGCAAGGTTTGTCGCCTTGAAAAAGCAAGTAACTGACGAACTAAATTGGCTGCGCGATTAGAGTTTTGCTTGATTTGCATCAAATCTCCAAAGGATGAATCGCCCGGCCCATGGCGCTGTAGCAACAAATCACAAAAGCCAGTAATCGCGGTTAGAAGATTGTTAAAATCATGCGCTACCCCGCCAGCCAACTGGCCAACCGCTTGCATTTTTTGCGCCTGAACAAATTGCGTTTCCATTTCTTTCAATTCGGTCGTATCTACCATGAAAACCAATATTTCATTACCATCAGCAATAGGGAAATCACGCAAATATACTTTTAAAATATTATCAGGGGTTTCCTTAAAATGAACCTCCCACGGCACAGACCGGAACTTTCCATCAAAGCCCTTTGCAACACCCTTTTTAATATCCTCTTGTTCTTGTCTTAAGAAGAAATCAGCAAAATTGCCTGTAGCAGGCGTCTTTTTAAGATCAAGCCCACCATAGCTTTTCAACAGCTTTGCAAAAGTTTCATTATAACGATGTATCTCACCATTTTTACCTATGGTAAGAATGGAAATGGGGGCGGAACGTAGCAAACTAAAAAACTTTTCACCTGACAAAGCAAAAGAGGCTTCTCCCTCTTGATCAACTTTAGAAAAGAGATCGGGAATTAGGCTATAAAGCTTGTAACCACCTGTTTGACGCATCTTCACGGCAAAGGATTTATCCTGATAGGTGCATTGAATATTTTTGTCTTCAGAAGTGTTTTCCAGACTGTGCAATTGCGATTGTGATAAAAATTGCTGCGGTGTTGGCAATTCATGCTCAAAAAAGCTTTTGTAACCATGGCTGCACGCAATCATTTCATCGTTTAAGTCTGTAACAGTAAGTACCTGATCGTCAAACAAAGACAGGTCATTGACCATATCAGCAATATCAGCACTGGAATTCTTGATATTTTGACCGGTTATAGATTTTAAATATGCCAGTAAGGAAAGTGCAGAAACAGCAAACAAAAACATCATCACCATGGCAGGTTTTAGAGGCAGGCTATTTACCATAACCCAATAAAGCAGTGAGAAGCCAACAAACAGTGCCCCCCACTCACCCATGGAAATTCTTTTTACCCCCTGCAAAATTGCCATATATCCTCCCGAGATAATTTAAATTTTGAAAGCGCCTTAAAGCCTAACGCCTTTTGTTCTTTGATAATTTCATAACATAACTGATGATGCCCGCCACAGCTTTAAAATGTTCTGGGTGAATTTCTTCATCAATATCAACAGCGGCATATAATGATCGTGCTAAGGGCGGGTTTTCTACCAAAGGAACGCCATGTTCCTCTGCCTTTTCACGAATTTTAGCGGCTAAAAAATCAACCCCCTTAGCCACCACCACAGGGACATCCATTTGTCCATGTTTATATTCAATGGCAACTGCGAAATGGGTCGGGTTGGTGATAACCACATCGGCATTAGGAACCGCTTCCATCATGCGTTGCCTTGCCTTTTCCATACGAATTTGACGAATTTTACCCTTAATCATTGGGTCACCTTCAAGCTGCTTATGTTCGTCCTTGACCTCTTGCTTGGTCATCCGCAAGTCTTGAATATGATTATATTTTTGATAGCTATAATCCGCCACAGAAATTACCACCATCATGCCAATCACGGCGACTAATAGCTGAATAACAATCTCACTCATCACATCCAACAGAATTATAGGGGGTGAAGATATTAGGCTTTCTAGAACCTCTTTCTCTGGCCAAACAACAGCGATGGCTATGGCTGCAATAGCGCTAAACTTCAAAATTGTTTTAATCAACTCAACCACTTGCTTCATTGAGAAAATTTTCTTAGCGCCTTTTAAAGGGGATATTTTCTCAAGTTTTGGCATAAGCTTATCAGCAGTAAACACAGGCTTATGCTGCAAAACCGTGCCAGCAATGGCAAAAACCATAAAAATTGCCAAGGGAACAACCAACAGCAATATAATATCAACACCCAATTCTTCCATGGCTTGTAAAAGACCAATACCGTCCATCGGGATATCAGCCAGATTATCAATATAACTGCGCATGGAGGAAAAAAGTCCGGTTGCAAACCACTGCATGCCGGACATCATAAAAATAGCCAGCGCAATGAGAGCAAATAAGTGCCTCATCTCCTGACTTTTAGGGACATTACCCTTTTTATGGGCCTCTTCTAACTTTTTCGAGGTGGGTTCCTCGGTTTTTGAAGCCTTATCCTGATCATCAGCCAAGTGGCAGCTCCCTTACTGTGGAATAAAGATCATAACTTGGTTTTCGAAATATTGCATAAACCATATCATAATTGCAGGGATTAGCATACTGAGCAAAATAAACCCTACTAAAATGTTGGCAGGCATGGCGATGAAGAAAATTTGGAACTGCGGCAAAACCCTAGAAACCAAACCAAGAGCAGAGTTAAAGACAATGGTATAAAGAATAAAGGGCGATGCCATTTGTACCCCCAGCATAAAGGCATCAGAGACGACCTGTGTCACCTGCAGACCAAACTCATTAAATTGCAAGGATGCCCCAATGGGAAACATATAATAGCTTTCCCCCATGGCTTGAATAAGAAGATGATGCATATCGGTGGCAAAAATAATCAATATGGCAAAAATGGTTAAAAATGCCGAAACAATGGCCCCTTGCGCCCCTTGATTGGGATCAAAATTTTGCGCGGCTGATAAACCGACATGGAAACTGATTATCGTGCCAGCCACATGCATTGACGTTAAAATCAACCGAGATGCCAAGCCAATCATTAAGCCCACGATCACCTCTTTCATAATGACAGCGACCATTTCTAACATGACATCTGGAATGGGCGGCACAATGCCAAAATTCACAAAATACATTAAAAATGAGACGGCCAAGGCAAAAGAAAGCCTAATTCTGGCAGGAACTGAGTTTTCACCAATACCTGGCAATAACATGATCATCGCCCCAATACGGGCAAAAATTAAGATAAAGGCAAAGGCTTCTTGGGGTAGAACATCGGCTAACATTAGCCACCACCACTGCTTGCGATGCTGTCAACAATGGCTGCCATCAATTCACCCATTTGACCACCAATATAAGGCATAGTGAAAAGCAAAACACCCATAACAACCAAAATTTTTGGGATGAATGTTAGGGTCATTTCCTGTAATTGTGTTAATGTTTGGAACAAAGCCACTGTCACACCAATAGCCAAACCTGCCATCATAACAGGTCCCGCCACCTTTAATAAGGTTAGCAAAGCTAATCTTGCAATATCTAAAACCTCAACAGCGGTCATGGGTCAACCCTTTAAACATCAACACAAATCTTATACCACAATAGCATAACCTCTTAAAATAACACTTATTTTCTAAACAGAGCAGTGCCATAAGCCAAAACTTCTACCCGTGGCGATTTATCATTTAAGCTATGGGTGGTTAGTTTTAAATTAATCACCCAATTCGCGCCCCGTAGCACGGCCTCTTCTTTCATACGAACGATCGCTTCTCGACGGGCCAAATCAACCAACTGTTCATAGCCTGCAACATTGCCACCAAACAATCGTCTTAAAAAAATAAAAAAGGTTCTAAACAAATCACGCGATAAAACGATGGAACAATCGATCAAGCCTTGAGTATCAGCGTCAATTTCTTGATTTTTCATCTGATGATTGGTGATCGTTATGTCTTCAAGAACGGCTTCTCTTGCTTCTAATTGTTTTATAAATTGTTTTTCGCGCCAATAACCAATGATAATGCCAATAAGTGTAATACCTATTGACCAGCTTAGCGATTCAACAGTGATAAAGTCACTGATTTCAGCAATGATAATTTCAACAACGCTATCCATTGATCACCTTACTTTTCTAATGTGACAGCCGTACCATAGGCCAGCAGTTCAGCAGCACCACCGGAAATACTGGCCGTTGCCAAGCGCACATTGACAATCGCATCAGCGCCCTTGCTTTTGGCTTCTTCGGTCATGCGATCAATGGCTTCTTGACGCGCTTCTGACATTAACTCGGTGTAGGAATGTAGTTCACCGCCCACCAAATTTTTGAAAAAGGCGCCAATATCTTTTCCCAAATGTTTGGTTCTAACAGTTGAGCCTTGTACCAAGCCAAGTTCAGCCGAAATCACCCGCCCCGGTACCGTTTCAATATTGGTTATGATCATATATATATCCTCTTATAAGCTGTCGTGATTAAAGATTTTTATTGTGGCATTTTTGGCATGCCCGGTGGCATCGACCCACCTTCTTCGGATAGCTTCTTATGATATGATTTAAAAGCTGTGCAAAACGGGTTTTTCATATTTCGCTCACATACCGGCACATAATCATCATAATCAAGTGCCTTACCGCTGCAGTTTTTGCGATACTCTGGCAGGGCTGCGTTAAATTCACCAACAACCTTGTTAAAGGCTTTGCTCTTTTCCACTTCTTGCTTTTCAAGGCTGGCAAATTCATCTTTAAATTCTGGCTGCTTTTTCTTTGCACGAATAATGTCAATTTCGGTGCGAATGGCTTGCTGGCTGCGCTGTAGGGCATTAATGCTACCAGCCTTTTCTACACACATGCGGGCATCAGCGCGGCCCATTTTATCTTGTGCTAATGTAGGTGTGATCGGCGCTGTTAAAGATGTTGCTAGCAAGACCATTGTTAGAGACTTTTTCATCTATTTACCTCCATTTACGTATTAATATGAGGATCAGGGTTGATTACCCCCATCAACTTGATATCTATGTTAATGTAACTTTTCCAAAAGATCAAAACCGGAATTCCTAAATGCTTGAACAACTAATTGTTAAAGGTGCCAGAGAGCACAATCTTAAAGGCGTCGACATCGCCCTTCCCCGCAATAAATTAATTGTGATGACGGGGCTTTCAGGTTCAGGCAAATCATCTTTGGCCTTCGACACCATTTATGCTGAAGGTCAGCGCCGCTATGTGGAAAGCTTATCAGCCTATGCACGTCAATTTTTGGAAATGATGCAAAAGCCTGACGTTGACCATATTGAAGGCTTAAGCCCGGCCATATCAATTGAACAAAAAACCACCAGCCGCAACCCGCGTTCAACAGTTGGAACGGTAACTGAAATATATGATTATATGCGTCTTTTATGGGCCCGCGTCGGTATTCCGTATTCCCCTGCAACAGGCCTGCCCATCTCCAGCCAAACTGTGACACAAATGGTTGACCGTGTGATGGAGCTGGACGAAGGCACAAGGCTTTATCTAATTGCGCCGCTTATACGTGGTCGCAAAGGCGAATATAAAAAAGAATTAAAAGACCTGCAAAAACAAGGCTTCCAGCGCGTTAAAATTGACGGTGAGTTTTATGAAATTGACGAAACACCAGAACTGAACAAAAAAGTCAAACACGACATTGACGTGGTAGTTGATCGCTTGGTGGTGCGGGACAATATGCAGCAACGCCTTGCTGACAGCTTTGAAACAGCCCTTTCTATCAGTGATGGTTTAGCAGTGGTGGAAATTGCCCACCGGGCGGGTGAAGAACCAGAAGATGGCCCTGAACGGCTGATATTTTCTGAGAAATTTGCCTGCCCTGAATCGGGCTTTACCATTGAAGAAATTGAGCCACGTTTATTTTCTTTTAACAATCCCTTTGGTGCCTGCCCTTCATGTGATGGGCTTGGTACCACGCTTTACTTTGACCCAGAATTAATCGTGCCTGACACAGGGCTAGTCATATTAGATGGCGCCATTGCGCCATGGGCCAAAACCGATGCACCTTATTATCGCCAAACACTGGAAAGCCTAGCCAAACATTATGGTTTTAGCACCAAAACAAAATGGAAAGACCTAAAGCCCGAGCATAAACACGCCATTTTATACGGATCAGGGCGCGATGATATTACTTTCATTTATGATGATGGACGGCGCAAATATGAGGTTGAAAAGCCCTTTGAAGGTGTTATCGGCAACATACAGCGCCGTTGGCGCGAAACCGACAGCCAGATGATCCGTGAGGATTTATCGCGCTATCAGGCATCATCAGCTTGTGAAGCCTGTGATGGCTATCGCTTAAAGCAAGAAGCATTAGCGGTTAAAATTCATGGCAACCATATCAGCCAAGTCACCGAATTATCGGTTCGTGGTGCCCATGATTGGTTCCAAGAACTGCCCCAACATCTGAACGACCAACAAAAAACCATTGCCGAACGCATTCTTAAGGAAATCCAAGAACGTCTTGGCTTTTTGGTTAATGTTGGCTTGGACTATTTGTCTCTTAGTCGTAATTCTGGAACCCTTTCAGGCGGAGAAAGCCAACGCATTCGCCTTGCCAGCCAAATTGGTAGTGGCCTCACTGGTGTTCTTTATGTGCTGGATGAGCCATCCATTGGCCTGCATCAACGCGATAATGCCCGCCTTCTTGAGACCTTAGAAAACCTGCGTGATTTAGGTAATACTGTGATTGTGGTAGAACATGACGAAGATGCCATTTTAAGTGCCGATTATGTGGTCGATATTGGCCCCGGCGCCGGTGTACATGGCGGCACCATCGTGGCAGAAGGCACCCCAAAAGACATTATGAAAAATAAAAATAGCCTGACAGGACAATATCTGTCTGGCGTCAAATCGGTTCCTATCCCTGCTAAACGACGCAAAGGGAAAAAGGGCCAATTTGTTGAAATCAAAGGTGCTAGTAGCAACAATTTACAAAATGTTTCTACCAAAATACCACTGGGCACCCTTACCTGTATCACTGGCGTATCAGGGTCTGGCAAATCAACTCTTACCATTGAGACTCTTTATAAAGCTGTGGCGCGCAAACTAAATAAAGCGCGCGATATTCCCGGTGACCACAAAGAAATTAAAGGGCTAGAGTTTTTAGACAAAATCGTCGACATTGACCAAAGCCCCATTGGCCGAACACCGCGCTCTAACCCCGCCACCTATACGGGGGCCTTTACACCCATTCGCGATTGGTTCGCTAACCTTCCCGAAGCCCAAGTACGTGGCTATAAACCAGGACGCTTTTCTTTCAATGTTAAGGGTGGGCGATGTGAAGCCTGTCAGGGCGACGGCGTGATCAAAATTGAGATGCATTTCTTACCCGATGTTTATGTAAAATGTGATCAATGTGATGGCAAGCGCTATAACCGTGAGACCTTAGAAGTTAAATACCGCGACAAATCAATCGCAGATGTTTTAGCCATGACCGTTGAGGACGGTGTTGAATTTTTCAAAGCCGTTCCTGCCATTCGTGACAAACTGGCAATGCTGGATAAGGTTGGCCTTTCCTACATTCAAATTGGTCAATCAGCCACCACTCTATCTGGCGGTGAGGCACAACGGGTTAAGCTTGCCAAAGAACTGTCCAAGCGATCAACTGGCAAAACGCTTTATATTCTTGATGAGCCAACAACGGGCTTACATTTTGAAGATGTTAGGAAGCTCCTAGAAGTGTTGCAGGCGTTGGTTGATCAAGGCAATAGCGTATTGGTTATTGAGCATAACTTGGAAGTGATTAAATGCGCTGATTGGCTTGTTGATTTAGGCCCCGAGGGCGGTGACAAAGGCGGTAAAATAATCGCCACAGGAACCCCAGAAAATGTTGCCAAAACCAAAGGCAGCTTTACAGGCGAGTATCTAGCGCCGTTATTGGCCAAACATGCAAAAAGTGCGGCTGAATAACCGCACTTTTTCTTATTTCTGTCGTGATCAGGTTTTTATCTATTATTCTGGAAAGAAAATATCTTCTATTTTCATGTTAAACAATGCAGCGATAGCAAAGGCCAAAGGTAAACTGGGGTCATATTTGCCACTTTCTAGGGCGATGGTGGTTTGCCTTGATGCATCCAAACGCTTACCAATTTCAGCCTGAGACCAGCCCTGCTCGGTTCGCAGATCCTTTAATTTATTGTTCATAGGTACTTTCTCCGCGCGATGAAACCACCTACACCCCATAGCGTGATCAACATTGGCATGATCCAAATAACATCAAGCGGTGGCAGTCCAGCATTTTGCAAAAAGCCATAGGTCCCAGCTACAAAACCAGTAATCACGGCGGCGAAAACCACCGCTTCAAACTGAATTTTACGTTGAAATTCATCCATAGACCGAACATGAGCAATAATGGCACGATAAGCCCAAACCAAAGGCACCATCGGCATAACAGCAATTAATATTTTTAACGGTACATGAGCGATTTCTTGGTTTTTCAGAATCCAAACAGATCCATAAGTTAGCCCAAGATAAAAGATCATCGAAACCAACATCCGTTGCATATATTTCTTTTCACTTTGTGACATTGTTTTTCCTTTCACTGTCGTGTTAAGCACCCTTAACATAGTAAAGTAAGCTTAACATGTCAAGCGTCATTGACACACGAGACTAAATAAAAGAAAAAGGCCAGCGTTGATTCTGGCCTAACCTATTGTATAAATTATATTATTGCACCATTAGGATAAATGCTTTTTCAAGAAACTCACGGTTCTTTCATAGGCCAATTTTGATGATTTTTCATCATATCGGGCTGGACGCGAGCTATCATTAAATGCATGATTCGCGCCTTCATACATATATGTTTGATAAGACTTACCATGAACATTCAAGGCTGCCTCAAAGTCTGGCACACGGGCATTGATGCGCTCATCCAATCCAGCATAATGCAACAATAAAGGGACACGAATTTTACCAACATCTTCCGTTGCTGGAGGGCCACCATAATAAACCACCGCGGCATCCAAATCAGGGGCGCGGAAAGATAATTGGCCAGACATGCTGCCCCCCCAGCAAAAGCCCATACAGCCGACCTTACCATTGGAAAACTCGTGGTTTTTCGCATAACTAACCGCGCTTATAAAGTCTTCCATTGTTTTAGCGCGGTCTAATTCACGCATCATCAGGCGACCTTTATCTTGATCCGCTGGCGCACCACCCATAGGCGACAGGGCATCAGGTGCCACAGCCAAAAACCCAAACAAGGCCATTTGGCGGGCAACATCTTTAATATGTGGTGTTAACCCACGGTTTTGGTGAATAACAACAACCGTTGGGAATGGACCCTCGCCCTTAGGCCGCGCAGTATAGAGCAAAAACCTTCCCTCGACACCTGCAAAGCTTTCATCAGCGGTAACAATATCGGTATGATCCTCGGCCACTTGCTGAGCCATAACCTCTTTGCCCTCAAGCAAGGGTAGCATGGCATTGGCTGCGGCAGCACTTCCTGCCAATACCGATAAGCGTTTTAAAAACTCACGCCGCGGCATTGTTCCGTGGGTATATTCATCAAATAGTCGGATATAGTCTTGTTTCATTGCACCACCTCCCCTGTATGCTCTTTAAGACCCCTTATACACTAAACATGTTCATTACGCTGCCTTTTTCACAATAGATCATATGTATTAAGGCATAAACAGATTTCAATAATAACGCCAAGTTACAAGACTTGCCGCTCCCACTATAAAGACAATCTGCTTTATCTTCTGCTGATTATTCTACTAAAGAATAATCTATTGGATTGCTCATAGGTACTGTGTTTTGGTGATTATCTTCACAAAATGTGTAAAACACCTAGAAACTTTTTCTATAAATTTCTTTCTAGAAGACCATATATTTTTAGTAGAAGTAAGCCTATTATTGAGGAACGGGGGCACGGCGGTGGCGGCGTTCTTCATTGGCGCGGTCACGATGAAGGCGCATTCGCTCTAACCTATTAGCCATTTGCTCACGAACCTGTGGGCTTAAGGTCATAATCAAATTAATCAATTCATTTTGCGCTATATCCTGCATAGCAATTGAGGACACCTGCACATTAGAAAAAGCATCAACCAATTCTTGCCGCTCTATTTCTGGTTTTCGTAAAACATTGACCAGTTCAGCCCTGTTTTGGTTCATCAGAACAGATTGCTGGCGAATGTCCTCCATCCGGTTGATCATACTTTCTTTGAAACGATCGCGTTCAGGTCTGGGCAACACCCGCTGCACGCTGGTACTGCCGGGCATAGCAACAAAACGCGGTGCGACTGATGGCGCGACTGATGCGTTATTCTGCCCCCCACCGCTGACAACATGGTAGGCAACCAATCCCGCGTTCAAACTGATGGATATCAATAATGATAAAGCTAATAATCTCGTTACAGTCATGGGCTTTTACTCCCCTCATCTTCGATGGCTTCGGGCTGATTATAAACCGCTTCTTCAACAGAAAAGCCAAGGGCAAAATCAATATAATCCTCTTCCCACGCGACCGCGGCGTTTTGACCACTATTCACAGCTAACATGACCGCGAACAATACCGATGCCGCCACAGTCATAAAAGAGCCGATTAACGTGCGTGGCTTAAAAAGTTGTTGTTCTTCAAACTGCATCAATAAGTTGGAACGAACATGTTGCTTATGCTGTTGCGAATTAACAGGCACCTCGTCCATAAGTAATGATAATTGCGCATCTAAAGAGGCATAGTCAGCAACCAAGGCAGACAAATGGGGATTTTCATCCAACAAATGCCCCGCCTTCACAGCCAAATCATTGGGCCACTTGCCAATCTCTGCGCCATAAAGGGCAAGATACTCTTCGAATTGTTCATCTGTCATCATTGCATCACCTGCTGACCATCTGTTTCATGCTACGTTACGTTGTTTTAATTTTTTTTGTTATCGGTGTTTCACCAATATAATCTTTGGCGGTATTGGCTAACGTTTTTCGCAAAGCCATTTTAGCCCTAATTAAAAGCGATTCAATCGCTCCAATTGACGAGGCCATAATATCCGCAGCTTCTGCCATGCTATGTCCTTCATATTGACATAGAATAAAAGCGGCTTTTTGGCGGCTTGGCAATTGCTCAATGGCCTGCCACACCCTCTCTTTAATATCGTGATTTTCGATTAGATCACGACCATCTTCACCCATTTTGTTGGTTCCGTCGTCATCACTAGGGGCAACTAAATGAATTTGTTGTTTGCGAGCAAGGTCAATACATAGGTTCATCAAAATGCGATAAATCCACGTGCTAAGCCTGGCCTTGGGTTGCCAATGATCCAGCGATTTCCAGGTCTTGAAGAAAGCTTCCTGTACCATTTCTTCACTAGTTGCCTCATTACGTGTCATACGAAACGCAACCCGCATCATCCATTCACTGTGGGCATCGATCAATTCGCCAAAAGCAGCAGAATGGCCTGCAAGCACACGACCTACAAGCACAGCTTCTTCTTGCTCAGTTAAAGGTGAAAGGGCCATATTTTGCTCACCAGCTTAAACCATCATTTTTGATGAAACACGGGACGCAACCACTGTAAGATTAGGTTACGCCCCGCTAAAAATCAACAACACCTTTGCTGGGGAATAAGGCATCTGTATTTTTTCATCATTACATCACGCATCAAAACAACTCAAAACTTATTGTGGTTTTGGTGAAGGCTCAGGGGTGCGCATATGACGTACCATACGACCCACGCGTCGTAGTTCGCGCCCTTCAATAACACCATCATCATTGCGGTCCATTTTGGAAAATTGCTGACGTTTCTGGAACTCAATTTCAACAGCTGAAATGGCACCATCATTGTCACGGTCCAATTCAGCAAAGCGTAGAGACAAGCGTTTTGCCATTTTCTGACGGGCCTCTTCCAAGCGGTCATCAATAAATTCTTGCTTAGAAATAGAGCCGTCACCATTGGTATCACGGGATTTTAAGCCTTGGACCAATCGCCCTTCACTAAATTCTTCATAAGAAACCTTACCGTCATTATTCGCGTCCATTTGCATCGGCCCCATTTTATGAAGTTTTGGCGCCACATCCTGCGCAAAGGCTGTACCTGTCATAAATAATGTTGCTACAATCGCACTTACTGTCGCAGTTGTTTTCATTAGAAAATCTCCTTTGTTGTGGTTTTCTAAAAGATAAAACGATGTAATTTCAAAATTCCTGCGTTTTTTTTCAACTAGACAGATTTTTTTTCTAAGACCATACTTTCCCCACAGTTTTTTTGGGGAGAAACAAATGTCTTTAAAAATAATTCATACAACCGCCTTTACCGTCACCGCCTTAATGATGTCCACATCCCTGATGGCAGATGACCTAATAACAAAGGTGATGCCTGAAAGCGTGTTATCCCAAATTAGCCGTGAAATTAATGGTGAAAGTGCCAAGCGAAACCTTGATCAAATAACGCAATTTCACCGTACCCGCGCTAGCGATCAATTTCGCCAAGCCGCAGATCATATTCACCAAAAGTTAGTGGAATATGGCCTTAATGACGTTGAAACACGCACCTATCCCGCCGATGGTGAAACCATGTTCGGCACCCAGAAGTCGCGTCCTGCATGGAATGTTGAGATGGCAGAATTGTGGGAATTAAAGGATGGCACCAAAAGCCGTCGCCTAGCCCATTGGGAAAGCACCCCCTTAAGTGTTGCCCAAGATAGTGACAGCGCAAATGTGATTGCTGAGGTAATTTATGTTGCAGGCGGTAATATTCGTGCTGATTATGAAGGACTGGACGTTAAAGGAAAGATTATCCTAACCGAACTGCAACCCAGCGCCGTGAGCGATATTGCGGTAAAAGAATTGGGCGCTGTCGGCGTTTTATCCTATGCCCCCAACCAACGATCAGCTTGGTGGAAAGAAGATGAAGACCTTGTGCGTTGGGGCCATTTAGCCAGTTTTCGTGCTTATGATACCTTTGGCTTTATGATCACCTTGGCTGAGGCAAAAGCCTTAAAAAAACGCTTAAACGCGGGTGAAACCATCACCATGCACGCCCAACTAAAGGCAAGCCGCAGCAAAGGCAACTATAGTCTTGTTACCGCAAAAATTCCAGGGACCGACCCCAAAGTGGGCAATGAAGAAATTACCTTTACCTGCCATCTTGACCATCCCCGCCCGGGTGCCAATGATAATGCGTCGGGTTGTGTATCTATTTTAGAAGCCGCTAGAACCCTTCAAACCCTTATCAATGATGGTAGAATAGCAGCGCCCAGACGCAGCATTCGCTTTATCTTCCCAGCAGAAATTGAAGGCAGCCTGATTTATTTAAATAGCCACCCCGAAGATGTTGCCAACATGAAGGCCGTTATACATATGGATATGGTAGGCGGTGGCCCTGCTACAAAGTCTGTCTTTCGCATAAGTCGCGGCCCCATGAGTGCCGCAGATGTTTCAGGTGACATTGCTTGGCAAGTGGGACATTTCGTTAACAAACACAGCTTGGCCTTTGCCAGTGGTGACCAAACCGCCTTCCCGCTTGTATCTGAAACTGGAGGCAAGGAACCCTTACTGTCGCAATTTGAATGGTTGGATATGGGTAGTGATCACGATGTCTTTGCTGAGGGTAGCTTTGCCATTCCAGTTGTCTATCTGCATGATTGGCCCGATATTTATATCCACACTAACAAAGATACCCCCGCTAACATCGACCCAACCAAATTAAAGCGCGCCGCTTTCATTGGTGCCAGCACCGCCTATGGCTTAACGCAATTGGGGGACGGTGATAAATCAGCTCTCGCCCTTTTACAACGCGCCAATCAAAAACAAACAGAGGCCGTGATGGCCAGCAAGCTTATCGACACTGACTTGGTTAATAATTCAGTCAATTTAAGGCATTGGCGTATTGTACAAAACCAGATTTCCACCTCGATTTGCGGCTATGTGGGTGATGTTAGATGTCCCATCCCTATGACCCTTGACTATCGTGAAAAAGGTACTGTTTATAAACGAAACAGCGCCATTAAGGGATCAATGAATGGCTTTGGCTACAGCTATTTAGCCGATAAAATGGATCCTGATTTAAGGTCTAGCTTGGCGATATTTAAACACCCAGATTCCCGCGCTTTAGCCTATGAATCGCTTAATTTAGTGGATGGCATTAGAGATATTGATGAAATTATCGGGCTTTTAAATTTGCAATTTGATGATGTTAATCAAAACGATGTTGTAGCCTATTTCAACGCCTTAAAAACCATCGACATTATTTTGCCTGAATAAGTCTGGAGAGGGGCAAATGCCTGTTGTTGAAATAGTTGATTATTGTGACGAACATTATGAGGCCTATCGCAGCATCAATTATGCGTGGATTGAAGAATATTTCACCATTGAAGACGAAGACCGCGCCAAATTAGATCACCCCCAAGAAAACATTCTTGATAAAGGTGGTATAATTGTCATGGCGTTATTGGATGGTAAGGCTGTGGGGACGTGCAGTTTACTGAAACACCCAAAGGGGCGCTATGAATTATCAAAAATGGCGGTAACAACCGAAGCACAAGGTCAGGGAATTGGCTACAAATTGGGCCAACACATGATTAATGCGGCAAAGAAAAGGGGCGGATCAGCGATCTTTTTGGAAACAAATGATCGACTGGCACCCGCCCTTAAACTATATCAAAAACTGGGCTTTAAACCGATGGAGAATGAGCCATCGCCTTATGCCCGCTGCAATGTGCAGCTTATTATTGAGTTTTAACCAAGATTAGTTTGGCAACTTCGGTAATTTAGGCATTTTTGGCATTTTGCTCATTAATTTTTCAGTTGGCATTTTTGCCAAAATTGCAGGTAAGGCATCCGCTAGCGACCCCATACCATATTCTTGGCCAATGGCCATCGCCTCTGCTTCGCTTTTACCATCAAGGGCATAGGCCTTAACCGCCATCAGAGCACCAACACGGTTGCCACTGCCACAATGTAAAACGGCCTTGCCATCCTTTACATCGCCCAAAACACCAGATAGTTTTTTAGCATTTTCAAGGGTCAGATCATCGGCACTTTCAATCGGTATATTCACAAAGTTCATGCCATTTTTCTTAGCCTCGGCGGCTTCATCAAAGGGGATAGATTCATTTTCACCACGTAAGCTAATAACGGTTTTAACGCCTTCCTGCTTGAAAACTTGAAAGTCTTCTTTTGCAGGTTGACCACCAGTAATCATATCCGCGGCGGGGCGAATAGCATTTTTCATCTTTAGGATCATTTCGTCATCTTGTGCGTTTGCACCTGATGATAAACCAAACATTACAACTGCCGTCGTTAACATAGCTTTTAAAAAGTTTGTCATTTTCTTTCCTCATCCAGTTTTCATCTTACAAACAATCACAACCGACATATATTGTCATACGTCAAAAGATCAATGGTCGATCAATCAACCGATACCCTCATTTCAGATATTTCTCAGGCAAAGGAAAATCTTTATTTTCTGCTTGCCACATCACGTTCACAATCCACCAGCGACCGCTGTGTTTAACCAATTGAATTGAGTTAATACCCCGCATAAACGGTAGGCTTTCTGACGGATCATGGCGGGATTCATAAGTACTAAACACATGGGCTATATTGCCAAATTGCTCAACAATACGGCTGTTTTCTACCTCATAAAAAGGAATTTGTGCAAAGGTACGATCACCCATTACACTATAATCATCCACACTCATCACCCGTGGGCCATTTTGCCCCATAGGGATAAGCTTCCCCTCAGCAATAAACAAAGATTTCATCCGCACCCAATCACGGCGTTCATTGGTATTACCCGAAACAACGTCATAAAGCGCCGCCAGAATTTGCTCTATTGAGCCAACATCATCAGGATTAGCTTCTACCGCTTGGGGTTCATTG
>CAKZLM010000145.1 GCA_937126915.1 uncultured Alphaproteobacteria bacterium
TAAATAAAGCTATAAATCATTGTATTATAGTATTAAATATTTGAATTTATGTATGTGTCCTTGGTTTTTGTAATTTTATTACCCTGGCTATCTAAAGGCCTTATATTATGGATAAAGATTTATTTTTTATCATTCAATAGGTTTATTTGTATGTATTAACTCTACTTTAAATTTTAATCATTAGGGCTTCAACAATCTAAAAAGCAGCGACCAAAAACAGGTTGATTTGGCGACGATTTTCATTTCAAGTATCTAGCTCGTTGGTTATGCAATATTATTCATTTAAAATAGCTTTTTTGTGCCCTTATTTCACCTAAATTTAACATATTAAATGTCAAAAAATACGATTTACAGATTATATATTCTGATAATGAGATGTTATGATAAATGATGGACTTTTATAAACTGGTCTACCCTTTGCATAACTCTGATTGATGCGAATAAATTGTAATCAAGTCGGCAAATAGTTCTTTGGCAACTGTATGGGGTTTAATAGCCCAATAGGATGCCGCTTGATGAAAATGAGAAAGGTGAGACCATGCTACAAAACTTAGACTTTGACCCAACTGTATATTTTTCAATTGTTGCTGATAATTTGATCAGTAATCTGGGTGAACGCGCCCTACAATATGCTGGTGCCGCCCTACAGAAAATGCGAGATATGGGCGACGATGAAGGCTTTGAATTATGGATTGGTGTACAAAGCCAAATTGAAAAGCGTATTTATGAGAATGAATTACCTGTGGACGTCACTGTTCACTAGAGTGATCACTCGTTAACGGAATAATCACTGACCTTTCGAGAGGCTGCGGCTTTGTGCTGCCGCCTTTATTATTTTCAGTCACCATCAGCCAGCATTAAGGGCCACCAAATCATATCAAGGGATTGATTTAAGGCTGCAACAAGCAGCAACAATCGGCAACAAGTAGTAACAAGCAGGAACAAGCAGGAACAAACAGTAATAGGTAGCCACATTTGTTTATTGGCAGCAAAAGAAAGCAACAGCAGTTAAGTGCTAGAATGTGAGTAGGGCTTGAGAACAGTAGATGTCACGACGAAAGAAGCTTAAAGACTGTTGTAGAGCGATAGTTCCTAGTCGCGAACCAAAACGCCAGCGAGCCAGCCGGACATGAGGGCAATCATAATGGCCATTAAGCCATAAAAAGCGGGGTGTTGATGGGCAAAGTTATAAACAACCTCTGAAAAGCCTTTTTTAACAACAACCAAATCTGATTGTTCTGTGGCGATAAGCTGCCCATCTTTAAAGAGGAATATTTCAGCCACAAAGTCCCCCACTGGCACGTTTGCAGGGATATGTACGTCAGCGCGGAACAGTGTTTTGGATAATAAAGGCATATGGTCTTCGACCAATTGGTAAAGGCCCGCATCTTCTTTGTTGCGAATGAAGCCCTTAACAAAGCCATCAATATTGGTGATGCCATCTGAGGCTTCATAATGATAGTTTTGATAGGCAAAGCCAATTTGGTTTGCCCTTAGAACGTCTTCGGTGGTGATTTCATTTAAGGGACGTGTACTGGCTTGAATGTAAAAGGAGGGGGCATCAGTAAAGGTGACATTGTCCTTGTTAACCCAAATGCCTGCAATTTTATCCTTTTTGCGCACAACCGCTGGCAGGCGAGGGCCCTTAACATTGATAATCACATCATAGATGGCATCGTGTGAAATACTACGGTCATCATGGTCAATAGCGCCAAATAAAATAAGATCACTGCCCGTGAAGGAATATCGCAGTGCGACCTCATGCTCAGAAATATCAGCCACCAGTTTATCAGTGGTGGTTGCGTGACTTGGATTTGATAAGCCAAATGTAGCAGCCACTAAGAGCATGGCACCGACAAATAGTTGTAACCAACTTATTGAGTCGTTATGGGTCGTCAGCGCTGTCTTGTTTTGCATGAAGAGGGTCATCAGTGAATTACCTCCGTAATAGAGAATAACTCATCAGGTTCACTCAAAAGGCCATAGGCCATACGAATGCAAACCCCTAAAACCATCAAAGCCAAAAGAATGCGCAATTGTTCACCCTTAAGCTTCATTCCAACCCGCACACCCACTTGGGCACCAATAACGGCACCAATAAGCAGAAGCACAGCCAATACCACATCCACGGTGTGGGTGTTAACCGAATGCAGGAAGGTAACAGTGCTGGTAACAAAAATAATTTGGAAAAGACTGGTGCCAACCACCACATTGGTTGGCATACCCAGAACATAAATCATCGCGGGAACCATAATAAAGCCACCACCCACACCCATAATGGCCGCTAGGACACCGACAGACATACCAATGCCAATGGGTAAAAGAGCGCTGATATAAAGACGCGATTTTCTAAAACGCATTTTAAAAGGCAGGCTATGTATCCAGCTGTTGTGATTGCGTTTTTTTCGGCTAACCACGCCGCTGTTGCGTTTGCGCCATGCATTGATGCTTTCTATCAGCATCAGGCTGCCGATGCTGCCTAAAAACAGCACATAAGCCAACGCAATCATTAAGTCAACCTGACCAATGGTGCGTAAATAAGCAAAAACCTCAGCCCCTATGAAAGAGCCAATGGCGCCGCCAACGATTAACATCATGCCCATTTTGATATCAACACCACCGCGTCGCCAATGGGCAAGGGCACCTGAAACCGAGGCTGCCGTAATTTGGTTGGCCTCGGTTGCAACCGCCACGGCAGGTGGCACACCAGCAAATATCAGCAAGGGCGTCATCAAAAAGCCGCCACCAACACCAAACATGCCCGACAAAAAGCCAACGCCACCACCCATAATCAATAGGAGAAAGACGTTTAAGGACATCTCTGCGATGGGAAGGTAGAATGGCATTGTTGTTTAAGTCCTAACCAACTAAATCTATAATAATGCTGGATCGATCATGATCGTACTAGTTTTCTAACTAGGGCAGTGCATAGGTAAGATCAACTTTTAATTTACATGCCCAAATGTAACTGTAAATTTGCCGCCATCAGTGTCGCATTTTTGCACAACCCAGTATGTGCGAGTGATTTTATGTTTGCGTAACGGCGGCTTTATGGGCCTCATCCATGCGATGATCAATTTGCCCCGTTAAAAAGTAAAACAGCATGACATAATCTGAAATGAACGACCAGAGCGGGTATTTAAAGGTCGCAGGCTTGTTTTTCTCAAACCCAAAATGACCAACCCATGCGCAGAAATAGCCAAATAAAAACCCTAACGGAAACAAATACGGTGTTTCAGAGGCTGCAAAATAAAAAACCACACAACTGCCAACAAGGGTGCCAATATAGTGAAGTCCCCGACTGGTTGGATGGCTATGCTCTCTTAAATAATAAGGTAAAAACTCACCATAAGATTGAATGCGTTCAGACATAAGACCCTCTCAGATTTTGTCAGACATTAGCAATTGCGCAATATTATGCTTTTGAAATGACCCCTTGGCAATGAAAACTATCAAAAACGATCTAAATGACGTTACAAAATAGAATTCTAGTTGACGTTAACGTAAACGTTAACTAGAATTCTTCTACGAATCAAAAAATAAATAGTTTGGGTAGGGAACGGTTGTGGAAGACAAGAAATACACCATCGCTAATTTGGCCGAAGAATTTCAAATTACAGCAAGAACGCTGCGCTTTTACGAAGACAAAGGCCTGCTAAAGCCAGAGCGAATTGGTCAAAACCGTTGTTATAGTGAAGCAGACCGCGTGCGTCTGTCATGGATTTTAAGAGGTAAGCGGGTTGGTTTCTCGCTTGCTGAAGTGGGAGAGATGATCAGCCTATACGATGTGGGTGATGGTCGTAAAACCCAGCGGGTGGTGACTTTAGAAAAATGTCAAGAGCGCATTAAGGTCTTAAAAAGCCAGCGTGATGACATTGATCTAACCATTCGCGAATTGGAAGAGTTCTGTATTCAGCTTGAAGCGTTAGAAGCTGAAGAAAAAGTCAGTTAGAATTTAACAAACAGATATATTGGGAAAACCTATCATGCCTAGCTATAAAGTACCTGTTGAAGATTATACCTTCATTATGAACGATGTTTTAAAGGTTCAGGAACGTAATGACATTCCTGGCTATTCTGACCTAGTGCCAGATTTTACTGAGGCGGTTTTAACCGAGTTGGCCAAGGTGTGTGAAGATGTGATCGCACCGCTTAATCAGTCGGGCGACCATGAAGGTTGTACCCGCCATGAAGATGGCAGTGTGACCACGCCAAAAGGTTTTAAAGAGGCGTATGACACTTATATGGAAAATGGTTGGGGCGGCTTAAGCAGTGATCCGCAATATGGCGGTCAGGGTATGCCGCAAATTTTATCCACCGTTAAGTCGGAGATTTTATGCTCTGCCAACCTTGCGTTTGAAATGTATTTGGGCCTAACCCAAGGGGCCATGGCTAGTATTTCAATGGCGGGTTCTGACGAGCAAAAGCAAAAATACCTACCCAACATGGTATCGGGTAAATGGACCGGAACCATGAACCTTACCGAAGCTCATTGTGGCACGGATCTAGGTATGATGCGCTCAAAAGCGATCCCGCAAGAAGATGGCACCTATAAAATTTCAGGCCAAAAAATCTTCATTTCTGCAGGCGAGCATGATTTGGCTGAAAACATCATCCACCTTGTCTTGGCAAAGATACCTGGTGGCCCTGAGGGCACCAAGGGTATTAGCCTCTTTATCGTGCCAAAATATTTGGTTAATGATGATGGCTCTTTGGGTGAGCGTAACGGCGTTTCTTGTGGTTCCATTGAAGAAAAAATGGGCATTCATGGTAATGCCACCTGCGTTCTAAACTATGATGAAGCGACGGGTTATTTGGTTGGTGAAGAGCATGACGGCTTGCGCCCCATGTTCATTATGATGAATGCCGCCCGTCTTGGCGTTGGCTTGCAAGGTATTTCATTGGCAGAAGCGGCGTATCAAAATGCCGCAGAATATGCCCGTGATCGTTTGCAAATGCGCTCAATCTCTGGTGTGAAAGCGCCCGATAAACCAGCGGATCCGATTATCGTTCACCCAGATGTGCGCCGTAATTTGATGGACATTCGCAGCTTTGTTCAAGGTTCTCGAGGTGTGGCCATGTGGACAGCGACCAAATTGGAAGAAAGCTTAAAGCATGAAGACGAAGCCACGCGCCAATTGGCTGATGATATTGTCGGCCTGATGACACCCGTGATTAAGGGTGTTTTCACCGACCTTGGGTTTGAAAGCACCGTGCAAGCACAGCAAGTGTTTGGTGGTCATGGCTATATCACCGAATGGGGTATGGAGCAGTTTGTTCGTGATGCCCGCATTGCGCAAATTTATGAAGGCACCAATGGTATTCAAGCCCTTGATTTGGTGGGTCGTAAATTGGGCCGCAACAATGGTCGCGCCATTCAGGCTTATTTCAAACTATTGGAAGACTTCTGTAAAGAACATGACAGTGACGACATGCAAGAATTTATCGAGCCTTTGAAAAAATCTGTCACTCACTTACAACGTGCCTCGCTTTGGTTGATGCAAAATGGGTTGGCGAACCCTGATAATGCCGGGGCCGCATCTGTTGCCTACATGCATTTGATGGGCTTGGTTGCTATGGGCCACAGCTGGGTGATGCAGGTGGCGGCGGCCAAGGAAATGTTGGCGGCGGGTCACAATAATCCTAAATTCTTGGAAAATAAAATCATCACTGCACGTTATTACATGCAGCGCATGTTGCCTGATACCCGCGCCCATCTCTCAAAAATTGAGGTAGGTGCCGATGTTATGATGGCTCTTGCAGCGGATGACTTTTAATCGTTACGGAATTTAACTATCAATGAATAGGAAAACAGTATGACTGATGTTTATATTTATGACCATGTGCGCACGCCCCGTGGTCGTGGGAAAAAAGACGGCAGCCTGCACGAGGTAACGCCCATCGAACTAACCCGCCAAGTACTTGAGGCACTAAGAGACCGTAACGATCTAGATACCAGTGTGGTTGATGACGTGGTTTTGGGCTGTGTATCACCTGTGGGTGAGCAGGGTGCTAATATCGCCCGTGTAGCGGCTATTCACGCAGGCTATGATCAAGAAGTGGCTGGCGTTCAATTGAACCGTTTTTGTGCCTCTGGTCTTGAAGCGGTAAACACGGCTGCGGCTAAGGTTGCCTCTGGCCAGGCAGACATGATGATC
>CAKZLM010000146.1 GCA_937126915.1 uncultured Alphaproteobacteria bacterium
GTAGTGTCAGAGAGGAAAGTTTCACCAAAACCACAAGATTTGTGGTGACTGTATCTCAGAATTTTTCGGCAATCAGTTTAATGGCATGTGGGTAAAGTTTATGTTCTTCAACCAGCACTTTTGTAGCAAGGCTTTCAGCCGTTTCGCCAGCATCAATTGCCACCTTTGCCTGACATATCACCTCACCAGAATCTAGATCAGGCACCACATAGTGTACGCTACAACCTGCTTCTGCTTCACCATCATCAATGGCCCGTTGATGCGTATTCAAGCCTTTATATTTTGGCAACAGAGAGGGGTGGATATTAATCATTCGGCCTTGCCAGTGCTGAACAAAAGAATCATTTAAAATGCGCATATAACCGGCCAAACAAATGAGGTCGACATTCATTGCTTCAAAGCGGCGTGTGATTTCAGCCTCATAAGCGTCTTTATCCTCAAAGCTTTTTAAGTTTACATGCGCTGTTTCGATAGAGCAATTATGCGCATAAACAAGCCCAGCGGCATCGCCCTTGTTTGAGATAACCATAACCACTTCAGCAGGAAAGTCAGGTTGGCGACAAGCTTCAACAATTGCACGCATGTTGCTGCCCCGACCAGAAATCATGATACCAAGTCGCAGTTTTTTCATTATCACTTCCGAAATAAGTCCTACCAAAACAACCTATTATGATTGAGTTTTACAGGTCCAATCGCTGTCTTGGTTCCATGTGCCTGCAGAACCCGATACAACTGTAACAGGCTTGCCTTCACCTTCTACAATGGTGCCAAGGGTATAAACCGTTTCACCATGCTGCTCTAGGATAGCTTTTGCTTCATCAGCCTTATCCGCAGGAACAATAACGGCCATACCAATGCCGCAGTTAAAGGTACGCGCCATTTCAGCGGCGGTAATATTACCAAGGCCCTGTAGCCAATTAAACAATTCAGGTTGCTGCCAATTATCAGCATTAATATGGGCAACAGTGTTTTCAGGCATGGTGCGTGGAATGTTTTCCAATAAGCCGCCCCCGGTGATGTGGGACATGGCTTTAACGACACCTGCCTTTAAGCCAGGAAGAAGGCTACGTACATAAATGCAGGTTGGCGCTAATAGGGCATCACCAACAGTTTTACTATCATCCCAAGGCAACGCACTGTCATAGGTAATGCCATGATCCGTCATTAAGCGCCGCACCAAAGAAAAACCATTTGAATGCACACCACTTGAAGCTAAACCCAAAATCACATCACCAGCGGCAACCGTGTTGCTGGTTAAAATATTCTCGCGCTCCGCGGCACCCACACAAAAGCCTGCCAAATCAAAGTCACCCTTAGCATACATGCCGGGCATTTCCGCAGTTTCACCGCCAATAAGAACAGCATTTGATTGGCGACAACCCTCAGCAATGCCAGCAACCACGTCACGTGCTTCTGATACATTCAAAGCACCCGTTGCATAATAATCTAAAAAGAGCAGGGGTTCTGCCCCTTGCACTACGAGGTCGTTCACACACATGGCGACCAAGTCAATACCAACCGTATCTAGTTTTCCGGTTTCAATGGCAATTTTAAGCTTGGTGCCAACGCCATCGGTTGCAGCCACCAAAATAGGGTCTTTAAAACCCGCCGCTTTCAAATCAAACAAGCCGCCAAAGCCACCCAAATCAGCATCTGCCCCTGCGCGTTTGGTTGAAGCCGCCAAAGGCTTAATAGCATCTACAAGCGCATCACCAGCGTCAATGTCAACACCAGCGTCTTTATAAGAATAGGATTTTTGGTCAGAACTCATCGATCATCCTTGATATCTAATGTGTGTGGCTACCGCCTGCATCGTGTCGTACCCCGACTCAGGTTGGCGCACCATAGCTTATTTAAAAAAAGACTTCTATGGCAAAATAACACTGCTTTAAAGGGAATATTTCCTTGATATTGCCACAATAATAAAAAACAATGAAGATCACGAGATTATCTTTTCTTATGATGAATTATCCTTATAGTAGCTTGCATGAACAAACAAATAACATCCTTAGCTAAGACATTGCGCACTATGACATTTTGTCTGTTTTGCCTCATCGCTTCTGGGTTAACGCCTGTGGTTGGGCAGGCGCAAACCGTGGAAGATGTCTTCAGCATTAAAAATGTGCAGGTTGATGTTACCGATCGCAGTGCCGCACGGGCTAGAACCTTGGCCCTTGAACAGGCCGTTCAAACGGCTTTTGATCGCTTGATGCAAAAGCTGTTAAAACCTGAAGACCTAAGCCGTGTGCAATTACCATCGGGGTTAGGGCCACAGAATTATCTGTTGGGTTTTGATGTTGTTGAAGAACGTAATTCAACACGGCGCTATATCGCAACCCTTAATTACAGCTTTAATCCCAGCTTAATTCGGGAAATGTTTGGTTTATTGGACATTCCTTACAGTGAAATATCTGGTCGTCCATTTTTAATGTTGCCTGTTCACATTCGTGCTGGCCTTGCAGAAATTTGGAACCCTGACAACCCCTTGGTTGGCTTATTAAATAACATTGACCAAACCAATAACCTTATCCAGTTTCAACTTCCTACAGGCAGCTTTCAAGACCAATTAACCATCGAGGGGCAAGCGGTGGTTCAACAGCAGAATTTGGATCGCTTAACCGACCTAAAAACCCGCCACGAAGCAGAAGATGTTGTTGTTGTGACCTATGAAGAAAAGCTGTGTGAGGACTATCAGGCGTGTGTTGAGTTGATACATTGGCGCTTATCAATGCCTGACAATCGGCAAAGTCACATCATTTTAAAAGATGAGCTTTTTGTCGATCGCATTAACCAAGCCTTAACCGAGGTTCAACAAGACATTGAAACTGGCTGGAAATTAAATACGATGACCCGTTATGGTGAATACCAACAAGTTTTTGTTGAAGCCCGCTTTGTTACCATCAATGACTGGGTAACCATGAAAGAAAAAATGCAAAAAATATCACTTATTCAAGGTCTCACCGTTGATGAAATCACCTACCCAAGAATTGCCCTAACCATTAAACACTTGGGTGGATTAGAGCAATTACGCCTTAGCTTATCGCAACAAGGGCTGTTTTTGGAAGAAATTGATGCGCTTGATTTAGACCCTGACATGCCTGCAAATTCTTGGCGCATTGTTCAAAGATAACCATTCCACAAAAACACTTACGGGTTGCTATTTTCATTTGTTTGCCCCTAAGATATTGTTGCTAAATAAAATTTTCAGCTGGGGACATTTTGATGGCTAAAACATGGGTGATATGGGCACTGGTTGCTATATTGGTTTTATTTATTTATTTAACCAAAGCTATTCTGTTACCCTTTGTTGCTGGTTTGGCTATTGCTTATTTGCTGGACCCATTGGCAGATAAGCTTGAGACTTGGAATTTCCCCCGATGGCTAGCAGCCACAACAATTTTATGCCTGTTTTTCCTAGGAATAACAGGGCTTTTTATTGGCATTACCCCCATTGTAAAAACACAAATCACGGGCATCATGCGTAATGCCCCGCAATATTTAGAAAACATCCAACCGCTTATTGACGGCTTCATTACCGACATCAGTGGCACACTTGGTGTTAAAGTGGGTAAAGAAGACAGTAGCCTTATCAGCCAAATCACCCAACAGAATATTGAACGCATTGCTAGCTTTATCGGGGGCTTCCTTAGTCAAGGTATGGCGCTGTTTAATTTATTATCCCTGTTACTTATCTCCCCAGTGGTTGCCTTTTTCTTATTGCGAGACTGGGATTTGTTAGTGGCTAAGGTCAATGGCTGGCTTCCTAAAAAGAAGGCCCCCACCATCCGCATTATCGCCAGCGACATTGATCGCGCGTTGGCTGGCTTTGTTCGCGGGCAAACCATGGTTTCTTTAAGCATGGCTATTTTGTATGCTATCGGCTGGTCATTAGCAGGGCTTAACTTCGGTATATTCCTTGGGTTGTTAGCAGGCATTTTAGCCTATGTACCGTTCTTAGGAGCCCTTGTAGCAGCTGCCCTTGCTGTGTTGGTGGGGATAGGGCAGTTTGGTGGCGATTTCAGTCAAATATGGCCAATTGTTGGTGTGTTTATCATTGTGCAAACCATTGAAGCTGCCTTTTTAACCCCCAAATTTATTGGTGATCGGGTAGGGTTACACCCCGTTTGGGTTCTGTTTGCTATCTTCGCAGGAAGTGAGATTATGGGCTTTGTGGGCGTTTTAATTGCTTTGCCCGTAGCAGCGGCCATTGGCGTTTTGGTGCGCTTCATCATTGATCAATACCTTGAAAGCCATTATCATAAAGATGATCCCAACCAAGCAACTAATAACCAAAAACACACATAAACTAACGATAGAATAATAAAATAAAGACTGATGCGAGCTATGACCCCTGCGCAAATTGCCATACCCTTTCCAAACCAGCCATCCTTTAAGGATGAAGACTATCTTGTAAGCAACTGTAATAATGTGATTTTTAATGCTATAGTGTCTTGGCCCAATTGGGCATATCCAGTGTATAGAATTAAGGGCCCAAAGGGCAGTGGTAAAACCCATTTATCACAGATTTGGCAAAGATTAAGTGGCGCAACCTTGATCCAAACAAGCCAGCTATCCAGCCATATTGAACAAATAGCCAACAATCCCAATCATATTATTCTTGAAAACCTTGATGAAGCCGTTGATCAAAATGTTTTATTTCATCTTTATAACCTTGTCCGGGCTGAAAATAAGAATATGTTAATAACTTCATCATCATCCTTTTCAGATTGGAATTTATCGCTTCCTGATTTGGTTTCAAGACTAAGAACCGTGCCCGTGCTTGAAATTTCAGAACCTGATGATGATTTGATACGAATGGTCTTGATGAAATTGTCATCAGATCGTCAAATACAGTTAAATTTGAATGTGATAGAGTATTTAATACCCCGAATTGAGCGCTCTTTTGAAGCCATTCAAAAATGTGTTTTAGCGTTAGATGAGCATTCTTTGAGGGAAAAGAGGAAAATTACCATCCCGTTGGCGAAGAAAATATTAGATAATGCTGATGTGGGGTAAGAAAGATTTTGAAAGGCTATTTCAGTGGTCACTGCTGAAGATAAATGGGCAAAATATAAGTTCCGCAAGGACTTAAAGCCCGAAGAAAAATATTTTAACCGTGAATTGTCTTGGTTAAAGTTTAACACACGCGTACTTGAAGAAGCCTCAAACCCCAACCACCCACTATTAGAGCGCCTAAACTTCCTATCCATTTGCGGTAGCAATTTGGATGAGTTTTTCATGGTGCGTGTAGCTGGTCTGTCGGGGCAAGAAGCCTCTGGCATGCACGTCGTTAGTCGTGATGGCATGACACCAGCAGAACAACTCAAAGCTATCAATGATTACAGCACCACCCTGATGCAGGGACAGCAACAATGCTGGCGTGATTTAAAACAAGAATTAGCCAACAAGGGCCTAAAGGTCATCAGCGATAAAGATGTTACAAAGACTGATAAGAAATGGCTTCAAGAATATTTCTTGAATGAGGTATTTCAGGTTTTAACGCCTCTAGCTATTGACCCTGCGCACCCATTTCCCTTCATCCCTAATTTAGGGTTCAGCTTAATTTTATCTCTTACACGCAACTCTGATCAGCTTCATACCGCAGCCCTTATTCCGGTTCCCAATCAGGTAAAGCGCTTTATTCGCCTGCCTGACGGCCCACACAATAAGGAAATTCGCTTCATTCGGTTAGAGACGTTAATCTCGTTATTTTTGGATCAGTTGTTTCCTAATTACACGCTGGATGGTCTTGGCGCCTTTAGGGTTACCCGTGACAGTGAGGTTGAAGTTGAAGATGAAGCCGAAGATTTGGTAAGGGTTTTTGAAAGCGCCCTTAAACGCCGCCGTCGCGGCAGCGTAATTCGCCTGAAAATTAATCATGACATGCCAAAGCCCTTGCGTAAGATGATTGTCAAAGAAATGGGCTGCAATGAAAGCAATGTCATTGAAGTTGATGGTATTTTAGGAATTTGTGATCTTAGCCAATTAATTGTCAAAGACAGACCTGATCTGCAATTCCCATCCTATTCACCGCGATTGCCCGAACGCATCAAAGAATTTGGTGGTGATATTTTTGCGACCATCAAGGCAAAAGACCTTATTGTTCATCACCCTTATGAAACCTTTGACGTTGTGCATAGCTTTTTGATGCAGGCCGCTGCTGACCCTAATGTCATTGCCATCAAACAAACGCTTTATCGTGCAGGGGAGCAATCACCCATTGTTAATGCCCTGATCGAAGCAGCTGAGGCAGGAAAATCAGTCACCGCCGTTGTTGAGTTAAAAGCACGTTTTGATGAAGCCCAAAACATTAAATGGGCGCGCGATCTTGAACGCGCTGGCGTGCAGGTGGTGTTTGGCTTTTTAGAAATGAAAACCCACGCTAAGTTATCCATCGTGGTGCGCAAAGAAAATGACGGCATAAAAACCTATTGCCACTTTGGTACGGGTAATTATCACCCCATCAAAGCGCGCATTTACACCGATCTTTCCTTCTTTACTGATGATCAAAAACTGGGTCGCGATGCCGCCAAAATTTTTAATTACATCACCGGTTATGTTGCCCCAAGCACGATGGAAAAACTTTCCATGTCTCCTTTTGGGATTAGAAACCGTTTGATGTCCCTAATTGATTCCGAAATTAAGAATGCCAAAAAAGGTTTACCAGCTGCCATTTGGGCTAAAATGAATGCCTTGGTTGATGCCGCCATCATTGATAAGCTATACGAAGCCTCATGTGCAGGCGTTCAAATTGAGCTTATTGTTCGTGGTATCTGCTGCCTAAAACCACAAGTTAAGGGCTTGTCAGAAAATATTTATGTGAAAAGCATTGTTGGACGTTTTCTAGAACACTCAAGGATTATTTGTTTTGCCAATGGCCATGACATGAGCCCTGAGAATGGGTTGGTTTTCATATCATCGGCAGATTGGATGCCGCGAAACTTTAATTACCGCGTCGAAGCTTTGGTTCCTGTTGAAAACGCAACTGTCAAAGAACAGGTGATGGGCCAAATTATGGGCGCCAATATTCGGGATAACCTGCAAAGCTGGGAACTTGATGCCAATGGCAGTTATCTTCGGGTCATAAAAAATGAGGAAGAAGAAGCCTTTTCTGCCCATCAATATTTTATGACCAACCCAAGCCTTTCAGGGCGTGGTGCTGCACTAGAAAACTGGGCCCCTGAACGTCACTTGGTTCCCAAGGGGCGTAAAAAAGCGGTTCAAAAAAATTCATAATTAACACCTTGCGATTCTTGCAATATTGGATATTGTCGTCTGTATGTTACCTGATTTAAGCTATAAATCTGCCGTTATTGATGTTGGCTCTAACTCGGTCCGTTTGGTGGTTTTCCAGGGGCTAGTTCGGCATCCTAAGATTATGTTTAACGAGCGCGTTTTGTGTGGCTTAGGCCGTGACCTTTCCAAAACAGGTGAAATGCACGCTGAAGGCGTTGAGGAAGCCAAGCAAACATTGCTGCGCTTTAAATATCTTTGTGAAGATATGGAAGTAAATGAAGTAAGCGTGCTGGCAACCGCCGCTGTACGTGATGCCAAAAATGGCCCCGAATTTGCCGATTGGATCACCGACAACTGTGGTTTTGATGTACAAATCATCAGTGGAAAACGCGAGGCCAAATTGTCAGCCTATGGTGTTTTATCTGCCTTTCCTAATGCTGAGGGGCTTGTCGCTGACCTTGGGGGTGGTAGTCTAGAACTTATTCTGGTCTCAAATGGTGAGATGCAAGATTGGATTTCATTACCTATCGGGCCGTTACGCCTAAATGGCATGATTTTACCCAAAAACAAAAGCATCCGAGATATTATCGACAAAGCTATTGATTCAGTATCTTGGCTTGAAAAAGCTAGAGACAAGCCACTTTATATGGTGGGTGGAGCATGGCGTATGATGTCCAAGTTGCATATCAAAAACACCCATTGGCCAAGCCCGGTGCTTCATGCCTATGAAATTCAAGCGGCAGCAGCAAAAACTTTTGCCAAAACCATTGCTATGCAAGGCTTTTCAACGCTGGTGGGCGTTCGTCAAGTACCCTCAAGAAGACTGGAGATATTGCCCCTTGCAGCCAGCATCTTGATTAAATTATTAAAGGCGACGCACTGTAAAAAGGTCGTCACCTCGGCACAAGGTATTCGGGAAGGGTATCGCTTTTCTCAGTTGCCAAAAGAAATACAACGCCAAGACCCGTTGATTGAAGATTGTAAAATTCTGGCTAATCGCACAGGTCGCTTTCCTGAGCATGCCCAAACCCTTATGGAATGGATTGATCCTGTTTTTACGTTTACCCAAGAAAGCCGAACAGATAAGAGATTGCGCTTTGCCGCTTGCCTTCTGTCTGACATTAGCTGGGAAGGGCACCCTGACTTTAAAGCCGAACGATCCTTTTTTGAGGCCTTTTATGGTCATTTTATCGGCATTAGCCACGGCCAACGCGCGCAACTAGCCTTAACCCTGTATATTTTGTTTGGCGGGAAATATGGTGACAGCACAGCAAAACCAGCCTTTAAACTTTTAAAACCATCACAAGTTAATCAAGCGGTTGCCGTTGGGATTGCTTTGCGCTTAGGTCAGCGCTTAACGGGTGGCACTGTCTCGCCCCTTAAAGAAACAAGATTAGAGCGCAAAAAAGGACGTATTTATTTGCATGTTCCCGAAAACATGGAAGCCATTGCCCATGGTGCTGTTTTAAGCCGCCTGAAGTCCTTAGCCACCCACTTGAACTGTACTCATAAGATCAAGGTGGGAACGGTTTAAGCCTTCATTGACACTTCAAGCGTTTCAATACCGCCTGGGTACCATCAGCCGTGATAACCAATTCACCGCGCATTAACGCTCGGGCATCATTACCAAAAACCTCTGCCCGCCATCCCTCAAAAATGGCATGTTTGATATTAGGATCAACTGAAACATCATCCAGATCTGAAGACGAGGCGATTAAGCGCGGCGCGACACCTACATCATGGCATTTAATTTTTAATAATAATTTCAGCAAATCAGCCACTGGGCCAATTTTCTTTGGTTGATTATTCTTTTTTTTCTGTACTTTCGGGCGCTCAGCTTCTGGCAAATTTTCCGCGGCAGACAGTGCCTCCATAATGGCGTGACCATATTTACCATTCGCATACCCCTTAGGAAAACTACGTACAGACACCAAATCTTTTGCTTGTTTCGGCGGGTGTGCCGCAATTTCTAACAAGGCCTCATCCCGCAACACGCGGTTACGAGGCATATCTTTTTTCTGTGCTTCTTTTTCCTGCAGGAGCG
>CAKZLM010000147.1 GCA_937126915.1 uncultured Alphaproteobacteria bacterium
TCCCCACTGCTGCCTCCCGTAGGAGTCTGGGCCGTGTCTCAGTCCCAGTGTGGCTGATCATCCTCTCAAACCAGCTATAGATCGTCGCCTTGGTAAGCCATTACCCTACCAACTAGCTAATCTAACGCGGGCCCATCTATCGGCGATAAATCTTTCCCCCGAAGGGCGTATACGGTATTAGCCACCGTTTCCGATGGTTGTTCCGTACCAATAGGCAGGTTCCCACGTGTTACTCACCCGTCCGCCACTTTAATAAGTTCCGAAGAACCGTTAGCGTTCGACTTGCATGTGTTAGGCATGCCGCCAGCGTTCGTTCTGAGCCAGGATCAAACTCTCAAGTTGATCCAGTATCACAAAATACTGCTCAGTCTCAAAATCACAAATGAATTAACAAGTATGTTTTACTTCGAAATTCAATGTAAACAGTGAGACCATTAAATAACAGACCACCGTCCACATTTCCTTTCCATCAATCAACAATGTAAAAGAGCAAAAAAACAACCATCACCCCGTGAAGGGCTTCCCCTTAGTTAAAAGAAGTATCTGGCTGTTTTGACCCACCCCGCTATGGTGCGAAGCAGACCGTGTGTATATGAGAAATAAACCCTTGCTGTCAAGCATTCTTTCTCAACTTTTTCAGACGCTGGTGTGAAGCACCGTTGTCGTCCAGAGCGAGGCGGTGTTTAGCCCCATTCGATTAGTTTGCCAAGAGAAAAATTCAAAAAATTTGAAAAAAATTTAGACACCGCAGAAACCCTAGGGTTTTGAACAACAGATCAAATACGTGAATAAGGAAATATGGCAAAATCATCCGTACGCAAAGCTGAATTATGACAAATCACCACAAATCGGACACCAAAATGTAACAAAGATGATTCACTTTTAGGAGAATCGCATAGAAAACCGACAAGAATCACACTTTTTCTATTTGACATGCGACTCACACATAAGCATCTTAGGCACACGTTTAATGAATAGGACTGATTTGTATGCGCCATTATATGACGACATTACTTTTAGGGACCATCGCCTTCACGGCACTGGCACTTCCAGAACCTGAAGCCCATAGCGAACAGAGTAACACCAACAACATGCTCGACCAGCAAGCACTTGCAAGAGATGCCTCGTTTGCGCCATCGCCCTTTGACAAAATCAATGCCTATCAAGCCAGTACTGTTTTGAAAAGCCCGCACCCAGAAACAGCTATTGCAGTAACGGCTGATGGATATGCATCTTACTTAAATAATGAAGAACAAATAAAGAAAGAGGCTGCATTTGGGACAGAGCCTTCAACACCCATAAATAAAACGACCGAAGAAAGCGCCGCAAAATCCGAGTTTGCCTATAATAATGCCAATAAGACTGCAAATGATGCCAACCTTGATCCTATTGATAATGGCGAACCATTAAACGGTACATCTTTTAAAGAGAGTGCACCAACGACTAGTGATGTAAAAGCGCCTGACCCCAATGCCAACAATAACGGTGCCTCATATAATAACAGCACCACTTTCTTATACGGTCCCCCGGCCCCTTCTTATCATTTGGTCAGCACCGATTTAAAAAAAGACCAAACCCTAGCGCAGTTATTGAAACGCGCAGGCGTAGATAACCGTGATTCATATCTTGCTGTTAAAGCCCTGTCTGAATATGTTGATCCACGCAAAATTCGCGTTGGTGAAACCATTCGTCTAACCTTTGATAAAGAAGGAGAAGGCGCACACCTGCTAGGGCTATCCTTAAAAAGTAATTTTGACACCATCGCCTATAGTAACCGTGATGATGATGGTAACTTTAAAGCCAGCGAACAAAAAGTAGGCACCATCACCAATACATTAACCCGTTCAGGAACCATTGACAGCAGCCTGTTTATTTCAGCACGCGATGCCAAAGTACCAAGCGACATTTTAATCAATATGATCCGTCTGTTTAGCTATGATGTCGACTTTCAGCGGGAAATTAGAAAAGGCGATGGCTTTAGGGTTCTTTTTGAACGCCGCACCCGCCTTGATAATGGCGAACATGAAGATGGTCGTATTTTATTTGCTGAATTAACACTGCAAGGACAACCACTCGGCTTCTATTATTACAAGCCACAAACCCAAACATCAGCGCGCTATTTTGATCGCAATGGTAAAAGCGCGCAAAAAGCCTTGATGAAAACGCCTGTGGATGGTGCCCGCATTTCAGGCACCTTTGGCAAACGCAAGCACCCAATCTTAGGCTACACCAAAAACCATTATGGGGTTGACTTTGCCGCACCTCGTGGCACGCCGATTATGGCCGCAGGCGATGGTGTTATTGAACGCGCCAGCCGCTGGGGAACCTTTGGCAACTATATCCGCATCCGCCATCCGAACGGTTATAAAACTGCCTATGCCCATTTAAATGGTTATGGTCGTGGCATCCGTAAAGGCAAACGCGTTGAGCAAGGGGATATTATCGGTTATGTCGGCACCACTGGGCGCTCAACCGGTCCTCACCTTCATTATGAGGTTTATAATAATGGCAAGCGCGTTAACCCATTGCGCTTAAAATTCCCTACTGGCTATCAATTACCAGAAACAGAATTAGCCAACCTGCGAGTAATTGCTGACCGCTATGATGATTTATTTAGCCAAACCCTGCTTGCTAAAAAATAAGCTTGGATATGACAACAAAGGTCGTCATAATAAGGCCTAAAGCAAGATCTTAAAAAGAAGCTGTTTATTGGGGGCTTTATGAAACATAGCATAGTCACAACGCTTATTATCACATCATTCGCCATGACCTTGGGGTCTGGACGCGTCGAAGCAGAACAGCAAACTAACGACACACAACAGCAGTTGCTCGCTTGCCAAAAATTAGAAAAACCAGAAGAACAGCTTGCCTGCTTCAATCGTATAGCCAGCGCTGTTAAGCCTGCAGAATCAAAGCCCCAAAAACCTGCAAAAGACAATACACCAAAACCTACCAAACCAGTACCCTCTAAAGTCAATAATTCTACAAGCGCTGGTGATAAAAACTTCGGCTTATCCAGCGACGCCATAGCCAAACGTGATGGCACCAGCAGCGAGCCAGAAGCGATTCAAAGCGAAGTCATTAAATGGCGCCGCATGTTTAACCGCCGCTTTGAAGTAACTTTAGCCAATGGGCAGGTATGGCAAGAAACCAGCGGAAGTAAACTGCGCTTTCCGAGTAATAAAAACCTAAAGGTGACGATTACTGAATCATGGACTGGCGGATATCGCATGAAATTTGAAGGCATCAAAAAGCCTGCGAAAGTGAAACGCGTTAAATAACCCTTCACACAAAGCATTGACAACGTGGCTGTGTAAAGAATCACTCATCGGCACATTATCTACTATGCAAAAGTAAACATAAGATTCACCAAGTAATTACGCTTATTTCGGCAATCTTAATTCTCATTTACAAAATCTTGCTAACCTAATGTATCCAAAATGCAACAAATGCGATGATTTTTATCGTCGGTTGGGCGGTTAAACTTTACTTATGGCCGCAGCGGTGCTTTTGTTATTGGTGGGGAAGCTGTTTGTCTTGGCTGAGGCGTGTGTTGAGTAGAGACCTGTTACAAGAAATTCAGCTTTTATGCTTAAGTGCTTTTTAGGTTTGATTTATCAAAAATAAAAATAAGGCGCTTGGGAGAATATATCGCTTTTTGAACAGATGAGAGGAAAAGCAAGTGATTGAAGAACGAAATAGCTATCTGAAGTCTGCCCTTTTTGGCACCTCAGTAGTAGCTCTTCTTGCAACTGGCGGCATTAATCCTGCGTTCGCGCAAGATGCAGACGAAGCTGACGAAGTTGAAGAAGTAGTTGTTACGGGTTCGCGTATTAAACGTGCTGGCTTTGACACCTTGCAACCAGCAACGACTGTCGATGCTGAGTTTATGGATGACCGTGGTTTCACCAACGTAGCTGAAGCAATTAACGAAATTCCATCTTTCGGCTTACCAACGTCTAACTTGGGTGGTCAAGGTGGCCAAACTGTTGGTCAAAACTTTGTAAACGCCTTCGGCTTAGGTACACAACGTACTTTGACCCTAATCAATGGTCGTCGTACTGTGGGCCAGAACACGCCTGCTATTGGCGGTGGTTTGCAAGTTGACATGAACATCATCCCAACTGGCCTAGTTGACCGCGTTGAAACTATTTATACCGGTGGTGCACCGATTTATGGTTCTGACGCCATTGCTGGTACCGTTAACATCATTCTTAAAGACGATTATGAAGGTTTAAACCTTGATGCACAGTATGGTGTTACCCAAGAAGGTGACGGCCAAACTTATCGTCTACGCTCTTTGATGGGTGGTAACTTTGCTGATGGTCGCGGTAACGCTACTGTTGCTCTTGAGTGGTCTGACACAGAAGCTGTTCCTGGTACTGCTCGCCGTGAATATGCAGAAGGTTGGGGTTGGTGTAACACAGCAGCTGGCGCACCTACTGCACGTGAGCTTTGCTATGACAGCTCTACCGTATGGCAGGTTCCAAACACGGGTATGCCTTTAGTGAACAACGACCTGTCATTTGCCTTCGTTGGTGTTAATGCCAACAACATGGTTGATGGCGACGGTGATCCTGTTGTTTATGACACCCGCGGTAACTTAATCAAGCTTTCTGACGCAGGTGCTGGCGAACTATGGCACGTTTTCTTCAGTAAAGAAGGCGGCTCTATGGATAATGATATCTACACAGGTCTTGGTGAAACCAATACCTTGGTATCTCCACTTGAGCGTTTTGTGTTCAATGGTAATGGTCATTTTGACATTACTGAAAGCACGCGTTTCTTCGTTGAAACATTATATTCACGCACAGAAGCAACTGACACTGCCAACCAACCTGTATGGTCAACCAACGTATTTGGCCCTGGTGCGGGTGGTTTGTTACGCATTGATCTAAATGACAACCCATTTGTAAGTGCTGAAACATTAGCTATGGCAACTGCTAATGGCCTATATGATGCGGCTGCAGATGATGGTGATGCATCAACCACAGCTGACAATCAGGAAATGTTCTTGTCGCGTTCAAACATTGACCTTCTAGAGGGCAGTGAAAACTATCGTGACCAAGACGTGTTCCGCGTTGTTGCTGGTTTCCAAGGTGACTTAGAAGTCTTCGACAAAACTTGGGACTGGGATGTTGCCTATACGTTTGGTCAAACAAACTCTATGCGTCGCTTCAAAGCGTTGAACGGTGATCGTTTTGCTTATGCGGTTGACGCTGTTGTTGACCCAACTTCTGGCGAGGTTGTTTGTCGTTCACAACTTAACCCTACCTCTAACCAAGGTGGCGGTGTTGCTGATCCTATCATCTCTCCAGATGTAACAAACTGTGTGCCTTTCAATCCATTTGGTTTTGGTGGCGCAACTGATGCTGTTAAAGAATACATGGTTCTAGAAGCCATCAGCGGTGGTCAAGTTCAACAATCTGTTGTTGAAGCGAACATCTCTGGTGACTTGGTTGAATTAGCTGCTGGCCCTGTTGCGGTTGCAGGTGGTTTAACCCATCGTCGTGAGCGTGGTGAGTTCTTCAATGACTTCGGTCTATTGACAGGTACTGACACTTTAACACCTACCAAAAACGTTTCTGGTGGCTATGACACTATGGAAGTTTATGGTGAGACCAGCATTCCTCTAGCAGCGGGCGGTGATGGCGTTCCATTGCTCCGTGGTTTGTTTGAATCACTATCAATCGATGGTGCTATCCGTTATGTTGATAACAACTATGCGGGTTCTGATACCACTTGGACAGTTGGTGGCCGTGCACGTCTGAACCTACCATTCATTGGTGAAGACATGTTGTTCCGCGGTAACTTTACAAAAGCCATCCGCTCACCAACCATTCCTGAGTTGTTTGCACCTGTGTCTCAAACATTCTCATTCGCAGCTGATTCATGCGATTGGAGAAACATTGACAATGGTCCAAACCCTGCGGTTCGCCGTGCAAACTGTGAAGCTGAAGTTGCTGCATTGAAAGCATCAGGTGCTCTACCTGCTGATTTCGCTCTTGCTGACTATCAAGCAATTATCGGTAACGCTTCTGGTCCAGCCACAACTGGTGGTAACCCAGACTTGTTCAACGAGAAAGCAGACAGCTACACCTTTGGTTTCGTTTACACGCCTGACTTCATTCCTGGTATGACATTGTCTTGGGATTACACCAACATTGATCTTCAAGATGCGATCGTTCAGGTTACTGCAACTCAGTTGTCAAATGCTTGTTACGATAACGCCACATATCCAAATGAAGCGTGTGATCGTTTTGAGCGTGAAACTGGTACATTCCAGTTCAGAAACCCTAAACTTGGTTTCTTGAACGCTGCAAACCGTTTGTATAAAGGTTGGATTGCCAACTTGTCTTACAACACGGAACTTGCAAACATTCCACTACTTGAAAGTGCTCCAGGTAACTTGACCATTACAGGTAGCTGGAACCGTATCAATGATCACAGACAAAACCTAGGTGATGACGATTTAACGATCTACGTTGAAGCTCGCAATAACGAGAAAAACCGTTATCAGGTTAACTTCCGTTACGATCTAGATGCGTTCAACATGATGTGGCAGTGGCGTCATATCGGTGGTGGTAAAGTTGACCCAGACCGTCAAAACGCTGAAGAGTACTACTCAGTACCTAACTTCCACTCTTCTAACTTCCATAACTTCAACATGGGATATCAGTTCACTGAAACTCTATCTGGTCGTATGTCAGTTACAAACATCTTCGACAAAACAGATAGCCCTATCCTAATTGCTGGTCGTGGCGGTAACGCATGGAACTTCCGTGACACTCTAGGCCGTCGCTTCACTTTCGCAGTGTCTGTTGACTTCTAAGAGTTAGAAAACAAAACCATTGAGAAACGGGGTCTTCGGGCCCCGTTTTTTTATGCTTGCGATCTCTGAACCACAAAAAACAAAAGGCAAAAAAGCTTTAAAGGCTAATAATCAAATTGTCGGTGCCCAGAACCAAAAGACAGACACGATCAATGTTTCACGCTCCTTAAAAAACCCATAACGATTTAATAAGGTCTCACCTAATCGGCGCCTCTGGTCGGCAAGAGGTGCGATCATAGCAGCCACACTCCATCTTCCCATCCTGTTTTCGCTCTAAATGTCGAATGCCTCTATTGTCGGTGCCTATGGTCAGAAAGAGGCGCGATCAATATTGTGGTCTCCCATCCCCTTCTTTTTTCTCTAAAAAGAAAAACGATGGCCTCTATTGGCGATACCTATGAACGGTGGAAAGCGCCTTCAATGTTGTTATCTGGTCTCATGAGGCTCGAGGTTTTCAAGCTGGAAACTATTATCCCACAGTTTAAACGTGCCTAACAAAAAAGGGCTGGAATATTGCCCCAGCCCTTTAAGTAGATATGTCAATGATTAGCGATTTATCTCAAACGCTAATGCGCCATCATCGCCCATGGTTACATTGACCTGATCGCCATTCATCACCTCGCCTTTTAAGATAATCGTGGCTAAATGGTCTTGCACCTCTTTTTGGATAACCCGTTTTAAGGGGCGCGCACCATAAACCGGATCATAGCCAAGCTTGGCAAGATGATCTTTAGCAGCCTGATCAAGGGTCAGAGTGATTTTGCGATCACTAAGCAGACCTAACAAGCGCGACAATTGTATGTCGACAATGCCACTCATATTTTCACGGCCCAAGCGATGGAACAGAATAATTTCATCCAAGCGGTTTAAAAATTCAGGACGGAAAGCTTGACGAACCACATTCATCACAGGCTCGCGTGCCTCTTCAACATCAGCGCCATCAGCCAATTCAGCAATAAACTGACTGCCAAGGTTCGATGTTAAAATGATCAAGGTGTTGGAGAAGTCCACGGTGCGGCCTTGGCCATCGGTTAGACGACCATCGTCTAGCACTTGCAATAACACATTGAAGACATCTGGATGGGCTTTTTCCACCTCATCAAATAGTACCACCTGATAGGGACGACGACGCACGGCCTCGGTCAAAACGCCGCCTTCGTCATAACCAACATACCCCGGAGGAGCGCCCAGCAAACGCGCCACGGAATGTTTTTCCATAAATTCTGACATATCTATGCGAACCATAGCTTGTTCATCATCAAACAAAAATTCTGCTAAGGCTTTGGTTAGCTCGGTTTTACCAACACCAGTTGGCCCAAGGAATAAAAAACTACCCAACGGGCGATTGGGGTCTTGCAGACCTGCACGGGCACGTCGCACAGAGTTTGAAACGGCCTCAATGGCTTCAAACTGGCCAATGACGCGCTTACCTAAATTATCTTCCATGTTAAGAAGCTTTTCACGTTCGCCTTCCAGCATTTTATCAACGGGAATACCAGTCCAGCGTGAAATAACCGCGGCAATATGGTCTTCCAACACCTCTTCATTTAACATTTGGTGCTGGCCACTTGCTGCGGCCTTCTGCAAGTCAGCCTCAAGCCCAGGGATCACACTGTGAGCCAATTCACCAGCCCGGGCATAGTCACCACGGCGCTGGGCCTGTTCCAGTTCAATACGGGCTTGATCCAATTGTTCTTTCAACTTATTGGACGATTCAATTAAGTCTTTTTCTGATTGCCATTGCGCGGTTAGTTCAGCTGATTTTTGCTCAAGATCAGACAGTTCTTTATCCAAGTCTTTTAGGCGACCTTTCGAGGCGTCATCCTTTTCTTTTAAAAGGGCTTCGCGTTCAATTTTCAACTGAATGATTCGACGATCCAACTCGTCAATTTCTTCTGGTTTTGAATCAACTTCCATACGCAAACGACTGGCGGCTTCGTCCATTAGGTCAATGGCTTTATCCGGCAAAAAGCGATCGGTGATATAGCGGTTGGAAAGCGTTGCTGCCGCCACCAAGGCCGCATCCGTAATGCGTACACCATGGTGCAGTTCATATTTCTCTTTTAATCCCCGCAAAATAGAAATAGTGTCGGTCATAGTTGGCTCTAAAACCATCACCGGTTGGAAGCGGCGTTCAAGCGCTGCATCTTTCTCAACATATTTTTGATATTCTTTAAGCGTGGTGGCGCCAATGCAATGCAATTCACCCCGCGCTAAGGCTGGCTTTAAAAGGTTGGATGCATCCATGGCACCGTCCCCCTTACCAGCGCCCACCAGGGTGTGCATTTCATCAATGAACAAAATAACATCGCCTTCGCCTGCGCTGACTTCTTGCAACACAGACTTTAGACGCTCTTCAAATTCACCGCGATATTTAGCGCCCGCGATTAAGGCACCCATATCCAAAGACATGAGGCGGCGATGCTTTAAGCTTTCAGGTACATCCCCATTGGCAATACGAAGGGCTAAGCCCTCAGCAATGGCGGTTTTACCCACACCTGGTTCACCAATAAGCACGGGATTATTTTTGGTGCGGCGCGATAATACCTGAATGGTGCGACGAATCTCTTCATCACGACCAATAACCGGATCAAGCTTACCATCACGGGCCGCCTTGGTTAGGTCTTGGGCATAACGCTTAAGGGCATCATAGGCGCCCTCGGCACCTGCACTATCGGCGGTGCGCCCTTTTCGAATATCATTAATCGCGGCATTCAGCGCCTGCGGTGTAACACCTGCGTCTTTCAAAATGGTGGCGCTGTCCGCCTCAGTTGTCATGGTAATGGCTAACAATAAACGCTCAACGGTAACAAACTGGTCGCCAGATTTATCAGACAATTTTTCTGCGGCATCAAACACCTTGGCGGTGGCGGGTGATAAATATATCTGTCCTGCACCGGAACCCGTTACTACAGGTTCTTTGGCCAAGGCGTCCTCAACGGCCAACAATGCCTGATCAGGGCGACCACCAGCGGCCTTGATTAAATTGGCTGCTAGGCCTTCTTTGTCATCAAGCAGAACCTTTAACAAATGTTCTGGCAAAAACTTCTGATGCCCCTCACGAATGGCAAGGGACTGTGCTGATTGAATAAAGCCACGCGAGCGATCCGTGTAACGTTCAATATCCATCTTAATGTTCCTATAATTCTACTATACTAAGTGACGCATCTAGTGTGCGCGATTGAACTTCATATAGTGTAT
>CAKZLM010000148.1 GCA_937126915.1 uncultured Alphaproteobacteria bacterium
CTAATCGCACCTGCAGATGATAATTGGCTTACTTCTGGTGCCACTTCCAAGTTGATTTTGCGGTCACTTAAAACAGTAGGGGTGAAGTTTAGGCCAACACCAAACTGCTTATATTCGATGCCAATTTCACCTTGATCAGGAACTGGAACAGGGAACTCGCCACCCGCCAAGAAATTAGCGGCTTTGCCTGAAATGGCGGTTAAGTTTGGCTCGGCAAGGACAGAAAGATATCCTTCACCTTCCAAGGCATCAACCACAGTGTTTAAGTCTAAGTTACCAGTGCGAACATTACCGATCAGGCTGTTGGTGCCAGAGTTTCTGACGTTAAACACCTTTTCAACGATGCCTGTGACAGGATCAGTGACATAGCTAACAGGGTCAGTACCTGTAGCAACACCAAATAGGATGTTGTCACCACTTAAGGCATTTTCCCAGTTAACACCCAATTCTTTCATAATGTCGCGGTTAATTTCAGCAATTTTAACACGCAGATTGATTTGCGTTGGGGTTGAAATGATCAAACGCGACATCAATTGTGGGCCGTCTTTGACAATGGCTTTGACCATTCGTTCAGCCATAGCGGCGTCTTCTGGGCTATCCACATAACCATCCAAAATGATCATGCCATTAATGCCTTTGACGCGAATGTTGGTGGTCGGCAATAGCATGTCGATGGCGTTTTGCACTTCGGCAATGTCTTGTTCAACGGTTAGGTTGGCACTGAACACCACATCATCATTTTCATTCATGGCAAACAGGCTGGTTTGTCCCGTTTTTTTGCCGAACACATAAACGATGCGTGGGCTTTTTACTTGAACATCAGCGACCGTCGGATCTGCTAAAAAGATGTCGCTAATCGGCTTTTTAAGGCGCAATAACACACCCTTGTTGGCGGTCACATAAAGGTTTTCGGTTGGCGTTTCAACGGCGTCGCTTTGTTCAATCATGCTGGTTTGGCGTTGGGTCACCGTATCAACAATAGCGCTATCAAGACGCAACACAGATTGAGGTCGATCTTCGGCTTCATCTTCAATAGAAAGTTCCGTCGGTGCCACTGCTAAGGTTGTGACCTTCGCAGTTGGTTCAGCCTTCATAGGCTTAAGCTTTGGTGCTGGTATCGCAGCGGTTTTTGTGTTCTTTGAACTGTTCACGCTTGCTGTGTTTTCTACAGTTTCTGAATTACCTAATTTTTCTGTTGAAGCCACATTGATGGTGCTTTCGTCGGTTTTTTTCGCTGTATCGACAGACGCTTCTTCAGTCGCAGTGAGTTCAGGTACCGGAATTTCTTTAACGGTACTTAAGGTAATATCTTTTGATACATCAATAATTTCTTGAGCAGCAGCTTTTTCCGCCTCAGGTGCATTTTCTTGGGGTTGCACTGTCTCTTGGGCAAAGCTGGATGCGCTGAACCCAAAGCTTATTAGCAAGCTTAAGATGATGGCCGCAAAGGCTATTAAGAAAGGGCGAAAGATGGCTTCGACATGTGTATCCAGTTGGTGAAGGGGCTGCGTTCTCATTGTGACGCTCCTTTCTTATTGGCTTCATGTGCTTTTGCAAATTCGTTGGTTTGCACGGCTCCACCACGAGAGACACGAACCAGTGTTTTTGATTTCACTTCGTTAATGGGTGGGATAAGAGGTGATACCTCAGCATCCCATGTGTAGCTTTTGCCAGTGGCGCGTGGCAGGTCGTCTTCAGTTAGGCCTTCGGCTTGATCTTGGGCAAGACTTCTAAGACTTAACGATAAGTTTCCGAGTTTTTGGGCTAAGGTTAAAACCTCAGTTAATTTTGGCGGTAGTTCTAGTGTAACTGCTTTACCTAATTCAGGTTTATCACTTTGGTCGTTGGTGTTCATGTCAATGGCAAGAACACGGACATTTTCGAGGATGGTTTCGCTAACTTGGCGTTCATTGGTGGCTTGCAGACCCATTTGGGCGCTGCCATTAGAGCCAGCGAGGTCAACGCCGTGGGTTAGTAGAATATCAACGCGGTCGCCCGGAAAGACCAAGCCACTTAGGCCAGTTGTGCGACTAATAGGAATGGTAACAGCGCGCATGCCTGGGCGTAAAATGGCTGCTACATATCCTTGTTCACCCATGGCGACGGTGTGGTTGTTGGTGATGGGTGTGCCTGAGACCACAGCGTGGCGTAAAACCCGACCCACAAGGTCGGTTATTTTATGGGTTTTTTCGACATAGTAATTTTGGTTCAAGGTCTCATCAGGCCAAGCTTGCCATTGCATTTGCTCGGCTTTTAAGATGGTGCCTTGTGGCAGGTTGTTTTTAGCGACCAAAACATTCACAGTTGGTTTTTCAACCGCTTGCATGGTGCCGTTTTGACGTTGTTGGTTGCTCAGTAAGCTACTGGTTAACCATGCTGCTCCACCGGCAAGAACCAGGGCTACAGATAAAAGAATGATGGCGCGGCTGTTCATGATACGATCCTGTTAATTATCCAATGACGTTTTGGTGCTTGGAATTTCAGTGATCTTTGAACGGGCAGGAATTTAAGCTGTTGTCAGAAGGGCTATTTCAAAAAGGGCGATAGAAACCCCGCCTACTGCAATGGCAATCCCATAAGGTAAGTACGGCTTGATTCCAGGTTTCGGGGCTGTTGTCACATCACCAAGAATGGCAGCGCGACGTTTGAAAGAGGCAATTTGTTTTTGCCGAATGCGACGTCTGATAATCCAAACGAAGCTTAGCAATCCACCGGCAATTGCTGTTAACAGAAGGAAGGGTATCACCAAAGTAGGGCCCGCCCAAAGGCTAATAGCGCCGATTAATTTTACGTCTCCGCCACCCATGTGTCCCAATACAAATAAAACAAAGAATATGGCTGTAATGACAACCGCTGTTGCTATGCTTTCTAAGATTGGTAACCAGACCATTTCTGACTGTGACATGGTTGCAGTTACGAAAACCTGAAGAATAAAGAGACCGATGAGGAAGAGAGATACCCAATTTGGGATTATATATTTTTTGGCGTCGTTTACTGCGGCAAATACCAACAGACAGACGAAACAAGTCCAAAAGAAATATGTTAAGATCGCTTCCATCATCCGGTCCAAGTCATAATCACCACCCGAATGGTGCGGCATAAAGCCTATGATGACTTCTTCAGTAAAAAAGTTACCTCTAACCTGGCAATTCCCAAGGCTTGTTCTTTGAAAGTGCCCTCATTATTACAGGAGCATATGCTTTGGGAAAAAGATGGCCTTCTTAAGTGGTATGCCAAAGAAGGCCCAATCAAGCAGCATTAACCAACCTGTTCGAAGATTAATGTGCTAACCAGCTTAATCTTAGGCTGGTGGTTCAGCAGCAGCAGGGGCGCTTTCGTCCAATTTACCGCTTACAGATGTAAACATATTGGTCAAAGACGTACCCAAAGCCTGCATGGCCAGGATGGCAGCGATAGAAACCAGTGCAGCGATTAGACCATATTCAATGGCAGTTGCACCTTTTTCGTCCTTACGGAATTTTTTCAATAATTTAAACATGTGTTTTCTCCAGCTATCAAGTTTAGACAAGCTTAGAATTAATAAAAAACGTTAACAAATAGTTAATATTAAGTATTTATAAGTATAATAAAAGTAACATAAAAGTAATTATTAATTTTAATACTATTTAATTAAAATTTTAACGAGTTGTTTATTAAGTATATATATGTGCAGGAATTCATTAGGATTCTGATAAAAGTTATTATTTTACAGTTGGTTAGTATAAATTATTTGTTTTCCCTAAAAAAATGCCATAGGCTGAATTTTGCGATGAACTTAGACCGTTATTTTGGTGGGTGAGAGAAAAACATGACTTTTTTAACCGAAAAAAAAATTGATTTTTTTTCTCCTTCTCCTGACGTTTCATTGCGATATTGTCATTGGACTCGGAAGAATCACCCAACCAAGGCAACTGTTCTGATTATTCCCGGTAGAACAGAATATATAGAAAAGTACCATGAAGTTGCATTTGATCTTATGTCGAGGGACTATGATTCGGTTATTTTAGAAATGCGTAATCATGGCCTTTCAACCCGCCCTTTAAGGAACACACAAAAACATTATGTCGATAGCTTTGATGACATGGTGCGTGATGTCGACCGTTTTATTGATAGTGATGTGATCAAGGCCAGAAAGCGCCCCTTGTTACTGTTGGCTCATTCTATGGGCGGGCATGTGGCGCTGCGTTATTTAGCGGAGAAGAAGCAACCCCCCATAAAGGCGGCGATTTTTTCAGCCCCCATGGTGGGTATTAATTGGGGCAAGCTGCCGCACTGGCTGATCAGCGCTTTTACGGTTTTGGGCGGGATGGCGCCTTTTAAATATATGTATGCTCCAAGTCAGGGCGATTATGGGCCATCTAACCGATCCGAGCGAACACAGCGCCTACTAACCCATGATCGTCATCGCTTTGAGGATGAATGGAAACATATTGATAAAAACCCTAATCTGGCTTTGGGCGGTATCACGCTGGGGTGGTTAAGGGCGGCGGTTCAATCGATCCAAAAACTTAAATCTGCGGGATATGTAGAACGAATTCACACCCCCTTATTCATTGCACAGGGCCAACTTGACCGAGTTGTCGATAATGCTGCCATGGCTGATTTAGCGGCACGCATCAGTACAGCACGCTTTTCTGTCATCGAGGGAGCGGCCCATGAAATATTATGTGAAACCAATGATATTCGCTTAAACTTTTGGCATCAGGTTGATGATTTCTTGAAGCAAAGCCTTTAAACTTATCCCTTTACAGGCTTACGCCTCAACAGGCTTGTGCGCTAGCAGGCTTCCTGCTCTGCAGTCTTTTGCAATGGGTTTAAGTGGTTGAGTTTTGATCGTGCCTTCTTTATGGTCTGAGCAATTTTAAGGCTTGTCTTTCACAAAAACAACGTTGCTTGGTCAAAGGTATTTGAATGCATTCGTGTGATTATTTAATCGTTGGTGGTGGCATTGCTGGTGCGTCTTTGGCGTATCAGTTAGGTCCCCATGCACGGGTTATTGTTGTCGAAACGGAGAGCGTTCTGGGCTATCACACCACGGGTCGATCTGCGGCCATGTATCTTGATTTTTATGGCGGGCCCAAGGTCCAACCCCTGACGCTGGCGTCCCATGACTTTTTCCAATCACCGCCAGCGGACTTTACCGATATTCCTTTATGGCACGAAGAGGGTTGCTTGCAGGTGGCCCGCAAGGATCAGCAACATAAGCTGGATGAAGCCTATCAGTATCAGAAGGGATTTACCCCTCATTTGCAGCAATTAGACGCCACTGCGGTTTATAATCGTGTGCCATTTTTAAAGCCTGATCATATTGTTGCTGGCATTTTTGATCCCAAGGCAAAGGTGCTGGATGTGCATCAATTGCATCAAAGTTATGTCAAACAGGCTCGATCTAATGGGGTGCAATTTTGGACTGATGCGCAATTATTTGATCTTCATCGTGATGGTGGTCAATGGCTGGCAGAAACCCCTAAGGGGTCGATCAAGGCTGAGGTGATTATTAATGCCGCGGGCGCTTGGGCTGATGATATTGCCGCCATGGCATGCTGTAAAACCCTTGGTCTGCAACCCAAACGCCGCACCATCATCATCGCTGGCTATTATGATTTTGACGTGCCTGATAACATGCCGATTGTTTTTGATGTTGATGAAGAGATTTATTTTAAACGTGAGGCCAGTGGTCTTTTGATTTGCCCTGCGGATGAGCATGATGATGTGGCGGGCGATGTACAGCCCCATGTGGAAGACATTGCGTATGCCGCGCATCATTTTGCCCAGATGACAGGGACAGAGCCTAAGACCATTAAGCAAAAGTGGGCGGGGCTTAGAACCTTTGCCCCTGATCGCCATCCGGTTATTGGCTATGATGATTATATGCCAAACTTCTTTTGGTCGGTGGGACAGGGTGGCTTTGGTATTCAAACCGCGCCTGCGTGGTCACAATTGGCAGCGGCGCTGGTGATGGGGCAGGGTGTTCCTGAACACATCAAGGCAGAAATGGCGGCGCGCACTGCGACGCTTGATGATTATTCCCCGCAACGTTTTGGATAATAACGCTGACACAAAAGAAAACCCGCCTCAAAGGGGTTAGCGAGGCGGGAAGTGTGCGTAATATCTAAACGATCAAGCTGGTGGCGCTTAGTAGCGGTAACGACCGCGTTCCATGCGCTCAATTTTTTCATCGGTCACAGCTTGGCTTAAGCTGTAAACAGCCCAAAGGGCCGCGGGTAACCAACCCAAAATAGTGCACTGCAAAATCAAACAAATGATCGCGGCAAACGGGCGGCCAATAAAGAAAAATGATAGCCACGGTAAAAAGATGGCAAGTAATAGTCTCATGTCAGGTGTCTCCTCTTCAAAACTGTCGTGTGCGGGTCTTTTTGCCCTTTATTAAATTATATATGGGAAGCCAAATTTGTGAAATCAAGAAAAATAGCGAAAAATAATAGAAGAAGAACAAAATTTCATCATACCAAAAATAAAGGGAGCCGAAGCTCCCTTATAATCAGTCGTAAATTGTATCTTTGTCTTATTCAGCGGCGGCGCGGGATTTGCGCTTGCGCTCAACAGGGTCAAGATAACGTTTGCGTAGGCGAACTGCGGTTGGGGTTACCTCAACCAATTCGTCATCATTGATGTAAGACAAGGCTTGCTCAAGGCTTAGGCGCATTGGCGGGGTAAGCTTGATAGCGTCGTCTTTACCAGCGGCACGAATGTTGGTCAGCTGCTTGGCTTTTAAAGGGTTTACATCAAGGTCATTGTCACGGCTGTTTTCAGCAATGATCATGCCTTGGTAAACGTCTTCACCGGGATCAATCATAATCTTGGCGCGCTCTTCAAGGTTAAACAAAGCAAACGCAACGGCCTTACCTTGACCCATAGAAACCATCACACCACGGCGACGACCAGGGATGTTGCCTTGGTGCGGGCCATAATGGCTGAACGAGCGGTTCATCAGACCAGTACCACGGGTATCGGTCAAAAACTCACCCAAATAACCGATCAAACCACGGGCAGGGGCAGAGAATACAATGCGCACTTTGCCGGGGCCCGATGGGTTCATTTCAGTCATTTCAGCTTTACGGCCAGCCATTTTCTCAACCACGATACCAGAATAGTCTTCGTCTACCTCGATATAAACATCTTCAAACGGCTCTTCTAGGGCACCTGTTTCAGGATTGTTGCGGAAAATCACTCGGGGACGTGAAATTGAAAGTTCGTAACCCTCACGGCGCATGGTCTCGATCAAAACACCCAATTGCAATTCACCACGACCAGCAACCTCAAAGGCATCTTTTGACTCCGTTTCGGTAATGCGAATGGCAACGTTACCTTCTGCTTCACGCATTAAGCGGTCACGGATCACACGGCTGGTCACCTTGTCACCGTCACGGCCAGCCAACGGGCTGTCGTTCACGCTGAAGGTCATGGCCAAGGTTGGCGGATCAATTGGTAAAGATGATAAAGGCTCGGCAATATCGGCGGTACCGATGGTGTCAGCAACGGTGGCTTTTGACAAACCAGCGATACAGACAATGTCACCAGCTTCTGCTTCTTCCACAGGAACACGCTCAAGACCTTTAAAGGCCAAAAGCTTGGTGATACGGCCTTGGTCAACCGATGTTCCATCGGGGTTTAGGGCCTTAACGGTTTCGTTCATTTTAATACGGCCCGAATGGATGCGACCGGTTAAAACACGACCCAAGAAATTGTCACGGTCTAGCAAAGACACCAACATACGGAAAGGTTCTTCAACGGCGTTTTCTTGAACGGGCATTGGCAGGGGAACCTGATCAACGATGGCGTTCAAAATTGGCGCTAAGGTATCGCGGGGTTCGTCACCATTTAGGTCTTCAACCGCCCAGCCATCACGACCAGAAGAATAGAATGTGGTGAAATCAAGCTGCTCGTCATTAGCGTCAAGGTTAACAAACAAATCAAAACACTGATCAACAACCCAATCTGGGCGGGCGTCAGGCTTGTCAGCTTTGTTCACAACAACAATGGGTTTAAGGCCCTGCGCCAAAGCCTTGGCAGTTACGAATTTAGTTTGTGGCATTGGGCCTTCAGCGGCGTCCACCAATAGAACAACGCCGTCAACCATGCTTAAAATGCGCTCAACCTCGCCACCAAAGTCAGCGTGGCCTGGGGTATCAACAATGTTAATGCGGGTGCCGTTCCAATCAACAGCGGTACATTTAGCAAGAATGGTAATGCCGCGTTCACGCTCAAGATCATTGCTGTCCATAGCGCGTTCTTCGGTTTTTTGGTTGTCACGGAAAGTGCCGCATTGCTTAAACAAGCTGTCTACAAGCGTGGTTTTACCGTGGTCAACGTGGGCGATAATCGCAATATTGCGAATGTCCATGTGGGACTCCTTAATAAATCAATAGCCCATCCAATGTTTTCATTGAACGGGCCTTGTCAAATTTCGCGCCACTATAGGCATAAAGATATGAAGATCAAGTTAAGATTTGCCGAAAAAGCAATTATTTTACATATGATCATACGTTAAAAGACCAGAGGCCACAATTAACGGTATGCTAAGGGCTATTTGAAAGGCCAATTGCACCTTTGGCGAGGGCGGCGCAAACTTTCGAATTATGATCGGCACCGCAAAGCACAGCATCGATAAACTAAGCGGTGGTAAAAGATAACTAACCCTTGGCAAACCAAGGATTGCCATAATGCCAATGATGCCGCTACCAATGCTTAAAATGGCGGTGGCATTCCATGGTAATCTGGGTTTGAACAGGGAAAGGGTGATATAGCCACAAACCGCGCCGATGAGACTAAAACTAAACAGTGAATAACGCGAGGTATAGATTAAGCTGATGGCCAACACCCCCAAAAGGCATGCCAGCGCCGCAACAGGGGCTGAATGCACCATATCGTGATCTTCATCCATACGAGAAAAGATTAAAAAGGCAATACCTGCAAAAACCGCGTAACGGATGATCATATAAGTGGGTAGAGCAGGGCCATTGATCAGCATGCCCATGCCAAAGGACAGGATCAAAGCATAAAGCAGATAAAAGCTGTTGCGGGTGTTGCTGCTAAGTTTGAAAAAGTCCAACACCATACCAAACACGCCTGATATGGCTATCAGCCAAGGCAAGTAGCCATCTAATAACATCGGGCTTGTGGTTGGAAAACCGCGCAGCGTGGTGTAGGAAAACCAAAAACCTAACACCATACTAAAGGCCGCAATACTTAAATAGTGGTTGGCACCATCATTTAGGCTAGCGCCATTTTGGGCGCCATCATTCAGCGTATCATCATCTGGGTCAATGTTTTTTAGGGGGCCATCTTTTAGGGAAACGTTATTGGAGGCGCCGTCAGTCAGGGCATCATTGTGGTTAGACAGCGCAGTCTTGTTTGAAGCATGATCATTATAGGATGCAGCGCTTTTTGTCGGTGCCTCATGTTCAGTCTTGTTTGAAACGGTGTCTTTTGAGGATGCCGCGCTTGTTGTTGGTGCCTCTTGCGCAGTCTTGTTTGAATCATCGTCATTTTGTGATGCGGCGTTAGTTGTCGGTGTCTCTTGCTCAGTTTTATGGGGTTGATCAGTGTTTTTATTATCATCATGGTTAAAGCGTGTGGCGTGTCGTCTACCTTGTTGTAGAACCCAGCGAAAATAAAAGCCGCACAAAAGGGTGGCGATAAAAGGCACGGCAAAAAGCTGCCAATTACTATCCGCCCATATGCTGCTAAATTCGCCCATGTTGCCCTATGTTTGTCGTGGTTGATGGTTATCTTAAAAAGCACGCTGGGTGTTTGCTGACAAGTTCTTTTTTAGGGTTTCGCGATTAGGCGAGGCTGGCGCACGTTAAAACACGTCCAAGTCACGATAAGTTTACTGCCCCATGCATTGAATATTAGTGAGAAAGACTTAACTATAATGTGTAGCCGAAATGATCGGTTGCATAATGCCCTTAATTGGGCGTTTCCTCCCTGAACTGTGGCCACTCTGCTCGTCCCCCCCCCTAAATTGAGCAGAGTGGTTTTCTTTATCAAACAAGACGTTTTTCTATTCTTGGATACCAAATGGCTTGGCTTAGGCCACGGGTTGCTAGAAATACCAACATAGCCAACCAAATGCCTTGGAAACCATAAGCCGCAGGTAAAAACTCTAGGGCGACAAAAAACGCGGCAAAGGAGACCAGCATGGTGGCAAACATGGCTTTGGTATCAGTGGCGCTTATAAATATGCCATCAAATTGATAACTCCATACCGCCACCAACGGCATGGCGAGAATGACAGGCATTAAATTATGCATGGCGATACGCACACTTTCCACCTCGGTCAGGGTGAACACTATGCCCTCTCCAAATGCCCAAAAGCCAGCAGTATAAACCAAACTTAACGCGACGGCCCAAAGGGTCGTGGTGATAGACCAATAACGAAACCTCACCCTGTCTCGGGCTCCATAAGCATTGCCAGCCAATGCCTCAACTGCATAGGCAATGCCATCAAGCCCCAGTGATATAAGCAGTGAAAATTGATTCATGATATGGCTGGCGGCGACGGCATCACTGCCATAGTGGGATGATTGAGCCATCACTAAAATGCCCGTTGTCATTAATAATAATGTACGGGCAAAGATAAAACCATTGAGGGCCATAAAGCGGGCAAAGGCCGCTAGGTGCCATGTTCTTGCAGCAATAAAAGCCTTTAAAAGGGCCGGGAGGTCAATATGTTTTGACAGTAAATATATCCCTGTCAAAACCGCTAGCCATTCTGCCAATACCGTGCCTAAGGCAACACCTTCAACCCCCATACCAAGGCCGATGACAAAAATCACATTTAAAATACCATTGGCAATGTTAAGCACCAGTTGTAACACCAAGGCAGACTTGGTTTTTGCAAGACCTATGAGTATGCCATTGAGGGCATAAATCATCAGGCTGGCAGGCATGCTATATTGACGAATGAGGGCATATTCCATCACTAACGGGCGGGTTTCTGCGGGCGCTTCCATGAGGCTGATACCCAATAAAACCGCCTCACGCGATAGCATCATCATCACCAAGCCAGCGATCAAGCCAATGGTGAGGGCGCGGGCGCAGATGATATGTAATTGGACCTTATCACCCTTGCCATCGGCCTGTGCTACCAAGCCGGTGGTGCCCATGCGCAAAAAGCCAAAGGCCCAAAGAATGAAAGTGAAAATGGTGGTCGCTAAACCAACAGCGGCTAAATATTTAGCGCCTGGCAAATGACCAATGGCCCAAGTATCTACCAAGGCAATCAAGGGGGCAGAAATATTGGCCAAAATGGCTGGCCCTGCAATGGCCCAAATGCGCTGATGATTATTCGTCATAAAGGTGGCTCACTGATCAATTTTTTGTCTTTCACCCTAGCTATAACTGACATTCCGTGATCAAGCTACAAACTTTCCTTTGTTTATCAGGCTAGTTAGGATATCTTTAGCTTTATGGATGGGAGATTTCGAAATGCGTGCACAAAAAATTCTTTTGGCTTTTAGTTTTATTGGGCTTTTCCTTGGCAGTTCGGTGGGCTTTGCTGCTGACCAAACTGTGAGGATGTTAGACCAAGATAATAATGCGGTTGAGTTTGTTGTTGTTTCATTGAAGAAAAAAGGCGTTGATTATAGTTTTGAGGGCAATGCATCTGCGGTGATGGAGCAGCGGGACCAAGCTTTTCAGCCCTTTGTTTTAGCGGTACAGGCAGGGACATCCGTCTCTTTTCCAAATTTTGATAATTTTAGGCATCATGTTTATTCTTTTTCTAAAGCCAAACGCTTTGAGATTAAGCTTTATGGTGGCGAT
>CAKZLM010000149.1 GCA_937126915.1 uncultured Alphaproteobacteria bacterium
TTGAATTGGAAGACTATTTCAGAAGTCGCCATTACATCAGGTTTTTGTCACTTTTGTTGCCCAATGATCAAGCCGCAGCCATTTTTGCAAAATCCTATAAATTGTCTCTCAAAGAAAAAACGAATTTACTGTCTTGCTATGATGAAAACATCAAACTTAATACGGAGTGTGAATTGCGAGAGATACAAAAATTGCTTTATAAGTTTGGTCGTCAAGCGACTGAAAATAGAGCGCTTTTAGAGCAAGCAAAGCGCAGACACCCAAAAGCAGAAAGCTTTCTTATCCAATATAAGATGATTAGGGATGGTCATATTCCTGAATTTCCTATTTATGGCAAGGATCTGCTAGCCAAAGGCTATGAGAAGGGACCATCGGTTGGGGTGACTCTTAAAAAGCTTGAGACCTATTGGCTGGATCATGATTTTAAACCAACGAAAGAGCAATTGTTGGCAGTGCTGGATGACTAAAAACTAAAACAGGCACCATCCCGAAGGATATGTGCCTGATCCAAAGTTTTATAAATGCCTGTTCCATAATTTGAGAGAAAGGCTTATGTGCTGACAGTTAATAGTTAGTGTGGGCCTATAAAGCGCGGGCAGCGGTATATTCTTTCTTTAAACGCTCAACCAGTTCTGCCACGGTGGGCAGGTCTTTAATTTCACCAACGCCTTGACCTGCAGACCAAACTTCTTTCCATGCTTTTTTCTCATCTTTTTGCGCATGCTTGGTTTCTGGATCAAAGTTAGGCTTGGCCTCGCTGATGCCCTCAATCTCAATGCCTGCTTGGGTTAGGCTATCCACCATAAAGTTGCCCTTAATACCAGAAACCTTATCAGTATAGACAATGTCTTTACTGCCTGAGCTAACAATCATGTCTTTATAACCCTGATGCACCTGTGCTTCTTTTGTGGCAATGAAGCGTGTCCCCATATAGCCCATGTCGGCACCAAGCGCCTCAAGCGCATGCAAGGCCCCGCCATTTGACAAGGTGCCTGATAAAATAATGGTGCCATCAAATATTTCTCTGATTTGCGGAATGAAGGTGAAAGGGTTCATCAAGCCAGCATGGCCACCTGCACCTGAACATACCAAAATAAGGCCGTCAACGCCTGCTTCAATGGCCTTTTGGGCGTGGCGCATGTTGATCACATCATGATAAACTTTGCCGCCGTATGAATGAACGTCCGCCACCACATCGCCGGGGTGACCAACACTGGTGATGACAAATGGCGATTGATATTGCTTAACCAAGGCTTGGTCTTCTGCTAGGCGCATGTTGGATTTGTGAACGATTAAGTTAACACCATAAGGCGCCACTTTTATTTCAGGGTTAGCCGCAGCATACTCAGGTAATTCGGTGTTTAGGCGCTGTAACCAGCTTTCAAAATCCTCAGCGGTGCGGGCATTAAGGCTTGGAAACGTTCCAGCCACACCATTTTTACAAATCTCAGCAACTAAATCGGGGAAACTTACTAAAAACATCGGTGCTGCAATCAAAGGAAGGCTCATTTGATCAGCAAAAGGTAATCTCTTCGACATAATGTTCTCCATATTTGTTTGCAGATACCTTAGCCAGCCCCCAAAAAAGATCAATCCCAAAGTGAGGATTTCACCATGGGATTGTTACATTGTATTAGCTGATGAGGACTATTCCTTAATCCCACTTAGCTTCGGGAGGTAATGACATCAGGATGGCATCAACATTGCCGCCGGTTTTGAGGCCAAAGAGGGTGCCGCGGTCATAAACCAAGTTAAATTCAGTGTAGAGGCCGCGATAGCGTAATTGCTGTTCGCGCTGTTCTTGGGTCCAGCTATCATTCATGTGGCGGGCCACCAATTTTGGATAAATATCTAGAAAGGCCTTGCCCACGTCTTGGGTAAAGGAAAAGTCATCATCCCAATTGCCGCTGTTTAATTGATCATAGAAAATGCCGCCAACACCACGGGCTACATTGCGGTGCTTGATGAAGAAATACTCATCACACCATTCTTTAAACTTTGGATAATAGGCGGGATCATGCTTGTCGCAGGCTTCTTTAAAGGCAGCGTGAAAGTCAGCGGTGTCTTGGTCATCAGGGATTGGTGGATTCAAGTCACCACCACCACCAAACCATTGCTTGGTGGTCACAATCATACGGGTGTTCATATGAACCGCTGGGACTAAGGGACTGTGCATATGGGCGACCAATGAAATGCCAGAGGCCCAAAAGCGCGGGTCTTCATCAGCGCCCGGAATGGTTTTGGCAAATTCAGGGCTAAATTCACCATGAACGGTGGAAATATTAACGCCAACTTTTTCAAAAACACGGCCTTTCATCACACTCATGGTGCCACCACCGCCATGACCCTCGCTGCCTTCAACGCTGGTGTCGCGGTCCCATGTGGTGCGTTCAAACTTGCCTGCTGGCATATCTTTTAAAGGACCATCATAGTCGTTTTCTAGCTTTTCAAAGGCATCACAAATTTGGTTGCGTAATGTCTCAAACCACTGGGCTGCTTTGGCTTTTTTCTGATCCATGTCCATAAGTGTTGTTTCCCTAATTTTTTCGTAAATGGATGTATGTTTGTGCTTATAAAAGCCAAAATTTATTTTGAAAAGTGGATGGATTGTCGCACCGCCTCACCAATGACCATGCCTGCACTTACTGCCACATTCAAGGAGCGAAGTCCACCCGGCATTGGAATGGTTAGTCTGTCGTCAACGGCGGCATGAATATAGTCTTCCACGCCCGATGATTCACGCCCCATCATGATAATGTCATTGTCCTGAAATTGGCGCTCATAATAAGGGTGTGATGCTTTGGTGGTGAGCAAGACTAAATTATAGCCTTCATCCAAGCGCCATTGATTGAAGGCATCCCATGACAAATGGCGTTTAATATCGGTTTTATCCAAATAATCCATACCGGCACGGCGCAAGGCTTTGACCGAAAAGGGGAAGCCGCATGGTTCGATAATATCAACGGGCAGCCCCATGCAGGCGGCGGTGCGAATCATTGTGCCAGTGTTTTGGGGAATTTCTGGTTGATATAAAGCCAAACGCATGCTGAAAACTATCCTTCTTTAATCTAGAGACTTTCGAGCATAAAAACATCGATGATCACCATATTTGGCACAAATTATGTGCTTGTCATTCTGTTTAAGCGAAAAAAACGCATAAAAAAAGCAGGAAATTTGTGATTTTTGTCATAATCAAGTTGAAATAAAATGTTGAAGCCGCTAAACAAAACCGTGAGGTGGAGGGGGCATCCGTCTATGATGGTTGTCTCGCTTCCTATGAAGAAAGGGCGCGACCCAAGGCAGGGCTTAGGCTTTTGCCAATTTTGGCGCGCTTGTGAAGTATCGAGGGTCTGTTTTCAGATTCAGTGACTCGCAAAGGGAAAATACATGGCGACGAACGAAAACAAGAACGGTGAAGGCGTTACCCGACGTGATTTTATTCACGTTGCGGCTGGCGGTGTTGGCGCAATTGCGGCCGCATCTGTCGTTTGGCCTCTTGTCGATCAAATGAATCCGTCTGCTGATGTTTTGGCATTGGCATCGATTGAAGTTGATCTTTCTAGCATCGAACGTGGCGGTGCGGTTAAGGTGATGTGGCGCGGTACGCCTATCTATATCCGACACCGTACTGAAGCTGAGATCGCAGCAGCAAAAGCTGATGACAGTGCTGTCCTGCCTGATCCGGCAACCGATGGTGATCGTGTGCAGAAACCAGAATGGATGATCATGGAAGCTGTTTGTACTCACCTTGGCTGTGTGCCAGTGGGCGCTGAGGGCGGCTATAACGGTGACTTTGGCGGTTGGTTCTGCCCATGTCACGGTTCACACTATGACACATCTGGTCGTATCCGTAAGGGTCCAGCACCTCGCAATCTTGCCATTCCACCGTATCAGTTTGTTGCTGATACCACGATTGTTATTGGTTAAAGGGGGTCGTCATGGCTGGAAACAGTAATTTTCAATCAAATAATAAGGTTGTTAACTGGATTGAAGAGCGTATGCCGATCTTCTCTCTAATTGACGGCTCTTTGGGTGCTTCTTATCCTGCACCTAAAAACCTAAATTATTGGTGGAACTTTGGTTCACTAGCAGGTCTTGCTTTGGTGATCCAAATTGTTACCGGTATTGTTTTGGTGATGCATTATACGCCGAACACTGAATTGGCGTTTGATAGTGTTGAGCACATCATGCGCGACGTGAACTATGGCTGGTTGTTGCGTTATGTACACGCCAACGGGGCCTCAATGTTCTTTATTGTGGTTTATATCCATATTTTCCGAGGGCTATACTTCGGTTCATACAAAGCCCCGCGTGAGCTGCTTTGGATTTTAGGTGTTGTTATCTTGATCCTTATGATGGCCACTGCATTCATGGGTTATGTATTGCCTTGGGGCCAAATGAGCTTCTGGGGTGCGAAAGTGATTACCAACCTATTCTCGGCTGTGCCGGTTGTTGGTGACAGCTTGGTACAATGGTTATGGGGTGGTTTTGCGGTTGATAACCCAACCTTGCAACGCTTCTTCTCATTGCACTATCTATTGCCTTTCGTTATTGCTGGTGTTGTGATCTTGCACATTTGGGCCTTGCATAAGCATGGTTCAAACAACCCGCTTGGCATTGACGTGAAAAGCCCTCAAGACACGGTTGGCTTCCACCCTTATTACACCGCTAAAGACTTGTTCGGTATCGGCGTGTTTATTTTGGTGTTTGCTTATTTCGTGTTCTTTAACCCGAATTACCTTGGTCACGCAGATAACTATATCCCTGCGAACCCTCTATTGACGCCTGCGTCGATTGTGCCTGAGTGGTACTTCCTACCATTCTATGCGATCTTGCGTTCAATCACTTTCAGCATCAGCATTCCCTTTACTGATATTGTGTTGATTGATGCGAAATTGTTGGGTGTGTTGGCCATGTTTGGTTCATTGGCTGTGTTAATCGCTTTGCCATGGTTAGATCGTTCGCCTGTTCGCTCTAGCCGTTTCCGTCCAATGTATCGTTGGTTCTTCTGGATCTTGGTTATCGACTCATTCATTCTTGGATATGTTGGTGCGCAAAAACCTGAAGGTATCATGCCGACATTGGGGCTGATTGGTACAGCGTATTATTTCTTCCATTTCTTGGTCTTGTTGCCGTTTATCATGCCAAAATATGAGAAAGATACCAAATTGCCTGAATCAATCTCTAACCCGGTTATTAAGTAAGGAGTAGCGACGATGAAAAAATTCTTCATGAAAACTTTAGCTTCTGCTGCTACTTCTTTTGCTGTTGTATTGGGCCTTAGTGTCTCAGTATTTGCGGCAGATGCTGAAAAAGCACCAAAGGAAGTAAACTGGTCATTCAGTGGTTTCTTTGGCACTTATGACCGTGCCGCTTTGCAACGTGGTTTCCAAGTGTACGAAGAAGTATGTGCAGCGTGTCACGGTATTCGCTACATTGCGTTTCGTAACCTAACCGAGATTGGTTTCTCGGAAGAGGAAGCCAAGGCAATTGCTGAAAAGTATGAAACTGTTTCGCCGCAATATTATTGGGAAGACACAGAAGACTTTGATGGTAACCCTGCCAAAGCAAAGGTTTACCCTGTTGTAACTGCGGGTCTTAGCGATAAGTTCCCTGCTAAGCAATTTGAAACCGAAGCGCAAATCCGTGATGGTAATGGCGGTGCCTTGCCACCTGATCTTTCTTTGATCACCAAAGCCCGTCACCATGGTCCAGACTATGTTTATTCATTGCTAACCGGTTATGAAGATGCACCTTCTGGAATGGAAATGGTTCCTGGTATGAGCTACAACCCATACTTTGGTGGTTCACAAATTGCGATGGCAAATCCATTGTTTGAAGACCAAGTTGAATATGCTGATGGCACCAAAGCAACTGCAGATCAAATGGCTAAAGACGTTGTGACCTTCCTAATGTGGGCGGCTGAGCCGAAATTGGAAGAGCGCCATCAAATGGGTTACAAAGTGATGATCTTTATGTTGGTCTTCACCATCCTAATGTATTTCTCAAACCGCCGTGTTTGGGCAGATGTGAAAAAGAAAAAAGACTAAGTCTTCGTTCCACACCTGATCAATAATCAAGGGCTCGGATTACTCCGGGCCCTTTTTTGTTGGTGCTTGTTGGTGGGTTTGATATGCTTTGATGATTATTGACCAGTGCGAGGGGGAAGATATGCTTGATCAGGATAAACACATGCAATGGGGCCGCTTGGCCGGGCTTTTGCTGCTGGTGCAATTGTTGGGCGGTATTTTTATTAATTTCAGTCTTTATGGCCCGTTATTTTCTGATCCGGGCTTTCTGGTTAAGGGGGCTGACTATGCCAATCAGGTGGGTTGGGGAGCCCTGATCTCGCTTGATATGTCAGCGGTGGTTCTTCTTATTACCCTGTTTTCTTATAAGCTGTTTAAAGAGGCACAGTTGGAATTAACCATGGCCCTGTTGGTGTTTGCCACCATCGCCCTTGCCACCACCATTATGGAAAGCATTTCGATGATGACGCTGGTGAGTTATAGCGAGGCCTATGTGGCGGCTGAGGCTAATCAAAAAGCCAGTTTGGAAGCGGGGCGTGTGATTGTGGCCTCAATCCGTAATTGGACGCATTATATGGCGCAAATTACGGCGGGCAGTGCCTTTTTAGTGTTTTATCTGATGTTGCTTGTTGGTCGGTTCGTACCGCGGTTGTTGGCATGGTTTGGGGTGCTTGCAGCCTTTTTACAGATCATTGCCGTGGCAAGCGTTTTTGTAGGGTTTGAAATTAATTTTGCCTTGTTGGCACCCATCGCATTGGCTAACTTAATTCACGGATTATGGTTATTAACCAAGGGATATGCGAAGGCCTGATGTATGGATAAAATTATCATTGTGGGGGCGGGGCAGGCAGGTATGCAATGCGCTGAAAGCCTGCGCGCTGAAAAATTTGAAGGTAGCATTACCATAATTGGCGATGAGGCCTATGCCCCCTATCAGCGCCCACCGTTGTCTAAGGCTTTTTTAAAGGGCGATATTAGCGAAGAACGCCTTGCCTTTCGAAAGCCTGATTTTTTTGAGACAAAAAACATCACCTTGTTAACCGAGCGCCGCGTCATAGCATTAGATCCCCGCCAAAAGACGGTCACCCTATCCGATGGTGCCTCACTGGCCTATGACAAGCTGGTCTTGGCCACAGGCAGCAGGGTAAGGCCTTTACCCAATGTTGATGCCAGCATGAAAGGCTTACATTATGTGCGAGACATGGAGGATGCTAAAGGATTGAAAGCGGCCATAGCGACGGCCCACAATATTGTTGTCATTGGAGCAGGCTTTATTGGCCTGGAAGTGGCGGCGGTTGCGGTCATCCAAAATAAGAATGTTACGGTTGTGGAACGAGATGATCGTGTGATGGGTCGTGTAGTCGCCCCTGTGATGTCAGATTTTTATCAAAATTATCATGAAAGCCAAGGCGTTAAATTTTTAATGGGCGCTGGTATTGAGGGTATTTCACAAGATAAGCAAGGCGCCATTACGGGCATTATGCATCAAGGCCAACACATCCCCGCTGATATGCTGGTGGTGGGGATAGGCATCCTACCGAATGTGGAATTAGGGGAGACTGCAGGGCTGGATGTAGAAAATGGTATCGTGGTTAATGAGCAGGCGTGCACATCGGACCCTGATATTTTTGCCATTGGTGAATGTTGCAGTCACCCGAACGAATTATATGGCATGGTGCGTTTAGAATCAGTTCAACATGCCGTTGATCAGGCCAAGGTGGCAGCGAAGGCCATAATGGGGCAGGATGTTGCTTATCAAGCGGTGCCGTGGTGTTGGTCAGATCAATATGGCTTGAAATTGCAAATGGCAGGTTTATCGGCAGGCTATGATCATTTTGTGGTGCGCGGAGAGCGGACCGAGAATAAATTTTCGGTGCTATATTACCGCGATAATAAGCTCATCGCCATTGACAGCGTTAATTGGACCGCAGATCACTTGGCAGCAAAGAAATTATTGGCCGCGGGGGTTACACCAAACCCACTGGCAGTATTAGATACGGACCAAAAATTAAAATCATTTCTTTAAACAGGTTGAAGGACTTAGCGCATGTCTGATTGGATAAAAAAACGGATTAGAACGGTTCCCGATTTTCCCAAAAAAGGGGTACAGTTCCGTGATGTGACCACCTTGATGGCGGATGCCTATGGCTTTAAACGATCTATTGATAGCTTGGTGCAAAATTACATCGGCGTTTCCATTGATAAGGTCGTTGGTATTGAAGCGCGTGGTTTTATTCTTGGTGGTGCCATGGCTCACCAGCTTAACACGGGGTTTGTTCCTTTAAGAAAAGCAGGGAAATTACCTGGTGAAACCCACAAGCAAAATTATCAACTCGAATATGGCACCGATAGCCTTGAAATGCATGTGGATGCGGTGTCGCATGGTGATTTGGTTTTATTGGTCGATGATTTAATTGCCACAGGCGGCACGGCAGAGGCCGCGATTAGACTTATTCAATCGGCAGGTGGCAAGGTTGCGGCCTTTTGTGCGCTAGTTGATTTGCCTGATTTGGGCGGCTCACAGCGCATTCAGGATTTGGGGGTAGAGGTAGTTACCCTTTGCGAATTTGAAGGTGATTAAGCTGAATGGATTTTAGCGCTTTAACAATCGTCAATATGTTGATAGCGTGGCTGTAGGGAAACAAACAAGGAATGAATAAATGACATTGGGGCGATTAGTTGGCATTGGTTTTGGGGTTTTTATTTTGCTGATATTATTCATGGCTGATGGCCCCTCTACTGAGGCCAGTCCAACAGCCTTGTCGGTTTTGCCCCCTATGTTAGCCATTGGTATGGCGTTTTTATTCAGGCAAGTGATATTTGCCCTGTTTATGGGCCTATGGTTAGGCGCTTGGTTGGTTTATGATATGGCTTGGGGCCAGCTTTTCACTGCCTTTTTAGATACCACACAAAAATATGCCCTTTCTGCCTTGGTTGATGCCGATCATATGGCGATTGTGATATTTACCATGCTAATAGCAGGTATGGTGGGTGTTATCTCTGAAAATGGCGGTATGCGTGGTATTGTTGATGCCATTGCCAATTGGACTAATAACCGTAAACGGGCACAAATGGGCACGGCCTTTATGGGCATGGGCATTTTCTTTGACGATTATGCTAATACCTTGGTGGTTGGTAATACGATGCGCCCTGTAACCGATAAAATGAAAATTAGTCGCGAAAAATTGGCTTATTTGGTTGATTCAACGGCTGCACCGATTGCGTCAATTGCGTTAATTTCAACATGGGTCGGCTATGAGGTCGGCTTAATTGGTGATGCCATTAAAGATACCAGCATTCCCGGGGAGCCTTATTTTATCTTCCTAAACACCATTATGTATAGTTTTTATCCTATTTTGGCGTTGGCCTTCGTTTTGATGGTGGCTAAAACCGGTCGTGATTTTGGCCCCATGTTAACGGCTGAGAAAAAAGCCTTAGCCCGTGATGCCAAGAAACCTGTAAGTCCAGATGAAGAAGGTGATCATCCAGCGTCAAGGGCGCGTTATGCTGTGATCCCCTTACTTAGTTTAATCGCGACGGTTATTGGCGGCATATTTGTCACAGGAGAGGGCGAAACCTTAAGGGATATTGTAGGCAGTGCCGATAGCTATAAGGCCCTTATCTGGGGCAGCTTGGTTGGCACATCAATGGCTATTGCCATGACCATGTTACAAGGCGTTTTAACCTTTGAAGAAACCTTTGAGGCCTTCACCGATGGTATGACCAGTGTGATCGGCGCGGTCATCATCCTAGTGATGTCTTGGTCGCTTGCAGAAATTACAGGCGTGCTTGGCACGGCGGGTTATTTGGTAGCAGTGCTAGGCGATTATTTGCCAATGGCTGTTTTACCTGCCATTGTGTTTCTTGTTGCCGCTGTGACGGCCCTCGGTACGGGATCAAGCTGGGGTGCCATGGGTATTTTGATGCCCCTAGTGGTGCCATTGGTTTGGGCTGTGGTTGATGCCGATCCTGCCAATATACATATTCTTTATTCGTCAATCTCGTGCGTTTTGGCCGGTGCGGTTTGGGGGGATCATTGTTCTCCTATATCTGACACCACAATTTTGTCGTCGCTGGCGTCTGACTGTAACCACGTTGAACATGTGCGCACCCAAATGCCCTATGCTTTAACCGTTGGTGCTGTGGCGATAATATTAGGGACCATTCCAGCAGGGCTAGGTTTGCCATGGTGGGCTGGCTTAGGGGCTGGCTTGTTAGTACTGTGGTTCATATTACAGCGCTTTGGGCAAAACCCTGAAGACTCGATTTCTTGATCATATTGCACACTTATTGGGATGTTGATAGGGCCAAGTGTCGCTAAACTTAATCTGTTTGAATAAGGTAAAATAATGTAATAACAATGTGTTATCGTAATTTTTGTTGCGATGATATTTTTTTGTTGCGCCTGAATTATTTTCATTATAAATGACTTTTCCACAGACGTAGCGATGTCAGGTTTGACACCAAGTCTCCATTCACAACGGAGACTGTTTTACATGGACTGAGAGAGAAAACGTCTTTTGTTTATTTTGGGGCCAGCCATCTCTGGCCATGATTTAAGTGAAGGACTGATACCATGTTAACGTCAGTAAACCATTTTGATTAAAATTATGCGCAAAGGTTGCGCGGTATCTGTCTTCAATCATTTTTTGTCGGCGGACCATTACGATTATTTCGCCGTTATTCTTGATCTATTCCATATAACCGCGCGTCGCTAATTGACGCGCCGAACGCCAGTCCATATTGGCGGCCCCATCTAATTTTTAAAATCACTGCTAGACCAGTTGGTCTGCAAATGAGTTTTTTTCATTGCTTGATGGTGGAATAGGTTTATGCACACTGCAAAAGTACAAACAACGGTCGATAAAAAATCATCTTATCAAAGCACTCTTCCTTGTTATGCGTCCCTTTCAGAAGCGCTTGACTGTGCTGCAGATAATGATGCCCTGCATGTTTTTTATCCCGATGTATTGGCCAAAAAAGCGGCACAGTTCGTTTCTGGCTTTGATGGCAAGGTTGTTTACGCTGTGAAAGCCAACCCGCATCCTGAGTTTTTGCGGGGGCTTTGGCAACAGGGTGTTGTGGCCTATGATGTGGCGTCCCTTCGTGAAGTTGAGCTTATTCGAGAGGTTTTGCCTGAAGCGGACATGTATTTCATGCATCCGGTGAAAAGCCGCCAAGCGATCCGTTATGCATATGAGCAGGGTGTGCGTATTTTCGCCTTTGATCATGGCGATGAATTGAAAAAAATCATCCAAGAAACAAAGAGTGCAGAAGATCTTACCTTGGTATTACGTTGCCATGTAAAGGTGGCTAGAGCTGCTTATGAATTGTCGGGCAAATTTGGGGCAATGGCTGATGACGCGGTGGCATTGTTAAAGCAAGCCTCAATGGCGGCTGCACGTGTCGGTGTTAGCTTTCATGTGGGCTCGCAAAATCTTGATGTTTCTGCCTTTGAACAGGCGATTGCACAAATGGCCCAGTTGGCCCAGAAAGCCCAAATCACCCTCGATGTTTTAGATGTAGGTGGCGGTTTTCCTGTAGCCTATCCGGGGATGGAACCACCGTCATTGGATGCTTATTTTCAGGTTATTCGCAAGGCTGTGATGAAACATGGATTTGCAGGCGTGGATCTTGTTTGTGAACCGGGTCGTGCCTTAGTGGCGGATGCTGGTAAGGTTTTGACACGGGTGGAAATGCGCCGCGGTGATGTGCTTTATCTTAACGATGGCACCTATGGCGCCTTGTTTG
>CAKZLM010000150.1 GCA_937126915.1 uncultured Alphaproteobacteria bacterium
TTGCTGCGGTTACTGCAGGATTAATCATTTTAACCATGTCTGCCACAGGGGTTGTTTTAACCTACGAAAAGCAAATGATTGAAATGGCTGAACCTACCGTTGATGAAAGCAACATTTCAGCCAGCCCGCTTGCCATTGACAGTCTTATTGAAAAAGCCAGCCAAGCCAAGCCCGATGCCGCACCCACCAGCATTACCGTGCATCAAAATCCTGAGAAAGCGGTTGAAGTAAGATATGGCCGCGCTGGCCGCCTTTATTTTGATGGTTATACTGGGGAAGACCTTGGCGAAGGGCCTGAGAGTTTGAGAAGCTTTTTAAGCACCACCATGCAATTCCACCGTTGGTTCGCCCTTCAAGGAGAGGCGCGCAACACAGGGCGCTTTTTCACCAATATCGCCAATTTGATGTTTTTGTTCATATTGGTTTCTGGCCTCTATTTGTGGTTACCGCGGGTTTTTAAATGGCAAAACTTTAAGGCGGTTCTTTTCTTTCAAAAAACCAAAACAGCAAAAGCACGTGACTTTAACTGGCATCATGTGATGGGCATTTGGTCGGTTATCCCGCTGATCATCATTGTCGCCACTGGCACTGTGTTTTATTATAAATGGGCTATTGATTTGGTTTATCAGTTAGCCGGTGTAGAACCCCCAGTGCGCAGCCGAAGTGCTAATTCAAACGCCGACCTTAAGCCCATTGAAACCAGCACGCCCCTGCAACAATTGCTGGATAAAGCCATGAACCAGCAAGATGATTGGCGCACCATCAGGTTTAATTTACCAAACCCAACCAGCCCAACCGTGGCCTTTAGTATTTACCAAGGATTTGGCGGCGAAATTACCAAGCGCAGTACCTTAACCCTTGATCGTCAATCAGGCGCTGTTGAAAATTGGCAAACATTTGGTGACAACACGCCAGGCCGCCAAGCCCGCCTTTATGTAAGATTTTGACATACTGGTGAATCATTGGGTCTTATCGGTCAAACCATAGCGGGCATTGTGTCATTAGCAGCCCTATTCCTTATTTGGACGGGCATTGCCCTTGCGTGGCGGAAATATATTCGCCCGCTTTTAGCAAACCGAAAAGAGCCACAAACATAAGGTCGACTGTCCAACAGCTTTAAAAACAGCCGAACAACAGCTTTATTCTGCCCCATAAGATTTTATGGTACCCTAAAAACCCAGATAAGCATAAAGGCCGTTCCTAATGCTTGTAAAATTTGATGGTGCCTAAATTTTGCTTTCAATAGCATCCCAAATCAGGGCTGAAAGATTGGTGCCATTAAAGCGGTCAATCTCTTGAATACCTGTGGGCGAGGTGACATTAATTTCGGTCATATAATCACCAATCACGTCAATACCCACGAAAATGAGGCCTTTTTCTTTTAAAATCGGGCCAATGCGATCACAAATTTCTTTCTCACGTTCCGTTAAATCGCTGGCCTCGGCACGGCCCCCAACATGCATGTTTGAACGTGCTTCCCCCTCAGCTGGCACACGGTTAATGGCCCCAACAGGCACACCATCAACTAAAATAACGCGCTTATCACCCTTACGCACAGCGGGTAAATATTGTTGCACCATAACTGGCTCACGGCTTTGGGCGGTGAACATTTCAAGCAAGCTGTTAAGGTTTTGATCATCTTCACGCAGGCGGAACACCCCCGCACCGCCATTGCCATAAAGCGGTTTAACGATAATATCTTTATAGCGGTCGCGAAACGCCACAATATCCTCAATGCGATGGCAAATAAGGGTAGGCGGCATTAAATCCTGAAAATCGGTCACAAACAATTTTTCTGGGGCATTGCGCACCTCGCCGGGGTGGTTAACCACCAAGGTTTCGGGGTGAACTTTCTCCAACAAATGGGTTGCGGTGATGTAAGCCATGTCAAACGGTGGGTCTTGACGCATCAAAACCACATCAACATCTTTTAACGGTACAACCCGTTCCTGCCCCATCGCATAAAAGTCGCCCCGCACACGTTTAAATTCAAT
>CAKZLM010000151.1 GCA_937126915.1 uncultured Alphaproteobacteria bacterium
TGAGCTATGGCGAATATCTTCAATTAGAAAAGGTTTTGAACGCACAACACAGCCTAGCTAATCAACATGATGAGATGTTGTTCATCATTATGCATCAAACTGCTGAATTGTGGATGAAATTATGCTTGCATGAATTAAAAGCGGCGATGCAAAAAATCAGAGAAGATAATCTGCGCCCCGCCTTTAAGATGTTATCCCGCGTGTCACGGATTCAGGCCCAAATTCTACAAAGCTGGGAAGTATTAACCACCATGACCCCGTCAGATTATCTTGAGTTTAGAGATGCTCTTGGTCAAGCGTCTGGTTTCCAATCATATCAATATCGTTTGATGGAATATGCCATTGGTAATAAAAATGCGGCTTTAATGAAGGTTCATAAAAGCCATCCGGAAATATATAAAATGTTGGAAGAAGCACTGCAGGCACCATCGCTTTATGACGAAGTTCTTATACTATTGTCAAAGCGGGGTTATGCCATCCCTGAAAGCTATACAAACCGTGATTGGTCTGAACCTTATAAGCCAAGCAAAGAGGTCGAAGCCGTTTGGCAATCCATCTATCAAAATGCCAATGACCATTGGGATGTTTATGAATTGGCTGAGAAATTAGTGGATCTTGAATATAATTTTCAAAAATGGCGTTTCAGTCATTTGAAAACCGTTGAACGTATCATTGGTATGCGCCGTGGCACTGGCGGCTCTGCAGGTGTTAGCTATTTACAAAAAGCATTGGATTTAAGCTTTTTCCCTGAATTGTGGTCGGTTAGAACCGAAATTTAAGTGGGAAAGTTTTGATGAAACGCATTTATGACATCTCCCAAACTTTGCGTCCAGCATTGCCTGTGTGGCCGGGCGATACCCCTTATCAGTTTGAGGAAAATTGGCAAATTGACGAAAATTGTCCCGTTAATGTTGGTCGTGTTACCCTATCAACCCATTCTGGCACCCATGCAGATGCGCCGTTGCATTATGATGAGGCAGGGGTTGATATGGCGACCGTGGCGCTGCATCCCTATATTGGTCTTTGCCAATTAATTGATGTGACCCATGCTGTGGAATTGATCAAGGTTGATGACTTTAAAGATAAGTTTCAAATGGGGGTGCCACGGGTTTTGTTTCGCACATATGAAAAATTCCCCGATGATAAATGGGATGAGACGTTTGTCGCCGTGGCGCCAGAAACCATTGACTTTTTAGCCTCAGAAGGCTGTGATCTTATTGGATTGGATAGTCCGTCATTGGACCCGCAAAATTCAAAAACCATTGCCAGCCATCATCGTCTTAATGCTGCAGGTATGGCGGTTTTAGAAGGCTTGGTGTTGGATAATGTACCAGAAGGCATTTATGAGCTTATCGCCCCACCGTTGAAAATGGCAGGGGCAGATGCAGGCTTGGTGCGTGCCTTATTGCGTGAACTGCAGGCATCATAAAGAAAAAGATAAAAGAAAAAGAAACGGGAAGAGAAGACCATGGTTAGCCATAGCTTAGAGAAGATGAAAGACTTAGACCGCAAAGACCCCTTGCGGGAAAAACGCAAAGAATTTTCCTTGCCAAAGGGAAAAATTTATCTGGATGGTAATTCACTGGGCTGTTTACCAAAAGCAACGGTTACGCGGGTTAATGATGTTGTGACGTGGGAATGGGGTGAAGACCTGATCACCAGCTGGAACAAGGCTGAATGGATTAATCTTCCGGCCCGTGTTGGGGAGCAAATTGCCCGCCTTATTGGTGCTAAGGCAGATGAGGTTGTAGCTGCTGACAGTACATCGGTTAACTTGTTTAAGGTGTTATCTGCTGCCTTAAAAATGCAGTCGGGTCGGACCAAAATTATTTCTGAAAAAGGCAATTTCCCCACCGACCTTTATATGATGCAGGGCTTGATTGAACAATTGGGCGGTCAGCATGAATTGGTGATGGTGGATGATGATAAGGTTTTAGATCATTTGGATGACGATGTGGCAGTTTTGTCCTTAACCCATGTGAATTATAAATCTGGCCAGTTTTATGATATGGCTGCGATTACCAAAGCGGCACAAGATAAAGGCATAATGGTAATTTGGGACCTAAGCCACAGCGCGGGTGCGTTGCCTGTTGACCTTAACGGGGCCAATGCTGACTTTGCTGTTGGGTGTGGCTATAAATATTTAAACGGTGGCCCTGGTGCACCTGCCTTTTTGTATGTCGCCAGCCGCCACCATGATAAGGCGCAACCACCCCTTTCTGGTTGGATGGGCCATGCAGCGCCGTTTGAATTTGACCGTGATTACCGCCCCGCTGATGGTATTAAGCGCCATTTATGTGGCACGCCCCCAGTGATTGGTATGTCAGCCTTAGAAGAAAGCTTAAAAGTTTTTGATGATGTTGATATGAAAAAGCTACGCAAAAAATCTGTGGCTTTGACCGACTTATTCATCGCGTTGGTTGAAGAAAAATGCGCTGATTATGGCTTTGAGCTAGCCAGCCCCCGCGAAGCATCGGTACGTGGTAGTCAGGTGTCTTTCAGCCATAAGGATGGTTTTGCCATTATGCAGGCGTTGATTGATCATGGCGTGGTCGGAGACTTTCGCGCCCCCGACATTGTGCGCTTTGGCTTTACCCCGCTTTATGTGGGTTATGAGGATGTTTGGAATGCGGTTTTGATCCTCGAAAAAATCATGAAAAAAGATATTTGGAAGCAAGACAAATATCACGTCAAATCAGCGGTAACATAAAAATTTCAGCTTTTGCTTGTTAGATCGCACAAAGCATCTTAAGTAAGGGTTAACTGGAATAATAAGAGAAGATAGTAACGAATGACTAAGACGGACATGGCGACAGAAAAACTGCGTGAAGCAGTGGATGCCCAGCGAGCTAATCAAAATGATAAGGCTGAGGCATTATATCAAGAAATTCTGTCTTCTGATAGCGAGCTTTTAGATCCTAAAAATGGCAACGATTTATTGTATGCCAACCGTTTATTGGCGGATGTGCACAATAATTTAGGGCTGATTTATTTTCACCGCCAAGATTATCGTGATGCGGCTTCGCATTTTAGAAATGCCTTGGATCACACCCCCGGTAATGTTGAGGCTTTTACGAACCTGTCCTTAGTGCATCAAATGAAGGGTAACTTTCATGGCGCGGTTGAGGCGTGTGAGCAGGCGTTAGCAGTTAACGCTGATTATGTGCCTGCGATGCGCCAACTGGGCCGATCTTTACGTATGATGGGCGATTTAAAGCGTGCTGAAGAGGTTTTGTCTAAGGTATTGGAACAAGACCCACAGGCCGAACCTCTAACAGAATATGGTTTGGTTTTGGCGCAGTTGGGTCGTTTGGATGAGGCGTTAAAGTCATATCAAAAAGCGGCCACATTGAATGCTGATTTGCCAGGTTTGCAAATTAATATAGCCAATGCCTTGTTCTTAATGGGTCGCGTGCAAGAAGCGGTTGAGTGCCTACAAAAAGAAATTGAGAAAAAACCCACGGATCCCGGTGTTTGGACTAACATGGGGATGTATCTTCAAAAGATGGGCCGCGCCCAAGAGGCCTTGCGCGCTTATCAAGAAAGCTATCGCCTTAACCCGCGCCATTTAATGAATGTGCGTAATTATGCCAGTATTTTAGAACAGCATGGCCAATGGGATGGCGCATGGCAAATTATGGAACCTGTTTTAGCTGAACACTCAATGGATGTGCCTCTGCAATTGATTGCTGCTAAGGTTGAGACGGCTAAAAAACAATATGATAGTGCCATCGCACGCCTTGAAAAAGTTTTGTATGGTGAGGCCATCGGTCACAATGGTGCTCTGGTGTATAAGCAGTTGGGTAAATTGTATGAAGCCACAGGAAAATTTGAACAAGCGTTTAAAGCGTTTGAATTTTTCAATAAAATGGAGCTTGAGATTCCAAGCCATAAGCACCTTGATGGCACCATCCCGTTTGATCGTTTGAAAGAATTAGAAGACATCAAATGGGATAAATACACCAAAAGTGATTATAAAGGCCGTGCGCCAATTTTTGTGATGGGCTTCCCCATGTCTGGTAGTGGTGTGTTGGGAACCTATTTCAAATCCCGTGATGATGTAACGGTTTCTGATGAGGTGCCGTTGGCAGAGTCAATGGCAGGGGTGATGACCCGCAAGGGCCTGCATTATCCGTCTGACCTAGACAAAGTGGACGAGGCGATGGCGCAGGAAATGCGCGATGAATATTGGAAAAACGCCGAAGCATATGGTGATGACGGTCAAAAACCGTTGATCGATGTGTTTGCCTTTAACACCAAAGATATTGCTTTGATTGTTAAGGTGTTTCCCAACGCCCGCTTATTTTATGTAACCCGTCATCCGTTAGAATTGGTGTTTAGCTGCTTTAGTCACGATTTTGCTTATAACCCAATTACCGTAAATTTTGCCACATTGGATGGTACAAAAGAATTTTACAAAGCGCTGACACATAGCTGGATGCGTGATTGTGAAAAATCGGGTGCAGAGGTGAATATCATTCACTTCGAAAATCTAATGACCAAAGAAGTGGCCGAGTTGAAACGTGTGTGTTCACTTGCAGCCCTGCCGTGGCGCGATAATGAGTATATGGAAAAAATGTTAGCGGCAGGCGATGCCACCCATCGTTACCCTAATTTTGCACCCTTTATGCCAAATTATCGGGACGAATTAAGCGATATCATAAGCTACATGAAGTATGAAGGTTAGGGTGTCCTAAAACAGGAAGGCGCAATGTCTGACAAACGCTTAATAGCATGGATCAGTGACCGGGATGAGCCAAAGGTTTTTGGTTTTGAGCCCAAAGCGCGCCTGACTAAGGTTCTAAATCGCCTAGATGTGATGGTCGCTGGCACTGAGGCTGACCTTCAAAGCGATGACGATATTCTCATTTTTAATGCCGATTATGTTTATGAGCCTGCCTTTGTGGATCATCTCATTCATAACGAACAAGGTACCATTCGTGCCAATGACCAATCAAACTCAGCCTTGGTGTTTGCAAGAACCAATAAAGCGGGTTTTGAGCAGAGTTTAAAGCGTCTATCGGGCAGCCTTGAGGGTGATCAGGATGAAAAAAGCCTTGATCAAATAGGGCCAATTTATCACGGCACATTGCGTAAACGTCAATTTAACCTCGTTTATTCCTTAGATGACATGCCTGTTCGCCACATTGAATGGTCGCTTTATGAAGGGGCATATAAAGGCGTGACCGACTTTTTTACCAAGCATGTGTGGCCTTTACCCGCCTTTTGGTTGACCAAGCTTGCAAATGGCTTAGGCTTAAGTCCCAACATGGTGACCAGCATCAGCTTTTTACTAACCATTTATGCCACCTACGCCTTTTATTGGGGCGATTGGGCGGTTGGTCTAATGGCGGCATGGGGCATGTGTATTCTTGATACGGTTGATGGTAAATTGGCCCGTGTGACCATGACATCATCGAAATGGGGCAACGCCTTTGATCATGGCATTGATTTGGTCCATCCGCCCTTTTGGTATGCCGCTTGGGGCATGGGTCTAATTCATCAAGCTGGGGGTGAGGCTGCTTTAGCCATTGATATGTGGTCTCATCTTGCTGTCATTGTTGTGGGTTATGTTGTGGGTCGCCTTTGTGAAGGTATTTTTATGTTGGTGGCAGATGGCCAAGATATGTGGACATGGCGTAAATTTGACAGCCTCTTTCGCTTATGGGTATCGCGCCGTAATCCGAACCTTTTTTTATTAACCGTATCAGTCTTTTTAATGCAGCCAGAATTAGGCTTTTTAGCGGTTAGTTATTGGACCATCGCATCGGTGATTTATCAAGTTGTGCGCATTGCCCAGGCCTTGATATGGCGCCTGCAGAAGCGTCCTTTTATCAGTTGGATGACTGACCAAGCTGGGGACCAGTAATGGTTTCGGATCTATCCTATAATCTAATTGTGTTAGCGGGGGATCGTGGTGCTAATGATCCTTTAGCAGGGGCCCTTGGTGTACCGCGTAAAGGGTTGTTGCCCCTTTTAAAACGCCCGATGCTAAGTTATGTGCTTGAGGCAGGGCAGAAAGCCAAGAATATTCACCAAATTTATGTGGTGGCAAACGATGTTGACAGTATTAAAGCAGGTTTACCCAGCAATGTCAGTTCTGATCAAGCGTTTCAGTTTATTGAAGGCGCCAACAGTCCTGTGCAAACCGTGCAAAAGGTGTTGCAAGATATAGAGATGCCAGCCCTGTTGGTAACCGCTGATAACCCCTTATTAACGTCAGAAACGCTGGATGACTTCATTGAAGAAAGCTCAAGCCTTGATGGTGACTTGGCAGTTGGCTTTGCGGCCAAGTCTGATGTTTTGCGCGACTTTCCCGATGCTAAGAGAACCTTCATCAAATTGGGTGTTGAGGGTTATACTGGCACCAATATGTTTGCCCTAAAAAATGATAATGTGTTTCATGTTTTGGGCTTTTGGCGCGGTATTGAACAGCAACGTAAGAAGGCCTTAAAATTGGTTTGGGCCTTTGGGTTTTGGAACTTGATCAAGGTTCTTTTGGGCTTTACCAATTTAGAAAAAGCCATGCAGGATGCCAGTCGTGTCTTGCGCGCAAAGGTTCAGGCCATTGTGGTGAAGGATACAGCGCTTTCCATGGATGTTGATAAAGTAGCTGATATCGCCCCAGTTGAGCGTGTTCTGGCTGAACGTCATCAAAAGGGGAGGTGAGCGTGGTTCGTGATTATAAAGGCAATAACATTGCCGTCTTCGACCTTGATAGAACCATCACGCAATTTGGCACATTTACGCCTTATCTTTTACGAACCACAAAGCTTGGGGTCAGTAAATATTGGGCCTATGCCACGTTACTTCCTTTGATGCTGCAATATAAGCAAGGTAAAATTGGACGCAAACACTTAAAAGAGCAAATGATTAAGCGGTTGTTGGATAACAGAAGCCGTGATGATATGGATCAATGTTCTATAGATTATGCTGAATGGCTTTTGGCCGAGGGGCATTATCGCCCGGGGGCCATAAAGCAGATCAAACAACATAAAGAAAACGATGACTTGATCGTCATGGCAACCGCCAGTATGGATTGGTATGCGCAAAAAATTGGTGATCAATTAGGTTTTGATTTGGTGATTGGAACCCGATCTCATTGGGAAGGTGATGTTTTGCAGCCGGTGATTATTGGTGAAAATTGCTATGGCGAAAACAAACGGGTGATGATTGACGATGCCTTTAAGGCACACGCCATTGAGCGTGCGGGCAAAACGGTTATTGCCTATACTGACCATGTATCAGACCTGCCTTTTTTACATTGGGCTGATAAACCTGTTGCGGTGAACCCCTCTAAAAAGCTGGCGCGGGCAGCAAAAGAACAGCAAATTCCTATTGAGATTTGGTAAGTTAAAATCAATCAATAAGCGGGATGTAAAGGCGCACTGTGGTGCCTTGGCCTAGCTTACTATCAAGTGTTAAATGTCCCATCATTTGTTTGGCAAAGCCATAAACCATGCTAAGGCCGAGGCCCGAATTTTGGGTCATATCTTTGGTGGTAAAGAAGGGATGAATAGCACTTTTCTGAACGTCTGATGTCATGCCGCAACCATTATCCTCCACGATGAGAACGACATAATTTTGATAGGGCAGGTGTTCAGGTAATAACTGATCAAATGACTCATGGTCAGCCACCACCATGGACACCTTAATGTTACCTGTTTCATTGTCTATGGCATCAACGGCATTGTTTAAAAGTTGCGAAAGGGCCTTTCGATAGAGGTCTTTATCAATCTCAACAAGGGCCTCACATTCGGGCAGGTCAATGGACAACGCCGCGCTTATAACGTTGTTCTTGTGGCTGTGGCAAATGTTTTTGGTTAAGGCAATGATGTCTTTTGTTTTTAGGTTTTGGGGCAGTAAGCAGGAGTAGGATAAAAGCGATTCAATAAGTTTATGTCCGCGTTCCGCCGCCTTTAACCCATAGTCAATCATTTGGCGATCATGGTGCCCTTCGGTGCTGACTTGCAAATAGCCTAAACTATTGCTGATGGTTGAGAAAATATTGTTAAAATCATGTGCCATGCCGCCAGAAACAATGCTCATGTCGCGGTGTCTTAAGGCCTGTTCCTCAAATTCATGCACCTCTTTTTTGGCAAGTTTTTGATAGTTGATTAGCACAATATTATTCGTCGCTTCAATCATCGGCGCTAATAAATCAGCTAATTGTTCATGAAAACTGTTTTCTGTACCCTTCAAAACCATAATGCCTTGGATGTGATGATGATCGGTTAGGGGAATAATAAAATAATCATCAACTGTGTCTGTATGCGTAAAGTGATCATGAAATAGGTGGGGTTTTTTGTTGCTTGAAAGGCTAAGCATCCACTTTTTAAATTCAAAATTATTGAAGATTATTTTTTCACCATAATGAGCAAGGCTTTGTTTAATTTTAATTTCGTCTGTGTCATAGGACAAATCAAAAATACTGCCAGCTTGAGCATCGGTTATTTGGATAAAATTTTTGAGGATTTTATCGTAAATCCCATCCGAAGGGCCCAACTCAATAAACGCACGTTGCATTTCAAAGGTTAAATTGAGAATGCGCGTTTCAAGCGTTGAATTGATAACCGAAAAAAAGTTCATAAGCCATGACCCCGATGTAAGAGAAAAGACATAACTAAACCCCACATCATCCTATTACACCACAGGATCATGAAGCTTATATGACACTTTTAGGACTGTTATATGAAATCAGAAAATGCACCTAAGAAAGATGCCCCTTAATAAATTGCTTTTAGGGATAAATCTAGGCCGCTTTAAATTGTGGTTGGGCCAATAATTTTTCAGCAATTTCAAGGTCAGCGTGATCATCAAGTTCGCCCCAAATGTGACCCTTGATGGAATGCCATTTTACCAAGCGTTCGGTCGCCAATTCTGCTACAGCAGAAAGATACCATTTCTTAACGCCGGTTTGCTGGCGCATGTGACGCTCTAAAACCTCAGCAAACGCAGCGCCACCAGCATGGTTGAAGCGGATCATGCCAATGGCCTCGCCCGTTACAATGTCCATTGGTAGGGTTTTACCAACATTTTGTAGATAGGCGCCATCTAGCTGTACCTTCATGTCGTCATCGTCATAAGGATCGTCTTTTTGATCGATAGTGATGGTAACTGGCGCGCTTTGTGCGGTGATTAAGCTTTTGGCAATTTCAGTTGAGAACAGCGTGTCGCCATTGATTAATAGGCATGTGCCTTGAAATTCTTCGCGGGCCATCCAGCAGGTGGCCAGATTATCAGAAACCTTAAAGAACGGATTATAAAGCGTCCTAAAGGTCATATGGGGGTAGTTTAACCCGTCTAGATACTCATCAATCAAATGATCTTGAAAGCCTGTAACCACCACAACTTCATCGACACCTGCCGCAGCAAGAGCATCAATTTGCCAACCCAAAACGGGTTTACCCAATACTTCAACCAAGCATTTGGGGCGGTCTTTGGTCAATGGAGCCAAGCGTGTGCCTTGTCCTGCACTAAGAATGACAGCTTTGATCATTAGTTTGCCTTCTTTATTTTTGTTTTTCATTTGTCTTGAGTGTTTGCCCTTAGGCGTTAATATATAACACTTATTCGCGATTCGTCAATGTTTCTAGCCGCAAAGTGTGGCGAAACTATGGGAATTTCGTTAATTAATCGTTAGCTGTACGGCATTTTTTTGCTTTTGGTTGCATTTTTTTTCATGTTTTTTGAGAAAAAGTGCAGTGTCAGATTAATCTAAACAAACCATGGGGGGCTTGAATGAATGAAACCATTGTAAATTTTGGCTATCCTCACACCCTTGTTGCCGAATGGGATCATTGGGTATTAATGGTTCGTGTTGATCAAGTAACGATAGGGTCTTTGATCCTTGCAGCAAAATCTGATGCCACAGCCTACGGTGATTTAAACGATGAATTTTTCACCGAACAAAAGCATATAATCACCGAACTTGAAGCGGCATTATCCACGGTGATGGACTATCAGAAAATCAATTATTTAATGTTGATGATGGTGGATCCGCATGTTCATTTTCACGTTATTCCACGTTATGAAAAACCAAAGCAATTTGACGACGTAGAAATAGAGGATGCCGGTTGGCCGGGGCCGCCAAATTTGGGCCATTTTCAGACACTATCGTCTGACCAAATTGATAAAATGAAGGCGCTTTTACAGCCGCATTTCAAAACAAACATTTAAGATAACCTTTCAAGGGGGAATGAATGTCTATCTTGCACACAATGCAGTCAATAAAGAAAGCCATGGTAGCTGTTGTTATGCTATCATTTTTGCCGTTCACGGCGCTGGCACAAACAAGCAATGCCGAAGACGCGACCAGCAGTTTTCGGGTCGAAGGGGTAACCTATGACCCCTCTATTCCATACCATGAAGACTTTTTAGGCCATCGTTTGGGCGAGGAGCCTGTTCGTCATCATATGATGGTGGAATATATTCGCCAATTGGCAAGTTTGAGCGATCGATTGACGCTTGAAACCATTGGTTACACCCATGAACGCCGCCCGCTGTTGCTTGTGACGGTAACATCACCTGAAAATCATGCCCGCTTGGATGCAATTAAAGCGCAACATAATGCCCTAGTGGTGCCCGGTGGTGAAGATGAAATTACCCCTGATATGCCCGCCGTTGTGTGGATGGGATATGGTGTCCATGGTGCTGAGGCGTCTGGTATGGATTCGGTGGTGCCAACTTTGTATCACCTTGCAGCGGCACAAGGTCCTGAAATTGAAGAGCAGTTAAAAAATACCGTGCTTTTGGTTAAGGCTATTAAAAACCCTGATGGTCATATGCGTCGTGCCAATTGGGTCATTAGAAATCAAACAAATGTGTTAGATACTAATCCCGAGACCCGTCAGCATAACTCACCATGGCCCGGTGGTCGCACCAATCATTATTGGTTTGATTTGAACCGTCAATGGTTATTGCAAACGCAACCGGAAGCACAGGCGTGGATGAAAAAATGGCACGAATGGAAGCCAAACCTTACGCTTGATTATCATGAGATGGGGTCTAATTCGACTTATTATTTCCACCCCGGTGTGACCAGCCGAACCAACCCTTGGGTGCCTGATGAGGCGTTGGAATTGATCAACACTTATGCTGCTTTCCCCCGAAACTGGATGGACAGCGAGGGACGTTTGTATTTCAATAATGAAGGGTATGATAATTTCTATGTTGGTAAGGGTTCAACCTATCCATTGGTAAATGGCGGTATTGGCGTTTTATATGAAGCCAGTGCGGCCCGCGCCAACACGGTTGAAACCATTAACGGCCTGCGTTCATATCGTGAAAATATTCGCAAGCATTACCGCACCTCTTTGGCTTCGGTTGAGGCGGCGTCAAACATGCGTGGTCGTTTATTAAGCTATCAAAAACGCTTTTATGATCAGTCTTTGGATATGGCTAATGACGATGATTTGAAGGCTTACATTGTTCAAGCACCTGAAGACCCCGTGCGCATGTCAAAGTTCATTGAATTGATGAATAATCACCGCGTTAAGGTGCACCGCGTTATGCGTGATGTGAATGTGGGGAATAAATCATTCCGTGCGGGTGACGCTTATGTCATTCCACTTGATCAGGCGCAATATCGCTTCATTAAATCTGTATTAGAGCATCGCTTAGAATATGGTGATAAAACCTTCTATGATGTTTCAACATGGACCTTAAGCCGCAGCTTTAACCTTGATCAGGCAGAGCTGCGTGGCCGTAATTTCCGCAGTAACATTGTTGGCCCTGAGGTAACGGCGGATGAATTAATCACGCCAGCGCCAGCGCCAGAAAAGTCACGTTTTGCTTATGCTTTCACTTGGCATGATTATTATAGCCCGAAAGCGCTGTATCGCTTGTTAAAAACGGGTGTTATGACAAAAGTTATGACCCAGCCCAGCACCATGCAAACCAACAATGGCTTAATGCAAATGGACCGCGGTACCATCATTGTTCATCTTGATCGTCAAGCGGTTTCGCATGATGACATTTTTGCCATTGTTCAAGACATTGCCTCAAAGGATGGCATTGCCGTTCATGCCATTCAGTCATCATCAACCCCAACGGGGCCAGATTTGGGTAGCCGCACAACCATGCCCTTGGTTGAGCCACATGTTTTAATGGCGGTGGATGAGGGGGTAACCCCTTATGATGCCGGTGAGATTTGGCACTTGTTAGATTTCCGCATGGATATCAAACTATCAATGCGCTCTCTGTCTGAATTGGGGCGCTCTGACTGGTCGCGTTATACTCACCTTGTGATGCCAAATGGTCGTTATAATTCCCTTAGCCAATCTGATCGCCAAAAGATCATGGCTTGGGTACGCGATGGCGGCACCCTTGTTGCCTTTAAAAATGCTGCAGGTTTTGTTCAGCGTGACATGCTCGGCATGGCCCCTGAAAAATCAGACAGCCCTGATTTACCGCGCCAAGATTATGCCATGAAGTCGGGTGAAGAAGCCTTGCGGGTAATCGGTGGATCCATTTTTGAAAGCGACTTGGACATCACCCATCCTTTGGCTTTTGGCTATGTGCGCCGTGATTTTGGCTCGCATAAATCAGGCGAAATGGTGTTGCAATCAACCGATAATCCTTATGGCGTCGTGGCGCAATATAAGCCACAGCCGTTGGTGTCTGGCTATGCCTCACAAGCCAATGTTAACCGCATCGCCAATACCCCTATGATGATTGGCGAGCGCGTTGGTCGTGGCTCAGTGGTGTTGTTTGCTGATAATCCCAACTTCCGCGGCATTTGGTATGGCGGCAACAAGCTGTTTTTAAACAGCCTGTTTTTCTCCAAAGCCTTCTCAGCCCCCTCTCGCAGAGGACTAGAGGAAGAATAATTCGCTTTCTCGCATTGTGAAAACAATGCGCGCCTGCGGCATGTTTCATCGGAGGGTCAAAGCCCGATCGGGAAACAAGACAAAAAATTGCGAAAGCAATTCCGAGCCGTCAGCGCGTTTCATAGAAAAGTGAAAACTTTTCTGGAAACAAGATAAACAAAATAAAAAAGCCACGGACATTTTTGTCTGTGGTTTTTTTTGTGACGATCAAACGTCCCTGCGGCTTATCTAGGGCTAACGCCTGCGGCCCTCGCTCTTGCTCGGTACGCTTCGCTATAGGAATGATAAATAATCATTCCTATATATTGAAATCTTCCACAATCTTCTTCTATTGGTTGATTGATGGTGTCAGCCTGTTAAACTTGGTTTAAGTAAGATTTAGTGTTTTAGTCAAAAATGATCGTGCCTTCTCTCAGTCAGCATCGAGATATAATCATGCGCTCAGCACGGCGGAGAAAATTGCGATAATAGTATACTGTCCCCAGATTTCTCAGATTTCTTCCAGATTTCTTGGTGTATATTTTTTTGTGGACTAATCATTTAAATGCGACCTGCTAAGCCTGTTGGGTACATTTAGTTTTATATAAGGGCTATAATAATGATAAAAAAGTTAGTGTCTTTTGCCTCTCTTTTCACGTTTGTGTCAGCATGTTCGGATGATATGTCCATATCCGATTATGATTATGGTTATGGAGATGGTAATGCTGTTGGTTATAATATCGTTTGCAATCACGCAAATCAGCCAATTAAAGCCGATTGGGGAAATGAAAAATATGCTGAAGGTTATGCGCATGGTGTGGTTGAGGGCGTAATAGAAGGCATGAAAAAGTGCAAACCAGGAATGCGATAAAATGGGGAATCTGGAGACGGTATGTTATTTTGCTATTTTTTCCACAAACTTCATCGTTTGGTTGATTGATCGTGCCTGTTTCAGCATCAAGTAATCTCTTAGGCTAAAAGGCTTTCAAGAGTTGCGCGCATGTCATCGGGTAGGGGGGTAGGTTTATTGCTGGTGCGGTCAACATAGACGTGGGTAAATTCGCCTTGGGCAATGCAGGTGTTACCGTCTTTTTTAAAGAGGCCAATGGCGTAAACCACGCTGCTGTTACCAAGTTTTTTGACCGCTAAACCTGCTTCTAAGCTTTCAGGGAATCCTGCGGAGGCAAAATAGTGGCATTGGGTGTGAACCACCAAGCCAATTTGGGGCGAGGTGGCGGGGTCAAGCAATCCCTTGGCAATGAGATAATCATTCACCACCGTATCGAAATAGCTGTAATAGGTGACATTGTTGATGTGGCCATATTGGTCATTATCCATCCAGCGGGTTTGAATGGGCAGGAAATGGCGATAATCAGCACGGGTATTGGGTGTGGGGCGATCATTACTCATAAGGCGGCCTTATAAATGTCATAGGCCTGATCACGGCTCATCTTGCGCGGGTTGTTGACCAGCAAGCGTTCTTGCAACATGGCATCGTCTGCCAAGCGATCTAAATCGCTGTCTTTAATGCCTAATTGGCTGAGGCGGGTTTCAATGCCGGTGTGGGCAATGAGTTTTTCTAAATGAGCGATGAATTTTTCCGCGCGTTCTAAATCATCACCGTCACCATCATGGGTTAGGTGGGTATATAATTCGCCATATTGGATGGCTGCTTCGGGAAGGTTAAAGCGCAACACATGAGGTAGAACCAAAGAATTTGATAAGCCATGGCTGGCGTGAAAAATGCCACCAATGGGATAAGCCAAGGCATGAACTGCCGCCACCGGGGCGTTGGCAAAGGCTTGGCCTGCAAACATGGCGCCTAGCAACATGTTTTCACGAGCCTTTAGGTCTTTGCCATTGTCAATGGCGCGGGGTAGGTTTTCAGATAGTAGGCTCAAAGCCTGCTTTGCCAGCATATCGGAAACTGGGTTTTTTAAATGCTTGGTGGTATAGGCCTCAATGGCATGGACCATGGCATCAATGCCTGTGGCGGCGGTAATATGGGCGGGCAGGCCAAGGGTAAGCTTAGCGTCCAGCAGGGCCATGTCAGCATAAATAACCGGTGAAACAACGCCCATTTTTTGGGTTTCCCCAATGGTGATGACGGATATGGGTGTTACTTCTGACCCCGTGCCAGCGGTGGTGGGTATTTGAATAAGGGGCAGGCGTTCGCTTTCAATGTTGCCAATGCCATACATGGTCTCAAGCTCTTGCTCTTCCATGGCGAGCACGGCGACCAATTTGGCAACATCCATGCTGCTGCCGCCGCCAAAGCCAATGATAATGTCTGCTTCCACATCAATGGCAGTTGTTGTGGCATCTTGAACGGTTTGTTGTTTGGGGTCAGCGGTTACTTGATCAAAAACCGAGGCGGTCATGCCGTTGTTTAACAAGCCATCGATCAAGCCATCTACCAGTCCTAGATCAACCAATCCTTGATCGGTGATCACTAAGGCATGCTTGGCCTCAAAGCGGGCTTGAATAATCTCGCCCACTTGGTCAATCAGGCCCGGTTCTGATAAAATGCTGTTTACCGTTTCAAAAACAAAAGATGCCATAAAACGTTCCTCCCTTTTGGCGTCTATCATATGCTTTTGAGGGAAGCCGTCAAACATTAATGGCTGAAAAATGGGTGGGGCTAGAAATTGTCTTTTAACTGGCGCACTTTGGCAAAAATTTCATGTTTTTCTTTGCCCGTCATGCCGATGTTTTCTTGTAGTGGCAGGCTTTCGGGGCGCAAGAAAGGATTGCTGACCCGTTCGTCTTCAATGGTAAAGGGCACTGTTGGTTGGTTCATGGCGCGTTTTTTACGGACCTCGGTCATGCGGTGTTGCAGGTCATTGTTTTCGGGTTCAATGCTTAGGGCAAATTTACCGTTGGCTTCGGTATATTCATGGGCGCAATAAACCACCGTGTCGCCGGGGAGGTTGCGCAGTTTATTCAGCGATTGCCACATTTGCTTTGGTGTGCCTTCAAACAAACGCCCACAGCCCATGGCAAACAAGGTGTCGCCAGCAAATAGAATTTTTTCGTTGGCAAAATGATAGCAAATATGCCCTGTTGTGTGTCCGGGGGTGAAATAGATGGTTGCTTCGGCACTGCCAAATAAGAAGGTGTCTCCATCACCAACCTCAACATCAATACCGGGAATGCGTTTGGCATCAACGGCGGCACCGACAATAAGGCAGTCGGTGGCGTCTTTTAAGTCCAAGTTGCCGCCAACATGATCACCATGGTGATGGGTGTTTAAAATGTGGGTAAGGGTCCAGCCCTTTTCTTTCAGCACCTCCAAAACTGGCTTAGACACAGCAGGGTCAATTACCGCGGTCACCTTGTCGTCATGATTATGCATTAGATAAACATAATTGTCGTTAAGAACGGGTATTTGTACGATCTCTAAATTCGCCATGATCGGTCTTGCCTTTCAGGTGTTGCTTGGGTTCCAAAAAAGAGTGGAAAAAAGCTATGCAAAAAGAATCAGCTTACCCTATAGTATGTTTTATCTACCCCTAACTTGTCAAATGAGGTTGTTTTTATGGTTTTGAATAAATTGAAACGCATTGCCTTGGTCTTTATTGCAACGTCTGGATTGGCGGCTTGTGGTGCTGGGCAAATGTATGAAGCTTTTCAATCAGGCGACTGGCAGGTGATGTTCAATAATTTTGGGGTTGAGGTTTCGCAACGTTGGGAAAAAGAATATGTTGGTGGCTTTCGAGGTGCCATGCTGGGCAACAGTTTTGAGGGGTCCTCATCCAGTGCCCAGCCACGCAGTTATTACCAAGTGATTAGCCGTCTTCAAAATGAAGAAAGCAAAAGCTTTGAGGTAACCGTCAGTTATTTTTGTGGGAATACAGTTGATTTTTATAAAGACACATTTGTCGTTGAACAGGCCCAGTTAGGTAGTGTTATTGAACGCCCGCTTCGCCTACAAGGCTGTCGTCCGCGCCCAGATGAGGTGCAGGTTGAAATTAGGGAATAGGGGCTGGTCTAAAGCCACCAAGCTGCTACATGGTGAATAACATCCATGTTTTTATAGGCCTCGCCTTTGGGGGCGATGTGCCATTGCCATTTTTTAAAGGGCTCACCCAAATTTAAATGCGTTGTCATGTCTGATCGGTCAATGCATTCACCGCCTTGCCAATATTCCTGATATTGATCGGTGATCAACAGGCTGGGCGCAGGGTGATTGCGCAGCATTTCAAGATGGGCCTTCATCAAATCATCACCATATGCCTTAGGTAAATTGCGGCCCCGCTTTGCAGCGGCCCCTTTAAAGGCCAGCGGTAACTGGCTTAAAAGATTCAATGAGATGATTAAATTGCTGTTTTCCAAATGGTCTGGCGCGGGTGTTTTAACTGGCGGCAAAGGAACCAGGCCCGTGGTGAGGGCTTTGTGAAACTGTTCTGCCTCGTCCGTAATATCATCAGCAATGGGGTAAAGGTTAGGATAGGCGTTTAGCACTTTAAGGGCAGGCTTAAGGTGGACAATGTCAATCAGGTTGGTGCGTTGGGTGTGTGATGCAAAATAATCAACGGGTACATCCGTTAAAAGGCCCGATCCTAATAGGGAGACATGCCTATTCATAGCATATTGTTGCACGGCCTCTTGGATCAATTGTTTACATATGTCGCTGTGCGGTTGCCATGCTTGTTGACACCGTTTTGCGCGCGCTTCAAGGGCGACCACTTCATACAAAAACCCCAGTTCACGTACATAGCGTGGAACTGGGGTTGTATAATATCGCCATAACTCTTTCAGCATAAATGCGCTTCTATCTTTTATTGATAGCCTCTCAGCATATCAAGGAAACGGCGCTCCATTTCTGGTGTTTTAAAGTCACCACGGAACTGGGTCGTAATGGTGGACGAGCATTTTTTGTAAACACCACGGGTGCTCATACATTGATGGTCAGCATCAATAAGAACGGCAACACCCCTTGGGTTAAGGGCGGCTTCAATGGCATTGGCCACTTGCGCTGTCATGGTTTCTTGGGTTGATAAACGCTTGGCATAAACATCAACCACGCGGGCCAGCTTAGATAAGCCTACCACCTTACCATTGGGTAAATAGGCAACATGGGCCTTACCAATAACCGGCACCATATGATGCTCGCAATGGCTTTCAAATTCAATGTTGCGCACCAACACAAGGTCGTCATAACCTTCAACCTCTTCAAAAGTGCGGGATAAAATTTCAACGGGGTCTTGTTTATAGCCTGCAAAAAACTCTTCAAACGATTTCACAACGCGCATCGGCGTGTCAACAAGGCCTTCGCGGGCAGGATCATCGCCAGCCCATTCAATAAGGGTGCGAACTGCAGCTTCGGCTTCTTCGCGACTGGGGCGCATATCGTCATTGGCAACAGACTGCTGGTCAATAGGGGAAGGGGCTTCCGATGTCTCGTTGACATCGCCGCCGTTAGTTTTGTTAACTATGGCATCCATGCTATTTCCGATCGGGTTTGCAAGACCATGGTGGGCCATAAATCTTGCGGGTTGTTCACAAAGCGTCGTATTATTCAGGGCGCTTTGATCAATATCTATAGTATAATGTGTTTTCATCATTCTACAACCCTTTGATACGAAGATGCTTTTATGCTAGATCAAATTCATACCTATTATCTGCGGTTTTAAAGGGTGGACAATTCTTATATGAGTGACCTTTACAGCAAAGAAATTTTGCGCCTAGCAACACAAATCCCCTTAGATAGCCTGAAGGGGGAGCCAGACGTTTCCATCCAAAAAACCAGCCGTATTTGTGGCTCTCGTGTTACATTAAAGGCAATGTTATCCGAGGATAGAATGTCGTTGGATGCGTTTACGGTTGAGGTAAAAGCCTGTGCCTTGGGGCAGGCGTCAGTGGGATATTTTGCGCCCTTTTTAAAGGGTATGACCAAAAATGACGCCATAAGCGTTCAAACCTTATTAGCGGATATTTTGGCGGGACAAAAAGATGCCCCATCACCAACAGACCCAGCCCTTGGTCAGTGGTCAGGTCTTAAGGTATTCGAACCAGCTAGAGACCACAAAGGCCGTCACAGTTCAATTTTATTGGTTCTGGATGCTCTAATTGAAGCGCTTGATGGGCATTAATCCCAGTATGTGACAATGTCATCAAAGTTGGGGCGTGGTCGCTCCGTTAGGTCTTGATCACTGCTACCAATAAAAATGAAGGCGGCAATATGATCATGCTCGCCAACGTTCAAAGCTTTTTTGACACCTTTACTAAAGGCAGACCAGCCTGTTAACCAATTAACGTTAAAACCTAGGGCTGTTGCCGCCAACATAATGTTTTGACAGGCGGCACCTGCACTTAGGCGTTGTTCAATTTCAGGAATGGGGCGGGCATTATTTAATACCGATGTTACGGCGATCATCACAGGGGCTTGCTGGGGGAAGTTAATAAGCTTGTTAAGGGCAGCATCGGTCTTTTGCTGCTCTTCTTTTTCGTAACAATCCATGATCACTTCACCAAATTTTTCTTGTGCCTCACCTTGAAACACGTGAAACCTAAAGGGCGCCAGTTTACCATGATCGGGCACCCGCATGCCTGCCTCTAAAATGGTTCTCAATTGCTCATCACTGGGGCCAGGTTCAGTCATTAATTTTGCTTTGCCTGAACGACGGGTCAAAAGAAGGTCAATGGTTGAGGTGGTATTGTTAAAGGTCATGGTCAATCCAACATGTGTGTTTCTTCGTAATTAATTAAAGACTGTGTTACAATGAAGAAAGACCGCATGCAAGGACAGAAGGTATCTGTTGGCAAGGAACATTTTTGCTTTGACATTTCTTGTATCTCGCGCAATTTTGTGGGTCAGTTCCGTGAATAAGGAAAATAAGGGGAGAACCATGAAGACTATTCTTAAAACCGCTATGATCGCGTCAACCATGTTGGTTGCACCTGCGCTGCAAGCGTTTGAAATGCAGGCCATTGATGAAAACAGCGCCATTGATGAAAACTTAGGTATGCGTTTGGCACCGGGTTTTAAAGCCAGTATTTTTGCTGATGGTTTGGGTTATTTGCGCCACACGGCGGTTAGCGATGAAGGTGTTTTATATGCTGGTCTATATCGCCCCAATGAAGGCATGGGTATTGTGGCAGCCAAAGATACCAACGGCGATGGCAAGGCCGACCAAATTGAATATTTTGGTGAAGGCATGCAGGGCACAGGCGTGGATATTCGCAATGGCTATCTATATTTCTCAACCCCAACCGAGGTTATGCGTTGGAAGTTAAACGCTGGTGATGTTGTGCCAAGTGGCGAAAAAGAGGTTATTATCACTGATATGATCCCTCAACGCTCGCACCGCGCAAAGCCATTCACCTTTGATAATGATGGCAATATTTATGTCAATATTGGTGCGCCATCTAATGCCTGTCAGGAACAAGCACGCAGCCCGGGTAGCCCTGGCATTATGCCTTGTCCACAATTGGAAAACCAAGGCGGTATTTGGCGTTTTAGTGCTGATCAATTAGGCCAAACCCAAGCAGAACACGGGCACCGTTATGCCACAGGTGTGCGTAATGCCATGGCGCTTGATTGGAATGATGACGCCAACGCTTTGTTCTTTGCCAGTCACGGTCGTGACAGCTTGGCTGATCTTTGGGGCTACAGCGTTGAAGACAGCGCCGAATTGCCAAGTGAAGAGTTACATATGGCAAGCGATGGTAGTAACCATGGTTGGCCTTACACATTCTGGGATCATCAACAAAATAAACGCATGAAGGCCCCTGAATATGGCGGTAAACAGGGCGATGTTGATGACAACCCTGATTATAAAGATCCTGTTTTGGGCTTCCCAGGTCACTGGGCACCCAATGACTTGTTATTCGTTGAGGGTAATGGTTTGCCAGATGGCTATCAAGGTGGTGCTTTCCTCGCATTCCATGGTTCTTGGAATCGTGCGCCTTTATTGCAACGGGGTTATAATGTGGTTTACATTCCGTTTGAAAACGGTAAAGCCACAGGCGACTATACAATTGTTGCAGATGGTTTTCCGGGAACCTTTGAATTGAAAAGCCCGCGCGATGCCAAACATCGTCCCATGGGATTGGCAGAAGGGCCTAATGGCGCGCTTTATCTAACCTCTAGTGTTTCAGGCCGTATTTGGCGCATTGAAAAGGAATGAGGAACAAATATATGTTCTTAAAAAACGTGAAGATTATGAGCACCCTTGTTGGGGGTGCTCTTTTCTTGTCTAACCAACTGGTAGCGCAAGAAACAGCAAAAGAATTGTATGATGAAAATTGTGGTACGTGTCATCAAGCTGATGGTGGCGGGGTGCCTTTTCAACAGCCTGAGCTGATTGATTCCATCAAGGTTCTTGGTGATAAAAAAGAACTGATTAAATTTGTTATGGAAGGCACCGTTAACAGCCCAAACATGGACAGCGAATGGGGTAATGTCATGCCCGCGTTTGACTATTTAGATAGTGTCGAAATGTCAAAAATTTTGACATACATTCGCACCAGTTTTGGCAACAACGCATCACCCATAACCGAACAGGATGTTGAAGATGTTCTTAAAGAGCAATCTTAGTGCTCAACTAAATCAGTCGTGCTCATATGGTGTTATAGTCACCTTGGTTGCCCTATTGACCCCGAGTATTACTGCGGCCCAAACAAGCAGCATGGATGATGACCTTTACGACGAGGTTACCATTGTTGGTGAACGCATGGCGCCATCAAAGGGCGATGTGACACTGGATTCTACCCGTTTTGATGCTGATGACCTTGATAGCAATATGGGGTTCTCCCTTGATCACCTTTTAGATCGTGACGCGGGTTTTTCTTTATTTCGCCGCAGCACAAGTTTTTTATCACACCCAACCACGCGTGGAGTTAGCCTTCGTGGTTTTGGTACCAATGGTGCGGGGCGTGCCCTTGTTACCCTTGATGGTGTTCCGTTGAATGATCCGTTCGGGGGCTGGGTTAATTGGCCGTTGGTGCATGCCAATTTGGCTGATGCTACCCTATATAAAGGATCAGGCCTTGGTCGTTGGGGCAGTGGCGCGCTAACTGGGGCGATTGAATTAACCAGTAAACGCATTACCGACACATCTGCCGATGCTGAAATTCAGGTGGGTAGCCATAATACAGGGCAATTAAAAGCACAAGTTCAGCAGGCCTTTGATGGTGGAGGGTTTTATATTTATGGTCAGCAGTTTGACAGTGATGGGGCCTATATCATTTCGCAAGACCAGCGTGGCCCTGTGGATACAAAAGCAGCATCGCGGGTAACGGCAATTGGGGTGGGCGTGCAGTATGAATTCCCAACAGTTCGCCTGCATGGCAAGGCGGCTTTTGGTAAAGATAAACGCATCAATGGCTTGGATTTGTCCCGCAATCAAACAGATAGTGCCGACCTGTCGCTGTCCTTAATAAGTGTTGATGATTATGCCGATCTAACATGGCAAGTGAACGGTTATTTTCAATCACGCAGTTTTGAAAATAGTTTTGCTTCGGTGCAGTCAATCTTCATTGCCCGTGATAATCAACGTCTTGTGCTTGATCAGTTTGATGTGCCGGGGACTAGTTTTGGTGCCAATGGCCTTATGCGCTATGCCCTTAATGCTTTAACCGATATTGAATTGGGTGGTGATATTCGCTTAATGGATGGTGAAACCAACGAATTATTCCGTAATTTAGGCGATGGCTTTACCCGCAGTCGTTTGGCAGGTGGTGAGCAAGTTATTGCTGGTGCATTTCTGCGTTGGTCCCACACCCCGTTAACTGCGTTAACTGTTGATGCATCCATTCGTGTTGACCAATGGAAGGTTAGCGATGGTGTTCGTCGGGAATTTGACCTAAACGCTGACCGTGCCGTGTTGCGTGACGATCAGTTTGATGATCAATCAGGGACCACCCCAACGGGGCGCTTTGGTTTAGCCTTTGACGCTGGACTGGTAACTTTAAATGCTGCCGCTTATCAGGGGTTTAGGCTGCCTACAATTAATGAATATTATAGACCATTTCGGGTTGGCAATGATATTACTGAGGCCAATGGAAGCCTCAAGGAAGAAACCATCACAGGGTTTGAGCTAGGCCTTGATGGTGACCTAATGAATGATGGTTATTGGTCTATCAGAGGGTTTTATCAAAGCCTTAAAAATGGTGTTGGTAATGTTACTCTTGGGTTTGGTCCTGGTGTGATAGAACCGGGTGGCTTTGTGCCTGAAGGCGGTGTGTTACGCCAGCGTAACAATATTGATAAATCAAGTGCGTTAGGGCTAGAGGCATCGTTTGATGCATCGATTAATCACTATTTATCTATCAATGCATCTTATCAATGGCTGGACAGCGAGATTAAAGAGTTTTCTTTGATGCCGGCACTGGTGGGTAATCGCTTGCCGCAATCGCCGAAACATCGTGGTCGTGCAGGCGTGGTTGGCACATGGGGAGAGGGTTTTAGATTTGAAGCTAATGTGCATTATGAAAGTGCGCGTTATGAGGATGACCAATCTCGCCGATCAATGCCGTCTGCGACATGGGTTTCCTTGCGGACTGACTTCCCACTATATGAGCAATTTAGCGGCTTTGTCTGGGCAGAGAATATCTTCAATCAAGAAATCACCAGTAGAATTGATGCTGCGGGCTTGGTGAATGTCGCCAGACCAAGGCAAATAATGGTTGGTATAAAGGCAGCCTTTTAATTTTAAGTGACAAACCCCCTAAAACTGATTAGTTTTATTTTTAATAAAAAAGCCAGACAGTGGCTTTAGGGAGAGAAAATAATCATAAAGGGGATTTCATGTCTGATACGTCTGACCTGAGAGCAGGCTCGCAAGAGCGTGAATTGATGGGCCATCCAATTGGCTTATCGATTTGTTTTTTAACCGAAATGTGGGAACGCTTTTCATTCTATGGCATGCGTGCCTTGTTAATCTTGTTCCTAACGAAATATTATTTATATTCAACTGAGCAATCGAGCGGTATTTACGGTGCCTATATCGGTATGACTTATATGCTGCCAATCTTGGGTGGCTATTTGGCAGACCGTTATTTGGGATCGCGTAAGGCGGTTGTTTTTGGTGGCATCTTGCTGGTGCTGGGTCACTTGTCACTGGCGTTTGAGGGGCCACCCGCTTATCTAGACGGTGAAACAGTGGTACGTGACGAGGGTTTCCAAAGCTTATTCTTCTTCTCGCTTGCTCTCATCATTACTGGCGTTGGTTTCTTGAAAGCTAATATTTCGACCATTGTTGGTAAGCTATATGGCGAAAATGATCCGCGCCGTGATGGTGGGTTTACCATTTTTTACATGGGCATTAACGTTGGTTCGGTACTCTCAATCTTTGGTGTTGGCTATGTGGGCGAAACTTTTGGTTGGAGCTATGGTTTTGGTATGGCTGGTATTGGCATGCTGTTTGGTCTTTTGGTCTTCCTTTGGGGACAAAAATTCCTTGATGGCCGTGCTGAGCCCCCTAAACCAGAAGCTTTGAAAGAAAAAGCCTTTGGTCCTGTAAACAAAGAAAATGCCATTTATCTGTTTGGCTTTGGCTTGGTTCTTTTAAGCTGGGTGTTAATTCAATACCGTGATGTTTTGGGTCAAGCCCTTGGTATCTTAGGCATCTTGATGGTGGTCATTTTGGTCGGTAAAGCGATGAAGTCTGAAACCGTGGTGCGTGGACGCTTGCTTGTAGCGACTTTCTTAATCGTCGTTCAAACCGTGTTTTGGGCGTTGTTCGAGCAACAAGGTGCTAGCTTAACCCTATTGGCTGATCAATATTTTGACCTAAACTTCCTTGGCTTTGAATGGTTGCCATCACAAGTGCAATCGATGAACCCTGCGTTCATTATCATGTTTGCGCCTGTGTTCTCTTGGTTATGGGTGACCTTGTCGAAAAAAGGATATGAGCCATCAACACCAGGTAAATTCGGTTGGGCGATGTTTATCATCGGCGCTGGTTACCTTGTGTTTGCTTATGGTTTAGGCGCTGATGAAGGCTCAAACAAAAGCTTCATCTGGTTGGTGTTCTTATACCTTGGTCTTACCTTATCTGAGTTATGCCTAAGCCCTGTTGGCCTTTCAATGGTGACGAAATTATCACCGAAAGAAATTGTTGGCATGGTGATGGGTACCTTCTTCCTATTTATCTCGTTGGGTAACTATTTGGTTGGTATTATTTCATCGCTAACGGGTGGCGCGGAAAGTCATGGTGCTGCAGCCGGTGCCGTTGATGTGGCATCCACCATTACTGTCTTTAATAATGTTGGTTTGTTGGCAGTTGGCACGGGTGTTCTTATCTTTATCCTGACCCCATTGATGAAACGCCACATGCACGGCATTCACTAAGTTGTCAGTGTTAATTAAATGAAAAGGGGCTGGAAGAAATTCCAGCCCCTTTTTTAATATCATGCTCAAAAATGAATGGCTTAATCAGCCTTATAGCTTTCCACTATTTCCGTCTTTGCCTTTCAGCTGTTCATCGCTGTAACGGGCATTTTGCTTGTCACCTTGCAGGGTTTTTGGCAAACGCTCGGTTAATTGTTCAACATTTACGCCAAGGCGGGTATCAAAAATAGCATCTTCATCACCTTGTTCAGTGCGGCCTGTTTCTGGGGATGAGAAAAAAGAGCATGCCGACAGCAAAGACGCAGATGCTAACAACAACAGTGATTTTTTCAACATTCATCGAATCCTTTATCATTCTTATTTGTGCGCACCATGCCCGAAGAAAATGGCAGAAGCAAGGAAAACATCTCGTTAGATTTTTTAAGAGGTTTACGGGTTACGCAGCTTAATGATCACAATATGCTTGGCATCATAAACAAGCGCCCCTTCGGTAGTTTTAAGCTGAAAGCACATTTCCATCACACCGCGATCTGGTTTGTTGCGTGATACCCGCTTGCTGTTCATGCGGGAATAAAGAGCCACCGTTTCACCCGCATATAAGGGGCGAGGTAGGGTTAGTTCCTTTGCCAATAAGCCAAAGGCGGCAATGGGTGTGCGGTTTCTGTGAATAAGGCTAACGCAAATGGCTTCCGTTAAGGTGCCAGGGGCGGTAACGGTGTGGTGGCCCCATTGGGCGGCATCATCCTCGCTTAAGTGAAAAGGAATTGGGTCATACTTTTCAGCAAATGCGATGATCTCGTCTTTGGTAACCGTGTGGGTATTGTCGTGTTTAACAAAAGTTTCACTGGCTTCCATGTCTTCATAGTAAAGTAGGTCGGTCATTATTTTCCCCTAAAAACGTTAGGCAAATCGTATTTTTTTATTACCCCGCCTTTATGTTTGTTTAAGCTTGTATCGTTTTTCTTGCATTTTGCCAATCATCTATTTAAAGCAAGAAGGGTCAGATGGCTGGATGGCTGCCGCCTGCTTGCAGGGGGAGGAAAGTCCGGGCTTCACAGAAACAAAGGTGGCGGGTAACGCCCGCCGGGGGCAACCCTAGGGAAAGTGCAACAGAGAGAAGACCGCCGATGGTTCTTTGAACACAGGCAAGGCTGAAAGGGTGCGGTAAGAGCGCACCGCGGCGCTGGTAACAGGGCTGGCATGGTAAACCCCACCTGAAGCAAAACCAAATAGGAAGAACGTGACCCCTTGGGGTCGATGATGGTTTCTGATCATGTTCTTCGGGTCGGTTGCTTGAGGTTATTGGCAACAATAATCCTAGATGAATAGCCATCCCCTGCTTGCAGGGACAGAACCCGGCTTATAAGCCATCTGACATATTTTTCTTCTTATGGACGATTTTTCTACCCCTTAGGAATTGTATTTTCTTGATTCATAAAAAAGCGCCCTTTAACCTGAAATCAGATAGCAAAATAAGGGGGGCTTATGTCAGGACAATTTAAATCAATTGCAGTGGCCAAGGAAATTGAATCACCGGAAAACCCTGGTGGGTTAGAACGTCGTGTGGCGTTGGTGCCTGATGATGTAAAACGTTTGGTGGTTTCGGGTTTTGATGTCTATGTGGAATATGGCGCTGGCGAGGGGGTTGAGTTTTCGGATGATGCCTATATGCGCGCCGGGGCAAAGTTGCAATCTCATGAAGACATCTACCGCGACAAAGATTTGGTGATTAAGTTTAAAGGCTTGGCCCTTGATACTATTCCGCGCTTGACCCCCGGCACCACGGTGATGTGCTTTGCTTACAGCCAGTCCTATCCTGAACGTGACAGAATGCTAGAGCAAAACCAAATTAACGTCATTGCCATGGAAGAAATTTTAGAAAGCCCCAAACAACAAAATGATGAAGAAATTTTGGGTCGCCTTGCTATGTCATCGGCTTTACAGGCTTATCTTGATAATAATGAAATTGGCGGCTTGCAGGTAAAGGTCATTGGTTGGTCAAAGGTTTTAGCAGCAGCTATCAGGCGAGCCAGTAACCGTGATCCGCGCTCGGTTGAGGTGATTAATCCTTCATCGGGGTTTGAGGCCTATCAAAGCGTCGGTGCCAATGTGTTATATTTTTATGATAGTGACATCTTTTCCGATACCTATGGTCATTTAAGCCGTGTGTCTTCCATGGATGCCCATGTGGTGGATGTGCGTGCAGTTGAACGTTTTAAGGTGCAAGAGCTGATTAGTGAATATCGCCAAACACACCCGCCATTTGAATTTGGTATGCGCCGCATTCAATGTCTTCATGAAACGGGTCAGGCGGGGGCACGTTATGGCCTAAAAGTTTTACAGGAGAACAAACCTGATCTTGCTTTAAAAGACGCAAGGGCGGTGGTTTTAGGCTATGGCAATGTGGCTCAAGGGGCGATTGATGAATTGGTCGCCGCAGGCCTGATGAAGGTGGATGTTTTAGGCTCCACTCATACCGTCACAGATCGTATCGATTATTGGATTAAGCAGGCTGATATCATCATCAATGGCGTTAATCTTGATAAGCAATTGCGAGGTAAAAATTATTTGATCACCAACGAGCATGTCAGGAATGTCATTCCTAAAGGCTCGGTGATTATTGATTTGGTTGGGGGCAGCGAGAATAACCGTAGCCCGATTGAACCTGTCACCACGGGCACTTTCTTGGATAACCCACATTTCGTTCAGGATGGTATTACCATTGCGGCACTATGGGGCTGGCCGATGATGGGTATGATGCGTGAAAGTGCAGTGAAATATTCATCGCAAATTTTAGACGTTTTAATGGGGCCGGAAAAACTGCTTGAAGGGCTAGAACATTTAACCCCCGGTGTTGAACGCGCCCTTGTTTGTGGCCCCTTCACAAGGGGCGTCATGCATTAGGTCATAAGTTGATTTAGTACCCTCATGACCTAAATCGAGACTAATAATCGTTGGTGCTAGATGGCGATTCTATGTTGCTGCACTATCAATGGCCTTGGCTAATTCATCCACGGCAGCTTTAACGCCTCTGGGGTGTTGCCAAACAAAGCCAGATACGGCCAAGAAATGAGCGCCTGCTTTTACCAAGGGGGCCGCGTTCTCAGCAGTGATTCCGCCTATGGCGACAACAGGTAATTCGGTGGCATCTGCCCAAAGGGTGAGAATTTCAGGGTCAGGCTGATGATGGGTTTCTTTTGTAGAGGTCGGATAAAAGGCGCCAAAGGCCACATAATCGGCCCCTTCTTCACCTGCGCGGTAACCCATATCAAGGCTGTCATGGCAGGTGGCCCCAATAATAATATCAAACCCTAAATTTTGACGCGCCTCTTTGATGCTGCCATCGCTTTGCCCTAAATGGACCCCATCACACTGCATCTCACCGGCCAATTGAGCATCATCGTTCAGGATAAAGGCCACTTCATGGGCATGGCAAATGGGCATTAAGGTTTGAATAGCCGTGCGGATGTCTTCACGCGCGGCGTCCTTCATGCGCAACTGAAAGCTTTGCACCATTGGATGGCTAATCGCAGCTTCAAGGTCAATCTTGAACTGTTCAAGATCAAAGCTAGAAGGGCTGATCAAATACAAATGGCAATCAATGGCGTTTTCAGTCATATGTCTATCCTTCATTCCCTGAATATATTCTATTAGGCACCGAGATATTAAGCTTTTATCAAAAATGTCAAGTTTTGAAAGTGATTATTTTATTTTGACTGTAAGGTAACAAGACCAACAAAAAAGGGAGACTGAAAAGCCTCCCTTTTGTCACAATATGGTGAAGGGATTAACCTTCTAGATCTTCTGACCATTCACCTTTGGTGGCTAAGCTGTTCATTTTAGCACGGTGAGTGAAGGCTGCTTGGGCAGCGTCATAATTTTCTTTCTTACCAGACCAAGCTTTCAAAGGAGCGGCTTGTAGTGCACGACCGTATGAGTAGCTTAGGTTCCAAGGTAGGTCATAACCAGCATTCATCAAGTGAAGGTGAGCTGTCGCATCAACGTCAGACTGACCGCCAGACAAGAACACAATACTTGGAACGGCACTTGGAACGGCACGCTTTAGAATAGCAACAGTGGCTTCTGCAACTTCTTCACGGCTGGCTTGAACGTCACACTCAGTGCCTGAGATAACCATGTTTGGCTTCAACACGGAACCTTCAAGGAAAACATCTTGTTCGAACATTTCAGCATAAAGAGTTTTTAGGGCAAACTCAGTTACTTCAGCACAACGATCAATATCGTGAGAACCGTCCATGATCACTTCTGGTTCAACGATAGGAACAATGTTGGCTTCTTGACAAAGGGCTGCATAACGAGCCAAAGCATGGGCGTTGGCTTTCACACAAGCAACACTTGGTGCATTGTCAGTGATGTTGATCACAGCGCGCCATTTAGCAAAGCGTGCGCCTAAGTCATAATATTCGTTCAAACGACCACGTAGACCATCAAGACCTTCTGTAACCATTTCACCAGGCCAGCCAGCTAGTTCTTTAGCGCCAGCGTCAACTTTAATACCAGGGATTGAGCCAGCGTCTTGGATCAATTTAACCAATGGTGTGCCATCTTCGGCTTTTTGACGAATGGTTTCATCATAAAGAATAACACCAGAGATATAGTTTTCCATGGCTTCTTTGGTGCGGAACATCATTTCGCGGTAGTCACGACGGTAATGCTCTTCGTTTGGAAGGCCAATGCTGTCCAAACGCTTACCCATTGTGCCAGTGCTTTCGTCAGCGGCTAAAATACCACGACCAGTTTGGCCCATAGCAAAAGCAATATCATATAATTCTTGGCTCATTTTAGTCTCCATCCTCTCGGTAGATAATATCTTAAAATTGTTCAATTACGATTTAACAAGGGCTTCCACACCCGGTAATGGTTTGCCTTCCATCCACTCTAGGAAAGCACCACCCGCCGTTGAAACATGGCTAAAGTCATCTTTTGCACCAGCGTGGGCCAAAGCTGATACCGTATCGCCACCACCCGCAACGGTTAGCAGGTCGCCATTACGGGTCAATTCTGCTGCGGCGCGGGCAAGTTTCACGGTGCCTTTGTCAAACGGTGATAGTTCGAATGCCCCTAACGGGCCATTCCAAATAAGGGTTTTGCAGGTTTTAAGG
>CAKZLM010000152.1 GCA_937126915.1 uncultured Alphaproteobacteria bacterium
CTTTTCAGACAGCGCCTTGCGGTTATGGCCTGCGGCTTCTAATGCGGCATGGTTGCGAAGGGGAATACCATCAATCCATTCTAAGGTAAGAACATCTGGTCCTGTGCGCAGCCAATCAATTGTCGGTACACGGTAACCTTTTTGGTCTTGCATGTTGTGGCGCAATTGATCTGCAGCTTTACCTTCAAACGATAGGTTTAATTCTTCACGAATGGTGCGCTCCATCAAGGCCACAACCCGGCGCGGTTGTAGGCGGCGTGCTTGTGGCACATGTTTTTGAAGAAGACGGGCAAAATAATGAAAGGCTTCAATGTCACGCGCCATCGCAACCCGAATGCCAGGGCGCAACACCTTCACCGCCACCATCACACCCTCAGTGGTTTTGGCCTTATGAACTTGGGCAATGGATGCGGCGGCAACGGCGTCTTCCTCAAACCATTGATAAAAGTCTTCCAAAGCACCGCCTAAGGCATTTTCAAGGGGTGTTTTAATGTCTTTGAACGCAATGGCGGGAAGGCGGTCTTGCAGGCTGGCTAGGTCGCCTGCCATATCGTCACCGATCATATCAGGGCGGGTGGCAAGGGTTTGGCCCAATTTAATATAGGCTGGCCCCAAGCGGGTTAGCGCCAAAACAAGGCGTTGACCATCACTTAATTTACCAACGCCGCGTTTGCGTGGGGTGATCAGATAAAGAATGGTTTTTAAAACCCCGATGGCGGGTTTTTTATCTTTGATTAAATCAAGAAAAAATAGGGCCCTAAAACGCGCCAAAATAAGGGCAACTCGTAGCAGTCTCCAACTATATTTGAGGGCTTTAAACATAAAGGGCAAAAATCCGGCTTAAATTTTCCAACCGCTGTGAAGGGCAACAATACCGCCAGACATATTGCGATAGCTAACCTTTTCAAAACCTGCGTCTTTAATCATGGTGGTAAAGGCCTCTTGCTTAGGAAAGCGGCGAATGCTTTCCACCAGATATTGATATGAATCGCGGTCTTGGGTGATAATTTCGCCCAGTTTGGGGATCAGTTGAAAGCTATATTTATCATATAATTCTGCTAAATATGGCAAAATAACCTCAGAAAACTCAAGGCATAAGAAACGCCCACCCGGCTTTAAAATACGGTAGGCATCGCGCAACGCCACATCAATGCGCGAGACATTGCGAATGCCAAAAGCAATGGTGTAACTGTCATAGGTGTTGGCCTCAACAGGTAGGGTTTCAGCATCGCCCACAAAGAATTTAAATTGATTCATATCGCCACGATCAATGGCGCGGTTGCGGCCAACATTGAGCATTTGTTCATTAATGTCTGTGATGGCAATGTTGGTTTTGGCCAGTTTTTCAGGATCGTCAGTTTTTTTGCGAACCGCATCTAACACCCGAAAGGCAATATCCCCTGTGCCGCCGGCCACATCAATATGGCTCATTCCGGGGAAGGGTTTTAAAGTGTCGATTAAGCTGTCTTTCCAAAGGCGATGAACGCCCAACGACATGGCATCATTCATAATGTCATATTTGCTGGCAACATTATCAAAAACATCGCGCACCATTTTTGCTTTGTCTTCTGTTTTAACCGATTGAAAGCCAAAATGATTATCGCCGTTGCTGTCTTTATCAGCATCGTGATTAACAGTGTCCTTGATTTCGGTCATGCACCTAATTCCTATCAGCCCAAAGATGGTCGTTTAAGTTGCTTGATCACGCCTTCATCTTGTCCTAGCGTGTGACTGATCACCAGCCCTTGCTTGGGGTTTTATCAGGATCATCGGTTTATGGCTAATAAAAAAGGAGACCTCAGTGCCAGAGTTACCAGAAGTGGAAACCGTGAAACGGGGCATTGAGCCAGCCTTAAAGGGCAAGGTGATAACCCGCGCACAAGCCATGGTGCCCAAATTGCGTTTTGATATCCCCGCTGGCTTTTCACAATATTTAACCGGTCGCACGGTGGTGAATTTAAGACGCCGATCAAAATATATCCTCATCGATTTGGATAATGATACCGTTTTACTTAATCATCTTGGCATGTCTGGCAGTTTTCGTGTTTATGGCCCTAATGAGGAGGCTGAAACCAAAAAGCATGATCATGTGATTCTTGAAACCAGTGACGGTTATCACCTGCATTATAATGACCCGCGCCGCTTTGGAATGATGGATATTTTTAAGCGTGAGGATGAAGCAACGCATCCTTTATTATGCCATATGGGGCCAGAACCAATGGATGAGGCGTTAACAGCAGCTTATCTAAAGCAAAAGTTTGGCGGTCGCAAAACCGCTATTAAAACGGCCTTGTTGGACCAAAAAAATATCGCGGGCCTTGGTAATATTTATGTTTGCGAGGCCTTAAATCGCAGTGGCATAAGCCCGAAACGCATGGCGGGAAACATCTCAAAACCTCGATTAGAGGTTTTGGTCAGCCATATTAAGCAAGTGATAGATGATGCCATTCAGGCCGGTGGGTCTAGTTTGAAGGATCATAAAAAAACCGATGGCACCATGGGCTATTTTCAGCACAGCTTTAAAGCCTATGACCGTGCGGGCCAACCTTGCCAAATGGTGGACAAAAACGATAAACCTTGCTCAGGCACCATCCAGCGCATGGTACAAACAGGCCGATCAACTTTTTACTGCCCTCGCTGCCAAAAATAACCTGTATTTGTTACTTGAGAAATTTAATAGAGCGCACTAGGCTGATTTTATGAAAACACACGTCACAAAATTTGATATGAAAAAGCCAAAGCTTGTCTCATCCAAGGATGATAAGGCAGGTCCATTGCGCTGGCCTATTTGGGTGGCACTGGCGTCATTGTTGCTATCCTTTATTGCGCCTTTGATGGCAACGGCGCAAACCGCACCTTTGGCCGTGATTGTGCAGGCGGGTGAAGACTCTTCACCACTTGATCTATTGCAATTACCCCTCCATCAAGGGTTTATCCTGAATGATGATTATAGCTTGGTGTTTGACAAACCTGAGGGGCGAATCATACAAGCGCAAATTGATGGCTATGGTGATGAAGCGACCGTGCGACAGTTCTATCACGAAACCCTCATGGCCTTAGGCTGGCAGTTGGATAACCAGCGCACAGAAGGCCACCACGCGCACTATGCCCGCGATGCGGAACATTTATCGTTAGAGTTTTTGCGGGATGAAGATGTTTTAATGATTCGGTTTTATTTACACCCCATGGAAAAGGGCTGAGACCGGAACTGTTCAAAAAATACTTTGCAAATGCGTTGTTTGGGGTTAGGAATCCTTCCTCAAATCTCTCACAAAGCATGAGAAGAAAGGTAATAAGTATAATGTCATATGAAACCATTTTGTTGGATATTAATGACAAAGTAGGCGTGATCACATTGAACCGCCCTGATGCGTTAAACGCTCTCAACAAGCAGTTGATGGATGAAATGACCGATGCCCTAAAAGCATTGGAAGCCAATGACGATATCGGTGCAATTGTTATCACTGGATCGGAGAAAGCCTTCGCTGCGGGTGCAGACATTAAAGAAATGGCATCCAAAGACTATATGGATGTCTACATGGAAGATTTTATCACCGCAAATTGGGAAGAGGCAACCCGTTGTCGTAAGCCCGTGATTGCGGCGGTGGCAGGTTATGCCCTTGGCGGTGGCTGTGAACTGGCAATGATGGCCGATTTCATCATCGCAGCGGATAATGCTAAATTTGGTCAGCCTGAAATTAAATTGGGTGTTATTCCGGGTGCCGGTGGTACCCAGCGTTTAACCCGCTTTGTGGGTAAATCAAAAGCCATGGATATGTGCCTGACAGGCCGCATGATGGATGCCCAAGAAGCGGAACGCTCTGGCTTGGTTTCTCGCGTGGTGCCTTTAGAAGATTTGAAGACACAAGCGATTGACATTGCCAACACCATTGCTGATTTGTCGCGTCCTTCTGTGATGATTGCCAAAGAAGCTGTGAATCGCTCATACGAAACCACCCTTGAGGAAGGTATTCGTTTTGAGCGCCGTGTGTTCCACTCATTATTTGCCACCAACGACCAAAAAGAAGGTATGGCGGCATTTGTGGAAAAACGCAGTCCGCAATTTAAGAATCGTTGATTCTTTCCGACAAAAGATGATGCCCCGTCACAGACCAATATATGGGTTGGTGGCGGGGTAAATTCTCCCAAACTCGGCCCTTATGGTCGGTTTTTTTATGAAATACGGCAAAAAAGGTGGAAAGTGGTTGACCTTCTGGTCGCACACCGTTATATCCCCCTTGAAATTTACAGGTATTCGGGTTTTACACTCGGGTTTTAAAAGGTTTGAAAATGGCTAATAATCCACAAGCAAAAAAACGCATTCGTCAGAACGCTCGTCGTACTCTTGTTAACAAAGCACGTGCTTCACGTGTTCGCACTTTCTTGCGTGTTGTTGAAGAAGCGATCACTAAAGGCGATCAAGGTGCTGCACAAACTGCTTTACGTGCCGCTCAACCAGAAATCATGCGCGCTGCTCAAAAAGGTCTTTACCATAAAAAGGCTGCTTCTCGCAAAGTTTCTCGTTTGGCTGGTCGCATTAAAGCTTTGTCTTAAGACCACTGATTCGTCGTATCATCGGTCATCTTGTTTGATGCCTATATGATTCGATCAGAATGCTGAAATAATATTCCAACGCATCATGATTTTGTCATGGTGCGTTTTTCTGTGCGCGCTCTTTGGAAGCATTTTTGCTATCTGCTATCCGCCCTAAATCAAGATATTGTGTTAGTGATTGAGTCAATCCACAAGAAAAAAAATATATTTTAAATTGACTCAATCATTGCTGTTGTCAGCGCGATTTGCTGTGGCTAATGTCGATAAATCGGTTGAGACAGAGTCACACATTAGAGCATTTTCTTCAATCCAATGTATTGGTGTGAAGGGGATGTAATTTGAGCGCAGTTTGTTGATGCGGGGAAAAGGTTTTTCAATTTAGACCTTTTTATCAGCAAGGGGCGATAGTGGGCTCAGTTAAGATTGATATTGGCTAGTCTAGGGGGCAATATCTGCGTTACAAGACTATCAAAAAACCTATCAAAGGCGTTTATTTGGCGCTTAATAAAAGGCAGGTCGGTATTTTTTTGTGATGCCGGGCATAAGGTGAAATGATTATTTTAGGGCTTTAAAAAAATTATGTCAGAGGGAATGAAACAGCAAAGTGCCGCAGATTTAGAGAGCAAATCTTCAGCTGATATGGGGCAGCAAGCGCTTTGGACACATGTAAAGTCTGGACTGAAAAATGAATTTGGTGAAGACGTTTTTAATGCGTGGCTAACCAATTTAGAATGCGCTGGTGTTGAGGGGGGAACCTTATCCATTTCAGCGCGTACGCCTTTTGTCCGTGATTGGGTTAAGCGTCACTATGCGCCTAAAATTCTTGAAATGTGGATGCGTGAAGATGGTCGCGTCATGGCGATTGAGGTGATTGCTCAAAAAGCCTCACAAATGTCACCGGTTGAAACTCAGCAAACTGCCTTAGCACAAAAACAAGATCAAACCCAAGCCAGCGATGTGTTGGAAGATAGCTTTGGTGCGCGCTTAGACCCCCGTTACAGCTTTGATAATTTTGTCGTTGGTAAATCCAACGAATTGGCTTTTGCTGCTGCCCAGCGTGTAGCTGACAGTTCAGAAGTGCCGTTTAATCCTTTGTTCCTTCATGGTGGCTGTGGGCTGGGTAAAACCCACTTGATGCACGCCATTGCCAATAAGGTACGCCGCGAGCATCCTGAGCGCATAGTGATGTATATGAGTGCTGAAAAGTTCATGTTTCAATTTATTTCAGCGCTTCGCTATAAAGATACGGTGGCCTTTAAGCGTCAATTCCGCTCGGTTGATCTACTGATGATTGATGATGTGCAATTCATCGCCAACAAAAACTCAACTCAAGAAGAATTTTTCCACACCTTTAATGCCCTGGTGGATAATCGTCGCCAAGTGGTGATCTCGGCTGATCGCTCACCGACCGACCTTGAGGGCATTGAAGAACGTATTGTGTCGCGTTTGGGTTGGGGTTTGGTGGCCGATATCCATCCAACCGACTATGAATTGCGATTGGGTATCTTACAGGCCAAAGCTGAGAAACTGGAAGGAACCAGTGTTCGCGACGATGTGATTGAATTTTTGGCCCATCGCATCACCTCGAATGTCCGTGAATTAGAGGGTGCCTTAAACCGGGTTGCAGCCTACGCCACCCTTGTAGGGCGTCCCGTCACCATTGATATGACCCGTGATGTATTGCAAGACCTGATCCGCGCCAATGACCGTAAAATCACCATTGATGAAATTCAGCGTCAAGTCGCAGAATATTATAATTTGCGCATGGCAGACCTGTTGTCGGCCCGTCGTTCACGTAACATTGCCCGTCCTCGTCAGGTGGCCATGTATTTGTCTAAGCAGTTTACCAGTCGCTCATTGCCTGAAATTGGCCGTAAATTCGGTGGCCGTGATCATACCACGGTTATTCATGCGGTGCGCAAGGTTGATGATTTACGCCTAACCGACAGCGCTTTAGAAGATGATATTGCCCGTTTATCGCGCATGTTGCGGGGCTAACATGCTGAAAAACTTGTGATAATTTGAGGGGGCTTTGGCCCCTTTTTTTATGCAGTTTTGGGTTGATCTGGGGCCGATTCGCGTTGCTGCGACGTGGCCTATTGCGACTCGCTGGAAATTCTGAGTTTTTTTATAAAAAAATGGCGTTTTTGCTCACTTTTTCCTATCGGTTTTGGGTCAGATGTCTTATTGTATATTTTAATAAGTGCGTCGTGCCATGTGGGGGCCCATTTGGCGGCGCGGGTTGGGGAGAAAACCTCCCTAATTTTGAGGATTAACAAGGGCCGCAAAGGTCCGATTAAATAGGGAAGCAGGGGTCAAATGAAGCTCACCATTGAACGAGGGCAGCTCCTTAAATCACTTTCACATGTTCAAAGTGTTGTTGAGCGTCGAAACACTATTCCGATTTTGTCAAATGTACAGATTGAGGCGGACGAGGGAGCAATCTCACTAACTGCAACTGATCTGGATTTGGCCATTGTCGAAAAAACCGAAGCATCTGTTGGTGAAACTGGCGGTACCACCGTGCCTGCACACACAATGTTTGACATTGTCCGCAAATTGCCAGATGGCGCACAGGTTGAATTGTCGCTGACTGATGAGCGTTTGACCATCACTGCAGGTCGCTCACAATTTACGCTTTCATGCTTGCCGAAGGAAGATTTCCCAGTGATGTCTGGTGGTGATATGCCGCATCGCTTTAACTTGGCGTCGGAAGAATTAAAGCGTTTGATCGACAAAACTCGCTTTGCCATTTCAACCGAAGAAACCCGTTATTATTTGAACGGTATTTACCTTCATGTCGCTGACGATGATGACAGCATGCTGCGCGCCGTTGCCACTGATGGTCACCGTTTGGCGCAGGTTGAGGTTTCTGTTCCTGAGGGTGCCAAGGGCATGCCTGGGGTGATTGTGCCGCGCAAATTAGTGGCTGAGCTGCGTAAGCTTCTTGATGAATATGAGGGTGAGGTTGAGGTGCAGTTGTCTGACACCAAAATCCGTTTCACTTTTGCCGGTGTGGTGCTGACGTCTAAATTAATTGATGGCACGTTCCCAGATTATAAGCGTGTGATCCCAACAGCCAACGAAAAGCGTTTGGAAGTGGATTGTCAGGTGTTGGCTGAGGCGGTTGATCGTGTATCAACCATTTCATCAGACCGCACCCGTTCGGTCAAAGTTGCGCTTAGCGCCGATAAAATTGATTTGTCAGTGACCAGCCCTGAAAACGGCACGGCAACTGAAGAATTGCTAGCGACCTATTCGGAAGAGCCACTAGAAATTGGTTTCAACGCCAAATATCTGTTGGATATTTTGGGTCAGGTTGAAGGCGACACGGTTTATGCTGAATTGGCTGATTCTGCGTCACCGACCATTGTTCGTGACAATGGTGATGACAGCGCGCTTTATGTGTTGATGCCAATGCGCGTTTGATAACAGTTGTTATCAATAGGGCATTGTGAACCCATTTTTGCCGTCTGATCTTGAAATGGGTCGGACGGCCCCTTTTAAAAGCAACGGCGCAATGGGCCGCCACTTTAAGGGCTGATCAATAGGAAATTCATGGCTCAAATGCGAATGATGAAACAAGATGCAGGTGCCGAGGTGGAAACAGGTCATCCCGGCTTGGCTGTTCATCGTCTTGTGCTGTCTTATTTCCGAAATTATCAAAATGCCCGTCTTGAATTGCCTGAAGGTTTTATGGGGCCGGTGGTGTTGATTGGGCAAAATGGCTCTGGAAAGACCAATTTATTAGAGGCTTTATCTTTTTTAATGCCGGGACGCGGTATGCGCTCTGCCAAATTATCAGACGTTTGTCACATTGGCGCAGCCATGCCTTGGGCGGTTGCGGCACGGGTGCAAGGCCGATCTGATGAAGCCCAGCTTGGCACTGGTCTTGATGCCCGCACCATGGCGGCGATACGGGAGAAACAGGCCGAGACCAGCCCAGATGATGACGATAATGGGTTTGATAGTGATAGTGAAACCCTCAGCGAACGCCGGGTGGTAAAAATTAATGGTGAGGCTGCTTCTGGTCCTGCGGCTTTGTCGGATCATATGTCGGTGACATGGGTCACGCCGCGCATGGATCGGTTGTTTTTAGAGGGTGCCAGTGTGCGTCGACGCTTTTTTGATCGCATCGTGTCGGGTCTTCATGGTGATCATAACCGCCATTTAAATGCCTATGAAAAGGCCATGCGTGAACGCATGCGCTTAATAAGTGATCGTTATAAGCAGCCAGATACGGCATGGGTTTCCGCGCTTGAACGTCGCGCCGCCGCTGAAGCGGTGATTATTGTGGCAAACCGGTTGGATGCTTTGGCCCATTTGCGTGGTCAAATTGATGATCATGGCACAGGGCCTTTCCCGAAGGCTGATTTGGCCTTGGATGGTGTTTTAGAGGCGGCCCTTTCCAGCAAGCCTGCCTTGGAAGTGGAAGAGTTGTTTCGACAAATTTTGGCCGATAACCGCGGTCGTGACGGTGCCAGTGGCCGCGCTCATGATGGCCCGCATAAAAGCGACTTTACCGCTTTTCACGTGGCGAAAGAAATGCCAGCGCGTATGTGTTCAACGGGCGAGCAAAAGGCCTTGGTGTTGGGTATTGTGTTGGCAGCGGCGCGCATGGAGCGTGCCTTGGAAGGCCATGCGCCGATTATTTTACTGGATGAAGTGGCAGCACATTTAGACCAGGAGCGGCGAGCAGCGCTTTTTGATGAATTACAGGAACTGGGTAGCCAAGTGTGGTTAACCGGAACCGAGGCGGCTTTGTTTTCCCCCCTACAGGGCAAAGCAGCCATGTTTAATGTTTGCAATGGTGAGATTTCACCGATTGCAGGTAATTTAGAAGAATAAAAACAGAGGGAATGGGCTATGAGTGATAAACCCGAGCAAAAATCAGCCGAAGAGGGCGCAGCGGATTATGGTGCGGATTCGATTAAGGTCTTGAAGGGTCTTGATGCCGTTCGTAAACGCCCCGGTATGTATATCGGTGATACGGAGGATGGCTCTGGCTTGCACCATATGGTGTTTGAGGTAACCGATAATGCCATCGATGAATCTTTGGCGGGCTATTGTGATCGTATTTTGGTGCAGTTAAACGCTGATGGGTCCGTCACGGTACGCGATAATGGTCGCGGTGTTCCCACGGACATTCATGAGGAAGAAGGCGTTTCTGCGGCACAGGTTATTATGACCCAATTGCACGCTGGCGGTAAGTTCGATTCAAATTCCTATAAAGTATCGGGTGGCCTGCATGGTGTGGGTGTATCGGTTGTAAACGCCCTGTCTGATTGGTTGCGTTTGACCATTTGGCGTAATGGCAAAAAACATGAAATGACCTTTCGTAATGGCGAGGCCGAAGAAGATTTGAAAGTGGTGGGCGATGCTGATGGCCAAACAGGCACGGAAGTGACCTTTATGCCCGCTGAAACTACTTTTAAAAACATTGAATTTAGCTTTGATCGCCTAGAGCATCGCTTCCGAGAGTTGGCTTTCTTGAACTCTGGTGTACGGGTGGTCATCCGTGATGCTCGCCATGTTGAGAAAAAAGAAACCGAGCTTTACTATGAAGGTGGTATTACCGCGTTTGTGCATTATCTAGATCGTTCTAAAAACTCCATTTCTGGTGATCCTGTCACCATCATTGGCGAACGTGATGATATTGGCATTGAATTAGCCATGCAGTGGACCGACAGCTATCATGAAAATGTTTTGTGCTTCACCAATAACATTCCGCAACGCGATGGTGGTACTCACTTAGCAGGGTTTCGTGCCGCCATGACCCGCACCATCAATAATTATATGGCCTCGTCTGGATTGAACAAAAAATTGAAGGTGGCGGTTTCAGGCGATGATGCCCGTGAAGGCCTCACCGCCGTTCTATCTGTAAAAGTTCCGGACCCGAAATTTTCCAGCCAAACAAAGGACAAATTGGTATCATCTGAGGTGCGCCCAGCGGTTGAAGGTTTGGTGGGTGAATTGCTAACCGAATGGTTTGAAGAGCATCCCAATGAGGCCAAAATCATTGCCGGTAAGATTGTTGACGCCGCAGTTGCACGTGAAGCGGCGCGTAAAGCGCGTGAGTTAACCCGCCGTAAAGGGGCCTTGGACATGGCAAGTTTGCCAGGTAAGTTGGCCGATTGTTCCAGCCGCGACCCTGAGGTATCAGAATTGTTCATCGTGGAGGGTGATTCAGCGGGTGGTTCTGCCAAACAGGGCCGAAACCGTGCCAACCAAGCCATTTTGCCATTGAAAGGTAAAATTTTGAATGTCGAACGGGCGCGTTTTGACCGCATGTTATCGTCGCAAGAGATTGGCACGCTTATCACAGCGCTTGGTACAGGAATTGGCCGAGACGACTTTAATTTGGAAAAGCTGCGCTATCATAAAATCATTATTATGACCGATGCGGACGTCGATGGTGCCCACATTCGAACCCTGCTTTTAACCTTCTTCTATCGCCAAATGCCAGATTTGATTGAAAAAGGTCATCTTTATGTGGCCCAGCCACCACTTTATAAAGTGGCGCGCGGTAGATCAGAAGTTTATCTAAAAGACGATGTGTCGTTGGATACTTATTTGATTGATAGCGCCATGGATGAAGCAACTCTTATTTTGGGTAATGGGGAGCAATTTGCGGCTGAGGCGTTACGTGAAATGATCCATGACGCACGCCAAATTACGCGTTTAATTGCCGGTATTCCGATGAGTTATGATCGTCGCTTAATCGAGCATTTAGCCATTGAAGGTGGCTTGAATTCAGACACTCTTTCAGATCCGAAATTAATGGCTGATATTGCTGAACGCACCGCCGCCCGCCTTAACAGCATTGCTGATGGTGAAGAAGAGCGTGGTTGGGAAGGTAAAGTGTCAGACAGCAATGGTGGTTATGACTTTACCCAAACCGTACGTGGTGTTTCTGATTATCATTCGATCGATTCAGAGGTGCTTTCAAGCGCAGAAGCCCGCAGCATTGCGAAAATTGCTGCCCGAATTGGTGAAAGCTATGGTGAGGTTGCGCGCTTGATCAAAAAGGAACAAGAAGATCGCATTGTGGGTCCCGTCGCCTTATACCAACAAATTTTGGCCCATGGCCGCAAGCGCTTAAGCATTCAGCGTTATAAAGGATTGGGTGAAATGAATCCTGATCAGTTATGGGAAACCACGTTGGATCCTGAGGCACGTTCCTTGTTGCAGGTGAAGGTGGATCAGGCTGATACAGCCGATGAAATTTTTGCTAAATTAATGGGTGATGTGGTGGAAGAGCGCCGTCAGTTTATTCAAGACAATGCCTTGAATGTGGCGAATTTGGATGCCTAATAGGACCCTGAGCAAAGTGTGAAATTAAGGGGCCCTTTTGTGGCCCCTTTTTTGTCAAAATTGTCATGATAATAGGGAATGACATGTGGAGTCCTAATGCCTAAAAAAGACCAGATAGAGACAGATGCTGAATCTAATGAAGCAAATGCGCTAAAGCCAAAACGGCCTTGGCGTAAGGTGTTTTATTGGGGCAGCGTTGCGGGCGTTTGGATGGTTATTATAGGGTTTTTCTTCACGCTTTATCTGGCCCACGACTTGCCCGATTTGGATAACCTACCACAGCCGGGCCTTGAAGAACAAATACGGGTATTGGATAACCGGGGTAATGTCTTAACCACCTATGGTGCCAATTATGGTGATACACTAACCTATGAACAAATACCGCCCTTGATGGTTAAAGCCTTGTTAGCGGTGGAAGACCGCCGCTTTTTTGAGCATGGCGCCATTGATTGGTGGGGTTTTACGCGCGCTGCCGTTACCAACATTACCTCAGGGCGGATCGTGCAGGGCGGCAGTACCATCACCCAACAATTAGCGAAAAATATTTATCTCAGCCATCAGCGTTCATGGAAGCGCAAGGCGCAAGAGTTTTTCTTGGCTTATTATTTAGAGCGCAAGTTTAGCAAAGAAGAGATTATAACACTTTACCTGAACAGGGTATATTTTGGATCAGGCGCTTATGGTCTTGATGCGGCATCGAAACGCTATTTTGACCATCCTGGCACAAGATTATCCTTACAAGAGGCGGCGCTGTTAGCAGGCCTTATGAAGGCACCATCGCGCTATGCCCCCACCCGCGACCCACAGGCAGCCATTGATCGCTCGCACGTTGTGCTTTCTGCCCTAACACAAGAAAAGGTTATTACACCAGAAGCGTTGGATTGGGCCAAACGCAACCCACCTAAGTTCGCTGATCGCACCAAGGGCAGTAATATTCGCTATTTTACCGATTGGGTGGTTGAACGTCTGAGAGGTTTGGATATCCCCTTAAATGGTACGGTTGAGGTCTACACCACCCTTGATGCCAATTATCAACAAGCGGCCGAGCGCGCCTTGGTGCCCGCCATTGATATTAACCGTGAAAATCATGCCATCACCCAAGGAGCGATTTTATCGATGACCCCGGACGGGGCAGTTCAAGCGATGATGGGCGGCAGGCAATATGTCGAAAGCCAATATAACCGGGCTACCATGGCTGAACGCCAACCCGGGTCAGCCTTTAAACCGTTTGTTTATTTGGCAGGATTAAGGGCCGGACTTAGCCCTGATTTGGTGATGCTGGACGAGCCGGTTAATATTGATGGCTATAGCCCGAAAAATTATGATGGCGATTATCATGGCGCGATGACATTAGGTGAAGCCATGGCGCGATCAATCAATACCATTGCAGTTAAGGTGCAAGAGGCGGCGGGGCGTGAAAACGTTGCAAACATAGCCGAAAGCTTTGGCTTGAAGGACAGTATTGAACCCCACGCCAGCATGGCCCTTGGCACGATGCAGGTGCGTTTGATAGATTTGGTCAAATCTTACGGCGTGTTTGCCAATGGTGGTAAGGCGATTGAGCCTTATGGCATTGTCGAAGTGCGCAGTGGTGGCGGTCAGCTATTGTATCGCCGCAGCCCGTTGATGGCAGCAGAAACACTGATGACATCAAGAGAAACCAACGCCATGACCAACATGTTACAACGGGTGATAGAGGCGGGATCTGGTAAAATAGCCCTGCTTGATCGCCCAGCTGCCGGAAAAACAGGCACCAGCCAAGATAGCCGCGACGCTTGGTTTGCAGGCTTTACCGCTGATATGGTGGTGGGGGTGTGGTTGGGCAATGATGATAATAGCCCGATGAAAGGCATAACAGGGGGTGGCTTACCAGCCATGGTGTGGCGTGACTTTATGATCGCCAGTCACGCAGGCATGGCGCCTAGACCCCTTAATATGGCCAATCAAGCACCGACAAATTGAGTTGAAAGCGATGATTAAACGAGCCTCTTTGATGTTTAATCATACTCTTCTGGGTCAAACCGTTCAGCCTCAACAATGTGATCTTCATAATCACCAGCCTCGCGTTCAGAGATGATATCCCCATTGATGGCTTTATTGGCTTTGCGGGTGGAAAGCGGGTCCCCTGTTATCAAAGGATGCCAGCGGGGTAGGTCTTTACCTTCATAAACCAACTTATAGGCACAACTTTTTGGCAGCCATTTAAAGAGGCTGATATTATGTGGTTCTAAGATCGTGCAATCGGGCACTAACGACTTACGTTTAGCATAATTGCTACAGCGTGCGGTAGGAATGTCCAGCAGACGGCAGGCCACATTGGTATAATAAATCTCGCCGGTGTCTTCGTCTTCAAGCTTGTTGAGGCAACACTTGCCACAGCCATCGCATAGGCTTTCCCATTGGCTGGTGGTCATGTCTTCCAGCTTGGTTGTTTGCCAAAAGGGCGTTGTGGCGAAAGGGGTGGCCATGTTGGTAATGTCCTATTGTTGATCAAGAACCTGTGCCAAGGTGTCGGCAATTTCTTTATAGCTAGCAAGGTCGGTGAAATGCTTCATATAATAGCCGTTGCCATCCATCAAATACATCATGTTTGAGTGTGAAACCAAATAATCTTCAGGCACATTATCGCCTTCAACGTCTTTGACAGCATAGACCCGAAAGGCATCTTTAACTTGTTTGATATCGTCAACAGAACCGCTTAGGGGCACAATATCGGGATGATATGATTTGGCATATTGGCCCATCACCTCAGGCGTGTCGCGTTCAGGGTCAATGGTGATGAAAACGCTGTTGAGGGTCTCAAGGTCATAGCCACGTTCTTCAAGATTTTCTAGGGCAAGGCTTAGTTTTTGTAGATCAAGCGGGCAAACATCAGGGCACCACGTATAGCCGAAATAATAGATGCTGGGTTTGCCTTTAAAGTCTTCGGCTGTAAGGCGCGTGCCATCGGGTAGGGTGAGGCTAAAGTCACCGCCAATGGGAACATTTGGGTCACCCACTAAGGCTTGCTGTGTTTGGCCTTGTTGAGTAGGGTTTTGTGGTGACATTTCAAAAAAGAAATATCCCGCGACTATGATGGCAGAGGTAAGGGCGATCAAGATCAGGCGCATCAGGTTATTCTCCCTAACTTTTTGAGGCGGCAAGGATGTGGTTTGCTGCCACGTCTGTGTTTGCGTCTTTCAAGCTTCTCTTGTATAACGAGGGGGAAGCTTATGTCGATGACTATTTAACCTTTTAATGACTTTAAGGATGGTTTGACCAAATGATAAGAAAAATAAAACATATCGCTCTATTAGGTTTGTTGTTGCCGTATTTTCTGGTGCTTCCTGCCCACGCCCAATTTTCTGATACGTGGGAATTTTTAGAAGCGGTTGAAGATGGTGATTATAAAGAAATTATGAAGCGTTTAGGCAATGGCGCAAACATTAATGGGTTGAATGGTGATGGTATCCCTGCGGTTATTTTAGCCTCGGAAAAACGCGATATGAAAATGCTGCGATTTTTGTTGGAGCAGGGCGCAAAGCCAGACACAACCGCTGAAACAAATGGTGAAACAGCCTTGATTAGACGCGCTGATGCTGGTGATAATGAAAGTATTAAGGCGCTTTTGGAGTTTGGCGCCAATATCAACGCCCGTGATAATTTGGGTGAGACCGCCCTCATTAAAGCCATTCGTGGCCGTAAAACGCGCACCATCCAATTACTGTTAGACAGTGGCGCTGACCCAATGATTTCAGATTACACAGGCAATGATGCTTTCCGTCATGCCGAGCGCTCGCGTGGTGGTCGCCGTATTTTGCAAATGTTAGAGAAAAGTCGGGTCAATTAAACTGACCTGACGATAAAAAACGAAACAGGGGTGTCATCGAAATGCAGGCGTTTTTTAGCCAAGAACTTTACAACTTCGTAATGGTTTGGTGGCATCAAGCTTTGTCCAGCTTCCCTGTTTTGGCGCTTATTATCCTTGCGGCGATTATCATTGATGCTTTTATGGGCGGGCCAACCTATTTAGGCCGTATACCGGGATGGGATAGCTTCCTGCGCATGGTCATAGAAGGGTTAGATAGACGCTTTAATCTTAAATCATTTCATGCCGTTGCGGGTATTAGCTATGGGCTGTTACTATTGCTGTTGGGCATTGGTGCGTCGGCGGGTTTGGGATGGTGGCTGGATCAACAGCCTGATATTTTATGGATTGTCATACTTAAATTAGCCCTTTTAACGCTTTTGTTAGGGCAACGAACGGTGATTGATACCGCTAGAATGTTGGCAACCGATCTTGAACAAACCACGTCAGCCTCGCCTGAGGGTAAATATGCGGCTGTTAGGTGGATGGTTGAGCGTTTGACACATCGATTAATTGATGGCTTTGTGATTAATATTTTAATCCTTATATCTTTTGGTTTTTCTGGTCTTTTGGCATATCGTTTCGCTTCCGTTCTAATGAGCGTGGGCTATCCCAATGGTTGTCGCATTAGATCAGCCCCCTTTTATATGCCATTATTATTAATTGCCTGGCCGTTTTCGTTTCTATTTGGTGTTATTTCGTGGGCCTTTATTATGTTGGCGGCCTTGGTGGTGTTGCCACACCGCATTCATCATGGGTTTTATGTTTTTGCTGAAAAAGGCTGGTATAAATGTTTGCCGCAGCGCTTCATCACTTATTCCCTCATTGCGCATTTGCTGAATATAAACTTAAAGGCTGACCCCAGCGGCCCCGATAAAGGCAGTTTTTGGCTAGGCAAAGACAACGCCCAAGCGCGGGTGATGCCCAGCCAACTGATACAGGCCATGGCACTTCATATTGTCTCGTGGCTTCAAATTACAGGTTTATTGGCTTTATGTTTTTTGATTTTGACCGATACACCCCAATAAAGGGGCTGAAAAACGACACTTAAGCCTCAACAACCACTTGATTTCACTGTCATAATGAAGTTTATTAAAGGTAGATAATAAATCCCATATGGTGAAATTATGGATGAAAGAATTGCTGTTTTAAGTGAGGACCAACGTCGTTTGCTAATCATCGACGATGATCAGGCGTTCGTGCGTCAATTAAGCCGCTCTATGGAGCGTGCTGGTTTAACCGTGTTTGCTGCCTCTAATTCTGCTGAAGCCCTGCAAATGGTTGAAGCTGAGACGCCTCACTTCATTGTCTTGGATATGAAGCTGGATAATGACAATGGCTTAGACTTGGTTCCAGACATTAAAGAAAAATGCCCCGATAGCCGAGTGGTTATGCTGTCAGGCTATGGTAACATTGCCAGTGCCGTTTCAGCGATTAAAAATGGTGTCAGCGATTATTTAGCCAAACCAGCGCAAGCGGACGAGATTCTTAATGCCCTCCTTAGTGATGGTGAAGAAAAGCCGGAACTGCCTGATACCATTCTTTCTGCCGACCGAGTTCGCTGGGAGCATATTCAACGGGTCTATGAATTATGTGATCGCAATGTCTCTGAAACGGCGCGTCGCTTAAACATGCACCGCCGCACGCTGCAACGTATTTTGGCGAAACGCTCACCACAATAATTGCCTTATCCCTTAACTTGTTGTGGCCGATTAGGGAGCAAGCCCCCTTTTTTAGTGCCGAATTTAAAAGATGTATTTCTTTTGCTCTTCATAGGCATCAAGATGGCATAGTGCCATTTGAAACTGCCCTTTTGCATCAAATAATGGCAAAGCAAATACAACACATTGGAAAGTTTTGCCTTGAAATTTCACCGCTAAATTTTCCATCATCACCGCGTGCCCTTTTTCTAAGGTGCTGATCAAATCTTCTTGTGATGAGTTTTTATCATCAGCCAAGAGAAAGTTTTGGCCCGTGGGCTCGTGTTGAAATAATTCTGTGATGGCTGTTCCCGCTAGTCGGCAATGAATGCTATTGGGGCCAAGATGACCTAATTCTATCAACATAATTTTTGGCAGAATAGAGACCATTTCTTTGGGGTGAAAGTCTTGTCTGGAAGGAGCCATACCATCCTTGTGTTTTTGAGCCCACAGATGATAGAGCGTTTTCTGGTCTTCATGAGGGATGAATGAATCCGCAGAGATAATACTAAACTGGCTTGCTTGGAATGAATACACTGTTTCAACCTTGATCTATTATTATTAATGGATCACGCAGAAACTTAATTTTTAAGGCAGGGCAGATTGTTTTTTTTATTATGACCTCATTTTTAGAGGCTGCAGAGAAAAAGTCAAACCTAAAAAGACCCAGAACTATGACAAAAATGACATAATATTTCGATATGCGAAATTAAATGACATAATATTACACATTAAGGTTGTGTAACAGGGACCTGAAAGGTTTTAAGAATGGTCAGGCTAAGGGTTTTCTTGCCGTCATTGCTTAAGATGGGGCAGCTGTATAACTTACAATATAGGTCAGCTTTATTATCTACATATAAAGGAATAACATCTTCAAACGCGGGCGTTTTTGTTTCAATGGTTTGACGCAAGTATGGGATCAGGTGAACAATTTCTGACTGTTCTGAGATATTTTGGTTGGTTAAATTGCGTCCTAACAATTGACATAGGCCAGTACCGATCAAACGGGCATAGAGGTGATCCTGATCATCTTGTATTTCAGTAATCATCATCATCCCTAACAGCGACGTCATTTCTGATAAATGAAAATCGCGGCGTTTGGGTAAGAAACCATTGTGGTATTTGGATTGCCATAGGCCGTGCAAATTTTGTGCGCCACGCCAGTGAGATTTTTCAAGGGTTTGTGAAAAGGTCTCAGTTGTTGCTTGCTGTTCAGGACTAATAATTTTTAAGGTGCAATCTAGCATGGGGCTTGTTTATTCCTATATTTTTTTTGTTTTGTTGCAGACAATTGTACGCGCTAAAAGTTGATAAATGGTTATCAAATGGAAATATTTTAAAGGAAATATAAAATCTGCGAGTTTAAGATTTTCTTAAGATTTTGCTGATATAAAGGATGTTAGAGGAAGAACTTCTATATTCCCCTTTATTTGTTCCCTAAAGTTTAAGGCCGCATGTCCCCGCTAGCGGCCTTTTTACTTTTTATAAGCCTTTAAAATGGCCTGCCGCCCATGCGCCCGACAAAGGGCTGCCCTGAAAACAGTGTTATCAAGTGCGCAATAGCCAGAAACGCCACCACAATCATCACAAATTGCAGTGCATTATAGGGAATGATCGGTAAATTACCCGGTTCATATTCACCGCGCTCGCGCCAATTGGCATAAATGATAAAGCCAATGGCAAAAACAAGGATTGCGATGGTAATATGGGTTTCACTCAATTTATGACACTCGGCTTTTAGGGCTAGACTTTTAAAGTGTCCTTAACATAGGCACCATCAAGGTGATTACAAGCAAAAATGAAAAGCCCCGCCGAATAAGAGGCGGGGCTTTTAGTCAATTTAGAAAATGCAAGGCACTAGTTTTATTGGCCTTTGTGATAAACTACCTCACCACCAACAATGGTCATGATTGGATCTACGGTTAATATTTCAGGGCCGTCAATGGTCATGATGTCTTTTGAGAACACCGTGAAATCTGCCAACTTGCCTACCTCAATGGTGCCAAGGTCATTTTCTTGGAAGGCGGCATAAGCAGGCCATATGGTGAACATTTTTAAGGCATCTTGGCGGCTTACAGCTTCTTCTGGATGCCAATTTTCGTTGGAAAACCCATCAATGGATTGACGAATGGTGGCGCCATAAAATTCAATGCGTGGGTCACCACGCTCTACGGGGGCATCAGAACCGCCAGCGATGATGATACCGCTGTCTATTAAGCTTTGCCACGCATAGGCCCCTTTCAAGCGCTCTGTGCCAAGGCGATCAGGCGCAAAATAAAGATCACCAATGGCATGGCTTGGCTGCATAGATGGGATTACGCCTAATTCTTTGAAGCGGGTAATGTCATCCCAGTTCACAATTTGGGTGTGCTCGTCACGCCATCTAGGTTCGGCCACTTTGCGCTCAGCCATGGGCACGGCGTTAAAGGCTTTTTCATACCAGTCTAGCAAGTAACGGTTACCTTTATCACCAATGGCATGGGTGTTAACCTGAATACCCGCTTTTAAGGCTTCGGTGAAGATTGGTAGATAATCGGCTTCTTCTGCCATCATCAAGCCACTGGTGTCAGCATCGGAATAAGGCTCTAGAAGGGCTGCACCGCGTGACCCCAAGGCACCATCCATATACAGTTTAATGGCGCGGGTAACCACCTTGCCATTGTCTGATGAGCGTCCACCGGTTTGAAACAGGTTTTGTGTTTTAGGGTTGCGGCCATCAATGGAATTATACACACGAATGTCTAATTCACCCTTTTCAGATAAGGCTTCCATTACAGGTACATTATCAGGATTAACCGACATGGAGTGGATATTGGTCCAGCCATAGGATGCATACACATCGCTGGCCACGGTATAGGCATGGCTAATTTCTTCTGGTGTTGGTGCTTGGGTTAAGCTGCCAACCAAACCTTGCGCCGTGTCGATTAACATGCCTGTTGGCTCGCCAGCCTCATCTTTTAAGATGTCACCACCAAAGGGTGATTCTGTGGTGGCCGTGATATTAGCCATTTCAAGGGCCTTGCTGTTTACGACACTGGCATGGCCATCGGCACGGCGTAAAATAACTGCATGGTTAGGGGCCACCGCATCCAGGTCTTGGCGGTTTGGAAAGCGTCCTTCAGGCCAATGGGTTTCAATCCAACCACGCCCTGTTATCACCGCCCCCTCGCTGGCCGATGCGACGCTGGCAGCCACGGTTTCTTTTAGGGCTTCAATGGACGAAATATCTTCCAAATTAAGAGTTAGCTCGCGAAAGCCAATGCCCAAAAGGTGGGCGTGCGCATCGGTAAAGCCAGGATACATGGCGGTACCCTGTAAATTAATGGTTTGGGTGTCTGGTCCGGTGAAGGTGGCTAATTTATCAGCACCACCTGCAAAAATAATGCGGCCATTTTTCACCGCCACAGCTTCCACCGATGGGTTGCTGTCGATGGCGGTATAAATGGGACCGCCTGTGATGACCATATCAGCCACTTCTTTAGCGGTTGTTTGGGTGCTGTTGTTGGTCCCGTCACCACAAGCAGCCAATAGGCCAGTGGCGAATAATAAAGTTAATGTGTGTTTCATACTAAACCCCCTCGTTTAAAATTGCGCTGAGTGTGCCGCATATAGGGTCTTATATCAAGGGGTAAGCGCCAGCAACACTGGCGGGAAGGGAAACTTTGTTAGTCT
>CAKZLM010000153.1 GCA_937126915.1 uncultured Alphaproteobacteria bacterium
ACAACATAAAAACTCTGACCGCCACGATAGTGTTCACGCAGCAGCGCCTCTCGGATCGTGACGGCATCGAACTCGCTGACATAGGTACGGATCGCAAGCCGGTCGATGGGCGGCGTGCCGATGATCGACAGATCGCGCACGCCGGTCAGAGACAATTGCAATGTCCGTGGAATTGGGGTCGCGGTCAAAGTCAGAACGTGGATGTCGCTGCGCAGTTGCTTCAACCGTTCTTTATGGCCCACACCAAAATGCTGTTCTTCATCGATAATGATGAAGCCAAGGTTTTTAAAGTTAATATCTTTCCCAAGCAGGGCATGGGTGCCAATAACAATATCAACATGGCCAGCTTCCATCCCTTTTTTGGTCAGTTTGGCATCCTTGGCACTAACAAGGCGTGACAAGGGTTGAATATTGACAGGAAGGCCCCTGAAACGATCTTTAAAGGTCATATAATGCTGACGGGCTAGTAGGGTGGTTGGAGCTACGATTGCCACCTGCATGCCTTCCATAACCGCTAAAAAGGCTGATCTAAGTGCCACCTCGGTTTTGCCAAAGCCAACGTCACCACACACCAAGCGATCCATAGGTTCTCCCTTGGCAAAGTCTTTAATGACATCATTAATGGCACGCAATTGATCATCGGTTTCGGTGTAGGGGAAGCGAGCACAAAATTCTTCATAAAGGCCTTCGGGTTTATGGACCTTGGGCGCTTCCTTTAAATGACGGTTGGCGGCAACTTTAATTAGTTCATCGGCCATATCACGAATGCGTTTTTTGAGCTTAGCATGGCGTAATTGCCAACCCGTGCCGCCTAATTTATCAAGGCTGGCTGTGGCATGTTCCGAGCCAAACTTGGTGAGCATTTCAATGTTTTCTACAGGCAGAAACAGCTTGTCATCATCTTTATAAACCAGCTTTAAGCAATCATGGGCGGCACCGCCCACACGCATGGTCTCGAGCCCCTCAAAGCGACCAACACCATGGTTAATGTGCACCACCAAATCACCAGGGTTCAGGGCTGATAATTCGGTGATGATATTATCAGCCTTTTTACCCCGCCGTGCCTTGCGAATAAGGCGATCACCCAAAACATCGGTTTCTGTCACCACGGCCAAATCATCGGTTTCAAATCCATGTTCCAAATTTAGAACAACTAAGGCAATACTGTTTTTGCCAAGATTTTGCGCCTCGGCATAGCTTTCAGCCACATCAACCGGGGTGATTTTATGATCTTTTAGTACGGTGGAAAGCCGTTCACGCGCCCCCTTTGAATAGCTGGCAAACATCACCCGTTTTCCGGCCTTGCGCAATTCATCCATATGCACCTTTAGGGCATCATAGATATTAACGCTTTTATTTTGTCTCTCCGTTACAAAATCACGGCCACGTTTACCCATAAAGGCAATTGATGTGTCGCTGGCTGGTTCTTGAAAGGGCGTTAAACGGCGCACGGGTCGTGTCGAGATCAGGCTTTGCCATTCACCCTCAGTGACATAATGTTGATGGGCTGGCAGGGCCTTATAAGGCTGGCTATATTGCCCAGGGTTTAACATACTTTCACGGCGCGCTTGATAATAATCTTCAATGGCGGTAAGGCGCGCCTCCATGGCATCATCAACCTGTTGGTCAATGATTGTGACCGCATCGGGGATATAATCAAATAGGGTTTCCATGGTTTCATGAAATAGCGGGAGCCAATGTTCGGTGCCTTGATAACGGCGTCCTTCACTAACCGCATCATAAACCGGATCATTGCTTTTTAAGCTGGTACCAAAGGCCGCAAGATAATTTTGCCTAAAACGGCTGATGCTGTCTTTATCAAGGGCAAATTCACTAACTGGAATAAGGCGCAATTTTTTCAGCTTTTTATCACTGCGTTGGGTGAGGGGGTCAAAACTGCGAATGCTGTCCAATTCATCACCAAAAAGATCCAGCCTAAAGGGGTGTGCTTGGCCGGGGGCATATATGTCAATCAAGCCACCACGAATGGCAAATTCGCCGGCTTCTCGCACTTGCGATACCCTAATATAACCATTGGTGATCAAAAATTCGGTTAGTTCTTTTTCATCAACGCGGTCGCCTTCTTTGGCGCTAAAGCTGGCTTTTTTAATCCAATCTTTGGGCGGCACCTTTTGGCTGATGGCATTAACGGTGGTTAGAATGATAGTGGGTTTGTTTTTTTCTAAATTTTGCCGTGCAAGGCTAGCCAAGACATCCAGGCGATCTGCCAAAATATGGGCGTTGGGTGAGACACGGTCGTAAGGTAAACAATCCCACGCTGCAAAGGTTTTAACCGGATAGTCAGGGGCAAAAAATTTAAGGGCAGAACGCATGTCTTGCAGGCGATTATCATCACGCGCCACAAACAACAAAGGCTGCGTTGAATTGCGCGCCATTAGGGCATGGCAAAACTCTGCCAAAACCAGCGCATCATACCCCTCAACCGCCCCAGAAAGGGTGATGGTATCAGGGCGATCAACAATGTCCTTTAAGCGCAACATGGTGTGGGTGCCGTGCCTTTTGTTGTTAAGTTATTTGGCTTTGGGGATATAATCCAGCTTACCCATTTCTTGAATAAACGGATGGTCAAGATGGCTGGGTGTTTCTTCCTTGCCCGTAATCCATGCCAGAATATCCACGTCTTGTTCTTCAAACAGGGTTTCAAACCACTGGCAATCATCATGGCTGAGATCATTAAGTTTAAGATCAATGTAGCCACCTAAGATCAAATCAGCCTCTTTAATGCCGCGGTGCCAGCCTCTAAATTGCAGGCGCTTGCGGCGGGTTTCTAGGTCAAGGGGTTGTTGGCTCATGGGGGTGTCTCCCGCATTGAAAGAAATTTATCTTATCACTTGTTTTGCGGGCACCATAAGGTAATCTTAGGAAAAGGTACAGGCAAAAATCAGCCCTTTTATGGGTGCTGAAGATGCAAAAGGGGGAAGCATGCCAAGACCTGAAATTTTATATCCTTTTTTCGGTGATGTTGGGTCGTTACCCGGCATTGGACCACGTATAAAGCAGCACTTCAGCCGCTTTATTGGCGATCGGTTATTGGATTTATTGTTTCACTTCCCAACTGGCCTGATCGATCGCACCAAACGCCCCAAGATTGCAGAAGCTTTAGCAGGCGAGATTGTTACTTTGAACATTGTGGTGGGTAAACATTATCCAAGCCGCAATCGCCGTGCGCCTTATAAAGTTAAGGTGTATGATGACAGCGGGCAAATGACGCTGGTGTTTTTCAATGGTCGGGAAAGCTATTTAAAAAGCCAACTGCCTGAGGGCGAAGAGCGCCTAATTAGCGGCAAGCTTGATAAGTTTGGCAATGATGTGCAAATGACCCACCCTGACTATATGGTTAGCCCAGATCAGGCTGATGACCTGCCGCTCTTGGAACCCGTTTATCCCTTAACAGCAGGCATCAGTGCAAAAGTTATGATAAAGGCGTTGAAGGGTGCCAAAGAAAGCATCAACCCCTTGCCTAACTGGCTGGATACAGGCCTGCAGGATAAACGCCAATGGCCGCAATGGGATGAGGCTTTGTTATCGGTTCATAACCCGCAAAACCTATCCGATGTTGGTCCCCTAACGCACGCCCGCCAACGCTTGGCTTATGATGAATTATTAGCTAATCAAGTGGCCCTTTCGATGATACGTCGTGCGGCCCGCCATAAAAAGGGTGCTGTGCACAAAGGCAATGGCCATTTAAGTGAGAAATATAGTGCGGGTTTGCCCTATAAATTAACCAGTGCTCAATTGCGCACCTTGTCAGAAATATCTGGTGATATGGCCTCAGACAATGCCATGCTGCGCTTGGTGCAGGGCGATGTGGGGTCTGGTAAAACCGTGGTCGCGGTAATGGCCATGTTGCAGGCTGTGGAAAGTGGTGCACAGGCTGCCATGCTGGCCCCCACCGAAATTTTAGCCAGCCAACATTATGATGGCATGGTCAAAGAACTTGAAGCCATTGGTCTTAAAGTGGCGCTTTTAACAGGACGCATAAAGGGCAAGAAGCGCGAACAAATATTGGCTGACCTCGCAGCAGGGGATTTGGATATTTTGATAGGCACCCACGCTGTAATTCAAAAAGATGTGGCGTTTCAAAATCTTGGCCTTGCGGTGATTGATGAGCAGCATCGCTTTGGTGTGCATCAACGTATGGCCCTAGCCGATAAAGGACGGGTCAACCCTGATGTGTTGGTGATGACAGCAACCCCCATTCCACGCACCTTAAGCCTCAGTTATTATGGCGATATGGATGTGTCACGCATTGATGAAAAACCACCGGGGCGAAAACCCATCGACACGCGGGTTATATCCAACACCCGCCTGCATGATGTGATGATGGGGCTGGAACGCACCCTAAAGAAAGGCCAGCGGGTTTATTGGGTTTGCCCATTGGTGGAAGAATCAGAAGCGCTTGATTTAGCCGCCGCCGAAGAACGCTATGTCAGTCTTCAAAAAATTTATGGCGATCAGGTGGGGCTTGTTCATGGCAAAATGAAAGGCGCTGAAAAAGATGCGGTGATGGAACGCTTTCAACAGGGTGAATTGACCATTTTGGTGGCAACAACGGTGATTGAAGTGGGCGTCAATGTGCCTGAGGCAACCGTGATGGTGGTTGAACATGCTGAACGCTTTGGTTTGGCGCAATTACACCAATTACGCGGCCGTGTGGGGCGCGGTAGTGATGCCTCATCTTGTGTGCTTATCCGTGCTGATAAATTATCAGATACCGCCCGAACCCGCCTTAAAACCATCCGCGAAACTGAAGATGGTTTTGTCATCGCCGAAGAAGACCTGAAACTGCGCGGCGCGGGTGAGGTTTTAGGGGTGCGCCAAAGCGGACTGCCATCCTTTAAAACCGCTGATTTGTCAGTACATGGTGAATTGCTTGTTGTGGCCCGTGATGATGCCAACCTAATCATGACCCAAGACCCTGATCTGATGAGTGAGCGCGGCAAGGCACTGCGTGTTCTGCTTTACCTTTTTGAACGCGATCAAGCGGTGCAGCTGATGAAATCGGGGTAAGATGCCTACTTAATCAATGGCTTTTTCGTAAAGGCGATAGGTTTTGTAGGGCACAGAGTTGATGTTTTCAAGAATGCTGATCATGCCTTTATTATCTTCTAAAATCCAAGACAATTCACCATATTCAAGGCCGTTTTCAATGGCATTTTGACGGCAGGTTTCGGTCATCATCACGGTCATTAGGGCACCAATAGCTTTGCCTTGATATTTTTTGCGAATACCCATTAATGGTACACGGTATGATTTTGGCTTGCGGGTTAACAAACGCCATCCCAACCGAATGAGGTTGAAAATGTTTTCGCCACCCTTGAGGTCTTTAATATATTCGTTGATATCTGGCAGTGCGATCATAAAGCCAGCTGGCTCGCCTTTATATTCCACCCAAGTGCAGCGGTGCTTGTTCAGCAAGGGCTTCATTGATTTAGCGGCGTGAACACCTTCGGCATCGGTAAAGGGAACAAAGCCCCAATTATCAGACCAGCTTTCATTAAAAATGTCGAAATAGGTTTTTAACTCTTCTTCCATTTTCGACATATTCATTTTGTGCAGAACCAATTTGTCGTTATTTTGCGCCATTTCGTAGAGTTTTTGTACTTTAGGCGGACACATGTCTTTGACAGGGCCGTGATAGGCGTAAAGGTTTTTAACGCCTTTAAAGCCATATTTTTCTAATAAGGATTCATAATAGGGCTTGCCGTGGCCCATCATAATCATTGGAGGGGTGTCAAAACCATCCACCAACAGGCCTGTTTCCATGTTTACGGATAGGTTATAGGGGCCGTGTACCTTGTCCATGCCACGTTCTTTTAACCAATCAAGCGCAGTAACAAGTAGGGCGTCAGCAACCTCCTGATCATCGATACATTCAAACATACCAAATTGGCCAAGTTTGGGGTCGATATTTTCTTTAACCAATTCGCATACTTGGGCGCTGATGCGGCCCACAATTTTGTCATCCTTTGTGGCGAGCCAAAATTGAACCTCGGCGTGGTCAAAATAAGGGTTTTTATGTGCTTGAAGGCTATCAAGACGTTCCATCATTAGCGGTTGCACATAATTTGGATCGTCTTGATATAAATCGTTCGGAAAACGAATAAACTTCTTTAAATCTTTTTTTGTGTTAACCGGCCAAACCAGAATGTCACTCATCATTAATCCCTATTCCCATAAATTTATTAGACTTTGGCATACTAAAAGTCAGTTGGGAAGGGGATTAATTTTGTCCAGCCTCTTGGCGGCGGTCACGCGGGTTGCTGGGGCCAATGCCGCCAGATAAGCGTGCTACCCATGGATATTTCTCAGCCTCAGCCTCGTCATAACCTAGGTTAAAAACCGTTGGGCTTTTCTCAGGGCGTTCTTTACGGGCATAGTAACTGTTAAACAGCTTATCCCACGCAAAGTTAGTGATGCCATAATTACCAGTTTCATCATGGAAGTGATGCGCCATATGGCTTTTCTTCATATGGTCTAGCATTTTTGACTTTGGCTTGTATGAAAGGTGCTGAATGCAATGACAAAACTCATAAAAACAAGTCATGAACATGCCAGCAGCCGTGGCAGCCGCCGCACCAGCAATGCCGCCTAAGGCATACCCAATAGGAATGGTTACCAAAAGAATGGTGGGTAGGGTGGTATAAAGGGCACCAAACAACACACCCAAATCATGAGGGTCTTGGTGGTGATCAAAATGAATGCGCTTCCAAACCTTGGCGGTTAGGGGTGATTTATACATCCATTTTCCATGCAGAACAAAGCGGTGCAAAATATACCAAACCAACGGATAAACCATTACCACCATCAAAGGGCCAACGATGATCGGTGTTGCTTCGGTATAAAATTCAATGGTGATATAAACAGAAACAAACCCAGCCACAATATAGGCCTGAATGGCGTAATATTGGAAATAGGCAGAAACAAGCTCTTTCAAGCTCATTTTATTAAGGTTATATTTTTTACCGTTCATGAACCCAGATTGGAACACGTGCTTTCTCCTGTTTAGCGCTCTGACCCTCTATAGGGAAATGCCCTTAAGTTGGATCAGTCAAGGCCATCAGATATCTTAATTCACACTAAAAAGCAAGCATTGTCAGCGCTGTTGTAGTTTTCAATACGGACTTTTTATGCCTTACTGTTTGGCCGATGATTTAGGCGTTTTTATGGCTTTTAGGGGCGTTTACCGCCAATGATGCGACCAAATGTTCCTAAGTGTTTTAGGTCATCATTGGATAACCCCAAGCGACCACTGATTAAAATGGACAAGAAAAAACTAACCAATGTGGCTGATATGGCAACGCCGCCACCCCATTGAACCGTGGTTTCATGAATGAAATACATCACCACGGACATGGCAAGAGCTACGCAAACGGGCTTAAAAGCAGCCATGCTGAAGGGCTTATATTTATAGACAAATTGACATTGCAACACATTAAGCATGGCCGTGATGTTCAGGCCAATTGAGGCGGATATTGCGGCACCTGCGACGCCCATATCAGGAATGAGGATAAAATGTAAAACAATCAGGATAAAGATGCCAATGCTGCTGTTAACCACGGGCAGCCAGCGGTTGCCAATCATTTCAATCAAGGTTGGGGAGGGGCCCATGAGCCCTTCGATTAAACGTCCAACGAGCAAAATCACAATGATAGGGGCTGCCGCCATAATTTCTGGTGCAAACAGGCTTAGAAGTTCCTCACGGGTCAGCAACAACAGGGTCGCAAGCGGAATGAGGAAAGTAAGAGTTAAACGCAAAATAAAATGGAAGGCGTTTTGTAATTCTTCGCGTTCATCACAGCTGTGGTGATGAGTAGCAAAGGGCGCTAAAACATATTCAAAGCTTTGACGCACCACCAATAAAACACTGGAAATTTTACGGGCAATACCATAAATACCTGCAGCTTCGGCTCCCTGTGCGCCGGGTAACAGCATGTTTAAGATCACCACAGGTAATTCAGATACCAACCGCTTAACCAAGTTTGCTGGGATCATTGGAATGGCAAAGGCCCATATTTCTCGTGCTAAGGCACCATCAAATGGGGTTCTCAAAATGTGGCCAAAATCATAATAGCGTGAGGCTAGCTTTGCCGCTAAAAGGGCAGCAATCATCACTGAAAATAAATGCGCAAAGAACAGACCAAATGTTTGATATCCGGCCCATGCGAACAACATGGCGGCGACAATTCTTAGCAACTGCTCATAGAATATCCGAATCCGAATTTCAGGTCCAAAAGCCCGCTGTGCCCTAACGGATGCGGTAAATATTTCAACCAAGGCCCAAGGAACCAAGACCCAACAATAGATTTGAATTAAGGTTGTGATATGGACAGCATCACTTTCTGAGGCATTGAATAGGTTGGCAATTTGACTGGCAAAGATTGTGAATAATAAAGCCACCATGGATGAAATAGATAAGCCACTGACAAGGGCCACCTTCAGGACAGCATATTGATAGGCGGGGTCTTGTTTTTTGGGTACAAATCTTTGTAGGGCCGTTGTCATGGCAAAGTCGGTTAAGCCGCTGGTGATGCGAAACACCCCCCAAAGGGTGAAAAATAACCCAAGCGTTGCCCCGCCATAAGCATAGGTGAAAAGAGGTAAGCCAACCAGTTCGATCAACGCCCCCAACCGCCCCAAAAAGGCAAGCCCAGCACCCTTGGCAACTTGGGCGTTGTTATCGCGATTATCTTTGATGGGGGGAAGGTCAGCCATAAGCGTGTGTCGTCATTCTTCACTATAAAACAAAACTGAGAACCCGAGGGTGAGGAATAAGAGGAACGGCCCGCCTGCAGCTAGGAGGGGTGGGGCCACGCCAAATTCCCCCATCGCCATCATAAAGTTATCAGCGACAAAAAAGGAAAAGCCAAGTGCCATGCCAATGATAATTCGCATTAAAAGTGATCCTGCACGGTGAACGCCAAAAGCCGCAATGGCACCCAGTAAAGGCATCAATAGAGTAGAGGCAGGGCCAAATATCTTGTGCAACATAGTGGTAACTAAGCCGCTGACTTGGCTGCCTTCTTCTTTTAATTGGGTGATGATTTCGTTCAGTTCAACAATGTTTTGATGATCAGGGTTTAAGTTTGCATTGATAAAACGCTCTGGGGGTACTTTTAAATCCCATGGCAATTCTTCAAATGTTTCCAGTTGATGATTGGCGCTATCAAAAGTACGCACACTGTATAGCGTCCATTGGCCTTGGTTATAAACAGCAAATTCCGCCCGCATAAGGGTTTCTACCTGACCTTCGTCATTGCGTTTATATACCGAAACTTTGTCTAAAAAGGTCGCGTCGCTTTTTCGTGTGGCAGCCTCGGTCATGATGAGTAAATTACCCTCTTTTAAGCGGGCAAGGCGGGTATATTCCGGTGGCGGCGCCAAATTAATGGCATAATCATTATCTTGCCAATATTCCAATTCAGCGCTGGCTTTAACGAGGACGGTTTCGTTATAGGCCAGATGAGCCATAAAAATAAACAGACACGGCAAACCTAATGGCAACAAAATTTTGTGGGGCGACAAACCCGCTGCTTTCATAATGATGACCTCGCTATGCTGGTTAAGGCTTGCAAGGGTTAAAAGCGTTGCTAAGAGCGCACAGAAAGGCACAAATTGCGAAATAAGCTGTGGCAGGCGAAGGGATAAATATTTCCATGTTTGATCACCCGTGGCGCCTTCTGGGGCCATTAGGCTGTCGGTTACTGCCATGAGGTCAAGCAATTGTAAAGTTGCTACTAACCCAATTAAAAACGCCACAAAGCGGGTTAAATACATACGGGCGATATAGGTTGCCAGGGTTTTTGATGGTAAAAATAAACGGCTAAAATTTTTCATTTATTCCCACCCTTTCAACCAAGGTTTTACCATCCACAACAAGCCGTCTTTAATTTTGTTAAAGCCCTTGTTTAAGAAGCCTAATGGATCAGCGCCCACTTTAAAGGCACGAACATAAAACAAGCTAAACGACATAATGAGATAAAGCGCAAACAGAGCCCATATACTGGTATAGGGGGAATTACCTGCAAAAACACTGCGCTGTGCCACCTCCATCAATTCATTATAAAGAATAAGTAGTGTTAACCCAACAACCATACCCACACTGGTGGGTGAGCGTTTGTTGGTAATGCCTAAGGGAACTGCCAAAAACGGCAGCATTAAAAAAGTTAAAACACTCATAACCCGCCAATGAAAGGCTCCGCGTATTTCATTAAAATCACGGTTGCCTGGGTCCATTGTTTGTAGGGTGGCCCATAATTCATCAAAGGTTAGCTCTAACTGAACTTGACCTCTTGCGCGAAATTCCGAAAAGGCTGGGAGGTCAATAACAATATCTTGGCTTTCAAAGGTCAAAACCCGCGGTTTGTTACTGTTTTCTTCAAAATCGACCAGCTTGCCATTTTGTAATCTTAGCACCACATTTTGACGATCTCTGGTGGCAAAAAATCCACCGCTTTCTGCTGTAACGGCGATTTTCTTACCTGAATTTTGAGTGCGCTCTAAAAAGATGCCGTATAATTCAGTGCCATTGTCGCGGCTTTCATCAACCCGCAACACCATATTGTCGCCAAGGTCAACAAATTCACCGACCTTAACACTGGCCCCTAATGCACCGCTGCGTAGATCAAATACAAGG
>CAKZLM010000154.1 GCA_937126915.1 uncultured Alphaproteobacteria bacterium
TCTAAAAGAGTGCCCATTAAAACTATATTTGATACCATATTTAGCCGCAGTTCCATACATTACAGCCGCTAGTGCAATATCGGTAGGTGCTTCAATGTCAGGAACACCTGATTTGATGAAGGCCCGATAAATGTCATCATATTCTTTGTTGTCTGCAATAACTGTGTGCAGATCAATGTTAAGCTTTTCAGTCAGTTTGCGAATATTTTGCGTTGCAATTGTGCTGTTCCAAGTATTGTCGAAATGAACAGCAAGTGGGCGTAGGCCTAATTCTATTGCCTGATGCAAAAGAAAAGACGAATCACAGCCGCCGCTAACGCCAATAATTACGTCATAGGGTTTGTTCTTACCATCTTCTTTGATTTTTGCAGCAATGTCTTCTAACCTTTTTTGGCCTTTTTCACCCGTAGGATATTCTTCACAAAGTTGGTCATATTCGTGACAATAGTTACAAATACCTTCCTCATCAAAAGAGATGAGAGGAAAATCTTCTGTATATAAACAACGCTTGCATTCTTGCATTATGAACAATCTTTCAAATTTATTTTTGAGTTCTTAATGGTGAGGTATAAAGTAGATTAAATTAATTGGCAACGATGATCTCTTCAATAAACTTTTGTGGAGGGAAGTTGACCAATACACCCATGCCCTTTTTCTGGAATACGAACATGCTGCCTGCAGAGACACCTGAGGCGCCGCCTTCGAACAATCCGCTTTTAAGGTCAGAATTGTTACCCGCACCACCATTGGCAATTACCGGAATGGACACGGCTTCAGTGACCGCAGATATCATGTCAATATCATAACCGTCCCATGTGCCTTCTTGTTTAATGGATGTTAGCAAAATCTCACCAGCTCCAAGGTCTTCAGCTTTTTGAGCCCATTCTATGGGGCTGTATTTTGTTTTATTTTGGCCGCGATCAGAATAAACAACGGGCCCGCCAAATAAGGGCTTGTTATAATCAATTGAGGCGATCACAGCTTGGCTGCCAAATTTATTTGAAATATTTGTGATCAAATTTGGGTCGTTAAACAAGGCTTTATTTAAGGAAACTTTTTCGACACCAAGCGTGAATAATCTTTCAGCATGACCTAAGGATGAAATGCCGCCACCGTATGTTAAAGGCATAAAGCACTCTCTTGCCGCTTTATGGATGAACTCAAAATTAGGGGCTTCTTTGTTTTCCGACGCTCTAATATCTAATAAAATTAGCTCATCTACTTCTAGCTCATTAAAAATGCGAATAGCATTGAAGGGGTCGCCAACATAAGCAGGTGATTTAAATTTTACGGTTTTTACCAAGCTTTCATCATCCAATAAAAGGCAGGGCATGACACCGCGTCGCAACATAATGATTAAACCTTCTTTGCAAAATTATTCAAGAGTTTCATACCGAACTTGTGGCTCTTTTCTGGGTGAAATTGTGCGCCAAAAACATTGTCTTTGTTAATAATTGATGCAAAGTCATGACCAAAGTGCGTGGTGGCCAAGACATTGTCTTTCTTTTGGCATGAGACAAAATATGAATGCACAAAATAAAAGCGATATGTCTCATCCATTTCAGCTAATAATGGATTATCATATTGTGGCTGAATGAAATTCCATCCCATATGAGGCACTTTTAGTTTATCAGGGTTGTCGCCAAAATTAAATTTCGTTGCCTCACCTTCAATCCAGCCAAAGCCTTTTTTCTTTCCCTCTTCACTTTGATTAGTCAGTAGCTGCATGCCGAGGCAAATACCTAACAAGGGCTTTTTCTTAATGGTAACAAATTCATTCAAGCTATCGACTAGGTTCTTTTCATGCAAAGTATCAATAGCGGCATCAAAGGCGCCAACGCCTGGCAACAAGACCTTATCCGCAGCCTTAATATCACGGTGATCAAAGGCCATATCAAAGTCTACATTGATATATTTCAGCATATTCTGAATAGAGCCTAAGTTACCAACCCCATAATCAATGATTGTGATTTTTGTCATTTTAAAGTCCTAGTTATGGCCATGCCTGCAGCCCATTATCTTTTGGTATAATCTACTGAATATTCGCCATCGGTAAAGACAACTTCTCCGATTTTTTTTGCGGGAGATCCGCCGACGACCCATCCAGAGGGAATTGATTTTGTAACGGTACTGTTAGCAGCAATAACTACCTTATCGGCAATATGGACGCCACAAGTAATGATCGTGCCACTGCCAATATAGCAATTGCTTCCCACTGAGGTGGGCTCTTTTCTGGTCGGTTGCTTACCAGATGATAAAGCATTAAGTACAGTGTCATGTGTATATATTTGAACACCAGATGAAATCGAACAAAAATCGCCAATAGAAAGTCCGCCTCCACTGCCATCAAGGATTGTGTTGGGACCTATCCAAGTATTTTCACCAACGGTTACAGTGCCAAAGACTTGTGAACTGTTGTAGATTGATGTTCCCTCACCAAACTCCAATCTTTTGGCTCGTTCCCAGCGGTCAAACATGCCATCTTGAAATGACAGACTTCGATCATAAGCCTGCCGCAGATTATCATCGTTTTTGTTATAAAATTCTTTCAAGAAGATTTTAAATTTGTCAAATTCTTGTTCGTCGTAAGACATGATTTTTACCTAAATATAGTCCATCTTGCCTCATGGCTTTATGTTAAGCATGAAGAGACTTATACACCGCTGTATATCAGCGGTATATATAAGTTGCAATCAATTTATCATGCTCAGTGCTAGGTTAATAATACGGTGTTAAAATTGTTTTAGCTGTAATTTTTTTGGTTAAGATAACCAATTACTTTAGTGGCAGAAGAGAGGTCGATCCGAGTTCATATCATTAGCTATAAAGGATTGTCTCTTGACACAAGTCTCTGTATACAATGATCTCGGTTTTAGATGACGTTTATTGAGGGGATACATATGAACTATGATTTTGATGTTGTCATAGTTGGCGCTGGTGTGGTCGGATTGGCAATTGCTTACGAAATCTCCAAACGTGAAGACATCAGTGTTTTGCTGGTGGATCGTGAAGCTTCATTTGGCATGCATACTTCCTCTAGAAACAGCGAAGTAATCCATGCGGGCATCTACTACCCCCTTCAAAGTGCTAAAGGTGCATTTTGTCTTGAAGGGCGAAAATTATTATACGATTTTTGTGATGCCTATGGTGTTCCATACCAAAAGCTTGGTAAATATATTATTGCAACCAATGATGCTGAGGAGGAAAAACTTCAAACATTATACTCTAAGGCAAAGGATTTGGGATATGAGGAGATTAGATGGGCAGAAAAGCCAGAATTGGAACGCGAAGAGCCATCTTTGAGGGCGCAGCGCGGATTATTCTCTCCTGAAACAGGCATCCTTGACAGTCATGCTTATATGACAACACTTTTAGGCTTAGCAGAAAACAATGGGTCTGTGTTTGTCGCTAATACGGTTGTCGACCAAATAGATATGCTGACATCAGGCTTTCTATTAAGGGGTGCAAGTGGTGATAAGGATGAATTTGAGATTACCGCTGCAAAAGTGATAAATTCGGCAGGTCTATATGCTTGGGAAGTTGCTCGTGAACTGTACCAAAAGGCGCATAAGACGTTACCAAAGAAAGTTCTAGCAAAAGGAAATTATTTCAGTTTTTCTAGAAAATCCCCTTTTAAACATTTAATTTATCCTGTTCCAGTCGACGGGGGACTGGGTGTTCATTTGACATTGGATATGATGGGAAATGCTAGGTTTGGGCCTGATGTTGAATGGATTGATGAGATTGATTATTCTTTTAATGATGAAAGAAAAGAACAGTTTTATCAGGCAATCAAAGCATACTACCCTGAAATACGTGCAGAAGACTTGCAACCAGATTATACGGGTATTCGACCAAAGGTCCAGCCCGCAGGCACTGAGAGTGATTTCTTAATTGATGTTGTTGTGCAATCAGAAGAATCAAGAGCGATCAATTTGTTTGGCATTGAGTCGCCAGGGCTGACATCATCTTTGGCCATCGCAAAATATGTTGCTAGTTTGGTTTAGTTAAAAAAAGGCGGATGAAGTATCATCCGCCTTTTTTTAGAACTTATAATGCTAAGAGCTTTTCAATGACATAATCATAATCTTCTTGTGCCATTTTATTATGCAATGGAATAGCCATTGAATACTGGTCCGCATCACGCGCATTCGGGCAATCTTCTGGTTTCATGCCATAGTTTTCTTTATAATAACCAAGCATGTGAACCGCGTGGGTGCCAGGGCGGGTATAAATACCGTTCTCTTGCAAATATTCCATAATTTGGTTGCGTGGCATCGGTGATTTACTTTCATCAACGTAACAGACAAATGCTTGATAGGCATGCAAACAACCGTCAGGAGTATGAGGTGTGTTTAGCCAATCGATTGAAGAAAGCTTGTCTTTATAATAGGCAGCCCATTTGTTACGCTCTTCAATGAAACCGCGCATTTTTTTGATCTGTACCAAGCCGATTGCAGCTTGCACATCAGACATACGATGATTAAAGCCTAGATGATTAAATTCAGGTAAAAGATAAGGCTTAGCACCCACATGTCTAACCTCAGCCGATACAGAAGCACCGTGATTTCTCAAAATGCTCATGGTTTCATAAAGTGCGGAGTCGTTGGTTGTAACCATACCGCCTTCACCGGTCGTAATTGATTTACGAGGGTGGAATGAAAAAGCTGCAGCATTCCCAATTTCGCCAGCATATTTGCCGTTGTAACTAGCACCAGCAGCACAAGCCGCATCTTCTAGTATGAGAATGTCGCCAGCAATTTCTTTAATCGCATCCATATCAGCGAATAAGCCAAACAGATGAACAGGAATAATAACCTTTGTTTTATCTGTAATCTTAGATTTCAAGTCATTGGGGCACATGTTGAAAGTGGCCAAGTCGATGTCACAGAAAACAGGTTTTGCACCGCAATAAACAACGGCGTTTGCCGTTGCAATCCAAGTGAAAGCAGGAACGATGACTTCATCACCTGGGCCCACTCCCATGCCGGCAAGAGCAAGATGAAGAGCTGTTGTACAGCTAGTCGTTGCTAAAGCATGCGATATATTGTGTTCAGCTGAGAATTCTTTCTCAAATGCTTGCACTTTCGGACCTTGAGTAAGCCATCCGCTCTCAATTGGCTCTTTTACAGCCAACCACTCTTCTTCACCCAATGTAGGCTCAGCAATTTGAATTTTGCGCATTTAATTATCCTTTAGCAGAATTACGACGGCGATCTACGGCCTCTTTATGCGAATTACGCCATTCAATTAATTTTTTAAGGCCTTCATCCAATTTCATTGATGCTTCAAAAGACATCATTTCTTTAGCCTTTTGAGGGCAGCCAATGCGATTTTTAACAAACATTTGGTCAGCTTCCTGGAAGCTTAATTCTAGATCTGATCCAGTCATGTCTAAAAGCTTTTTGGCCAGTTCAAGAATACTAGTTTGTTGCCCAGTACAAACATTGAAAAACTCATCTGTTGCCTCAGATTTCATTGCTGCAATGTTTGCCTTGGCACAATCTCCCACATAGATGAAGTCATATGCTTGGCTACCATCGCCATAAATTGTAGGAGAAATGCCTTTTTCAAGTTGATCAAGAATCTTCATTATTACAGCAATATAGGCACCGTGATAATCTTGTCTTGGACCGTAAACATTGAAGTACCTAAGGCCAACAAAATCAAAATGCTTTTCGGAGTTTTGGTGGCGCTTGTAAAGTGAGCGGCACATATGTTCACCAGCAATTTTGGTGGCGCCATAGAAGTTTTGGTTATTGTATGGGTGGTCTTCATCCATAGGTTCACGAATTGCATCACCATATACCGAGGCAGATGATGAGAACACCAACTTTTTAACGCCATTATTGATGATTGCTTCAAGAATGTTAAATGTACCCGCCATATTTACATCAAAAGCTGAGCGTGGGAACTCATAACACTGTAAAAGCCAAAGTGCCGCAAAATGGAATACACCGTCAACACCTTTGAAAGCTGCATCTAAATGATCTGGGTGCATGATATTTGCGCCCAAAGAATAAATTTTTAATCTTGGGTCATTGATGACGTTTTCTAAGTTTTCTTCACTTCCTCTTGTGAAGTTATCAAAAACAGTTACTTCCGCTACATCTTCTTTCAATAATTCTTCCACTGTGTGTGAGCCAATTAAACCTGCACCACCAACAACGGTAAATTTTTTGCCTTTAATGTCCATTTGAATACACTTTCTTAAAGTTATTTAATCTTAAATGCTGCTTTTTATTTTCCAAGCGGTTGATAAAGCCTTCAATGCCTGTTCTGCAGAAACAATGGCACTATCACCATTGACAATCATAGAAATGAAGTGGCTCAACTCTGTAGTTAATGGCTCGGATCGTCTAACCAAAACCTTTTCCACTCTTGTGTCAAGAACCGCTGTTCCAAGCATGGAAAGAGGGTCTTGCTCCATAGTGTTTTGAGAATGATGGTGGAATTCAACTTCTTGTGTGAAATAATTCAACACAATTACACCTTTGTCGGTATCAACCTCAAGTATCCGATTGCGTTTATGAGTAATTCTGCTCGCTGTTAAATTTGCAACGACCCCTGATGGGAATTTCAATAGAGCCGTACACAGGTCTTCACTATTTGGGCCAATCACAGCTTGGGCAGAAACATGAGATGGTGTTTCCTTTACTAAGGAAAGCACAACATCCAAGTCATGAATCATAATATCGTCAACAACACCAACATCTGTAATTCTGGCACCACCCATACCAACACGGCTTGCCGTGATGTGATTGATCTTGAACTCGCCACTTTCAAGAATTTTTTTCACTTGCATAACGGCTGGGTTAAATTGCTCAACATGCCCAACAAGTATTTTTACATCATGTTTTTTGCCTAAAGCAATTAAATCTTCAGCATCTGCTTCATTTGTCGCTAATGGCTTTTCAATCAAGCAGTGTATGCCATTTTCAATAAAATATTTTGAGACATCATGGTGTGTAACGGATGGTGTACAAATACTCACGGCGTCAACTTCGCTGGTAACTTCTGATAAATCGGCGTATCTTTTGCAATTATAGTTCGAAGCAATTTTCTCGGAACCTTCTTTGTTGAGGTCATATATACCTATCAGATCAACATGCTTCATTTGGCTAAAAATACGGATATGGTTTTGACCCATCGATCCAGCGCCAATAACCGCTACTTTGATTCTTCTATCAGACATGGTCTCTCTTTCTTAACTTTCACTTTTGCGTTATGTTCTCTTGGTGCCATCTTCATTGACATAACCCACCACTCGTGCGGGAGCGCCCATCACCAGGGCATTGTCAGGCACATCTTTAGTTACCACAGCACCTGCAGCAACCATGCAATGCTTACCAAGCGTTACGCCACATACAATCGTTGCGTTGGCACCAATACTGGCACCATCTAATATGTTGGTTTCCGTAATTGTCCAGTCTAGATTGTGGGCGCGTGGGGTCAGGTCATTGGTCAAGGTTGCATTAGGGCCGATAAAGACATCATCCCCAACTGTAAGGCCTTTATATAGTGACACCCCGTTTTGAACTTTACAACGGGCACCAATTGTCACATCAAGGTCAACATAACAACATTGACCAATGATAGTCTCAGCTCCAATAACGGTATTTTCACGAACCTTGGTCCAATTCCAAATTTTTGCACCTTCCCCAATATTTGCACTTGGATGAACAGTTGCGGTTTGGTCAATATAAGTGTTGCTCATTGTCATTATGCTCCCAAAACCTCTAGGACCGATTTGATGATGTAATCTTGTGTTTCTGCTTCAAGATACGGATGCATAGGAAGGCTTATAACATTTTTACAAATTTCCTCGGTAACAGGCAAGCTGGTACTTGCAACTGGATAATGTTCATAGCCAGGCTGTTGATGAAGAGGAATAGGATAATAAACCGCAGTTGGAACGCCCTTTTCTTTTAAGGCGTCGGCAAATGTTTGGCGCTCCATGCTATTTAAACGAACTGTGTATTGTGCCCAACACGAAAAATGATCCTCAGGAACATGTGGTGTTACCATAAGGTCCTTAAAGGCATCCGTATATTTGGTGGCAATTTTATCACGTGCGGCCAATTCGTCTTCGAAAATGTCAAGTTTGTGTAGAATGATTGCAGCTTGTACTGTATCCATACGGCCATTTAAGCCAATGCGAACATGATGATAACGCTCTTCACCAAAGCCGTGAACACGAATGGATTTTAGCTTTTCTGTTAGCTCTTCACAGTCTGTGAAAATTGCGCCGCCATCCCCATAACAACCCAACGGTTTTGCTGGGAAAAAGCTTGTAGCTGCTGCTTTACCAAAGCTACCTGAACGTTTACCTTTGTACGCGCCGCCAAATCCTTGTGCTGTATCTTCAAGAATAATTAAATTTTGCTCTTCTGCAATTGCATTGAGAGCATCATAATCTGCTGGAAGGCCGAATAAATCGACGGGAATGATGGCTTTGGGGGTTAGGCCTTCACTTTTAGCTTTTTCAATCCCTAACTTAAGGCTTTCGGGGTCCATATTATAGGTGTCAGCTTTTACATCACAAAACACGGGGGTCGCGCCGACAAGTGACACGACTTCAGCAGTCGCAATAAAGGTAAAAGAAGGAACAAAAACGGCATCACCTGGCCCAATTCCCCATGCCATTAATGGCATCATAAGAGCATCCGTTCCGCTGCCACAAGAAATAGCGTATTTTGTACCAGCAAATTTAGCTAATTTTTCTTCCATTTCGAAGAGGGCTGGGCCCATAATAAATTGACCACTGTTGATAACGTCCATAACGGATTTATCAATTTTATTGCCAAGTCTTTTGCGCTGTGCAAGCAGATCAATAAATGGAATGTTAGGGGTCATGGTAATGTCCTTATTTTTATGCCCTGTATTTGGCCGTATTACTTTTCGAAAATCCCGCGAGTATCAATGAGGGCCTTATTTGCAATTTGGCCCAGTGAAATTTCTTTAAATTCTTTGTGATCAACTAGCAACACAATGATGTCTGATTGATCCAGTGCCGTTGATAAAGTGGTTAGTTCTAATCCACCAACCTCCGTGTCATGGATATTAGGTTCAACGGCTAAAATATTAGCAATGCTCATCCCGTTTAGCTCTTTGGTAATATCCAAGGCAGGGCTTTCGCGAAGGTCGTCAATGTCAGGTTTAAAAGCCAAGCCTAAACAGGCGACGGTTGGCTTGTCTTTGCCCGTTTCTGCAATCGCTTGTTTTACTTTGCCAATCACCCATTGCGGCTTTCCATCATTCACTTCGCGTGCGGTGCGAATAAGACGAGCCTCATTTGGCACCGCATCAACAATAAACCATGGATCAACAGCAATGCAATGGCCGCCAACACCAGCGCCAGGCTGCAAGATGTTCACGCGCGGATGGCGATTGGCAAGGGCGATTAGTTCCCAGACATTAATGTCTAATTTATCGGCAATGATGGACAATTCATTGGCAAAGGCAATATTGACATCGCGAAAACTGTTTTCTGTCAGTTTTGCTAATTCAGCGGTGCGCGCATTGGTAATCACACACTCTGATTTGACGAAAGTCTTATAAAGCGCTTGTGCTCTTGCAGAACATTCATCGGTAATGCCACCAATTAAGCGATCATTTTCGATAAGCTCGATTAAAACACGACCAGGAAGAACACGTTCAGGACAGTGTGCTGCATAAAAAGCCGTACCAGCACCACCAGCCGATTTTAGGTCAGGGCGCTCTTCTTCTAACCACCCCACCATTTGCTCCGTCGCCCCAGGTGGAACAGTTGATTCGAGAATCAACAAATCACCTTCTTTAACCGTGGGTGCAAGGGCACGTGTTGCTGCTTCGATATATTTTAAATCTGGCTCATGATCACCTTTAAACGGTGTCGGAACGGCAATGATGTAGGCATCAGCATTTTCAGCTTTTGTTTGCGCTTTTAAAAAACCGCTTTCTACAACACGCTTCAACAAAGCATCAAGATCAGGCTCAACAATGTGGGCTTTACCTGTGTTAATGGTATCAACCGCTTTTTGACTGACATCAACGCCAACAACCCTCACACCGTGATCGGCAAAAACTGCGGCAGTAGGTAAGCCAATATAGCCCAAACCAACGACACAAATTTTTTCAAATTTATACATTCAGAAGAACCTCTTTTATTTTTTCTGATGCCGTACCGTCGCCATAAGGATTGTGCGCTTTGCTCATGGCTTCATAGGCTTCAGGGTCTTCTAATAACGTATTTGCTTCAGAAATCAATTTTTCTTTATCGGTTCCAACTAATTTTACCGTGCCAGCAACCACTGCCTCCGGTCGCTCAGTTGTATCACGCATCACCAGTACAGGTTTGCCAAGAGATGGTGCTTCTTCTTGAATACCACCACTATCGGTTAAAATGAGATAGCTTCGGTCCATAAGATAAACAAACGTTGGATAATCTTGAGGGGCAATCAAATGAACATTCTTTTTGTTGCCAAGATAATCGTGCACAGGGCCTTTAACATTGGGGTTTAAATGCACAGGATAAAGAATTTCGCAATCATCACGATCCGCCAACTCTGCCAAAGCAGCGCAAATATTGTCAAAACCCCCGCCAAAGTTTTCACGGCGATGACCTGTGACAAGAATGAGTTTTTTATCAGAATTTAAAAAGCTGAATTGCTTTTCTAAGGCCACTAAACGCGTTTTGTCATTCTTGATCATATCACGAGCGAGAAACAGGCCGTCGATAACGGTATTACCAGTAATGTGAATATTTTTTTCTGGCACTTGTTCAAGCCGAAGGTTATCAGCAGAGGTTTCTGTCGGGGCAAAATGGTGTGTCGCTAGCGTGCCAGTTAATTTGCGATTGGCTTCTTCTGGCCATGGCGACATAATGTTGCCAGTACGCAATCCTGCTTCTACGTGTCCAACAGCGATTTTTTGATAAAAACATGCAAGGGATGTTGACATGGTTGTGTTTGTATCGCCGTGAACCAAAACCACATCTGGTTGTTCAGATTCTAAAATGGGTGTTAATTTGGTTAAAATTGCACTGGTGACATCGGCTAAGCTTTGCCCGGGTTTCATAATGTCTAAATCATACTGAGGCGTTATCTGGAAAAAGTCGAGAACTTGGTCCAGCATGTCGCGATGCTGCGCAGTAACGCAAACGATATTTTCAATGCCATCTGCAGCGTCTAAAGCTTTCACCAATGGTGCCATTTTAATAGCTTCAGGACGTGTGCCAAATACTTGTAAAACTTTTTTCATTTATCTAAAGAATCTCTAACATTAAATTTTATGCACTCATAATTTATTTTGTGTTCTAAGTCCATCATTAATCAAAGAAAGAATTCCACTTATTGCGGACAGAACTTTGAGGTTCAAGTCAATTTTCCTCTATTTTGAATTTTGACCGATTGTGTCTTTCATGAATTGATGGGTTTTTAAGCAAATGTTTTGTATAGCGTTTGTAAATAACCACTATTAGAATTACTTGGATAGTGCTTATTGCTTGAGGATATAGACCATCTTAATGTCAATGAGGAATAATTTTAAGCAATCTATTTATAACGGTGTACAATATAGTGAATACTAAATAATAAAATGCATTTCCCCTCTAAATTATTGGATAGATCATATTGCTTATTAAGGACATCTGCATTATACCAACTTTTCATGCACTATCGCGGTTGCAGGTCAGTAATCATGTAGGTGTTTTGTTATGATAAGTTAGATTGTTGTCTAATTTATTGTGTGAGAAAGCTGCCTGAGATATACGTGTTACAAATGAAAGCTAAGTTAAAGCCTTTCCTTAGGAACTGTAATAGTTTTAAGTTGATGTTGAATTAATGTTTAAAATTTTTCTATTAGTTTACTGAAATGAAGTGTAGCAAATTTTTGCAAATTAGGGGTGATATTAAATGACCATGCAAGAAAATAAACCAGTTTCTGCCGTAAATTCTGAAATTGGCATTGGTGACTTATTAAGAATTTGTTGGCTTCAGAAAAAGCTTGTAACCGCTATTACTATTGTATGCACGGTGCTTGCTTTTGCTTTCACTCTAGTGCTTCCAGAATATTATGTTGCAGATCTCTTGGCGAAACCAGTAGAAAACACCGACACAGGGCCTAATCAATCTAGTGGTGGGTTGAGTGCATTGGCAGGAGGGTTGTTGAATAAAGAAATTCAATATGGTGATGAATTGGTGATTTACGCCACATCGAGAAAATTTGTTTTGGACTTCATTAAGAAAAACAATCTCGAAGCCAAGGTTTTTGCTGTTACTGGCTTAGACGAAGCGACCGGTGAGTTAGAATTTGATGCTGATCTCTATGATGCTGATAGTCAGCAGTGGGTGGCTAATAAAGCCCCCAGTTCTTTTGCTTTGTATAAAACCTTTATGGATGAATACTATAATGTGACATACGATGATCAAAAGAACCTTCTTTCATTTAGTATGCAATATTATGATAAGGACATGGCTTATGATTGGCTTGTCAGTATTAGTAATGAACTAAATGATTATTTAATGAATAAGAGAATTGACGTTATTAATAAAAGACTCAGTTATCTTGAGGGTCAAGTTGGTACATTGCGTATTCCTGCTATTAAAAATGCCACCAGCGAATTATTTCAAAATCAAATGTACGCCCTTTTAATGACTCAATACAATGATGGCTTTGCATTTGAAATTATAGACCCTGCGATAAAACCAGTTAAGCCAAATAAATCTAAGCATTTGCTATTAATAGTTATTGGCTGCATTTTAGGCGGATTTTTAGGGATATTTGTGGCCCTTTATAAGCATGTTTCACGGAACCATGAGCTTAGCCGGTAATCTAATTAAGCGCTGAAGTCAGGATTAATTCATCATGACCCTAATTAAGGTACTCGAATATTTAAAAGAGTATGTTTTTTTTGCTTTTCTTGTCGTGCCTATATTTGTCGGGTTCGCGTTTGGTGAAGGTTTGGTTTATGATGCCACTCCATTGAATTTTTATGAAGCCAGTACGCCTTCCTTTCCTGTAGGGCTAATATTTGTTAGTCTTATGTTTTTATATCTTCTTCCAAAATTAAAGCTGGATGTTTGGCATTTTATTGCGCTTTTTGTTTTTTTATTTTATTTTATTTTGTCTGTTACCACCCCAGTTATTATGAGAAGCTTACCTGTTTTTCTTGGTATGGCAGTGCCAATTTGTAATTATTATATCGTTAAGAATAAACTTCTGAAAAGCCGTCCTGATATTGACTTTTTTGAGATGCTTAAAAAAATAATATGGACGATCATTTGGTTAAAGTTTCTGACCGATCTGATCTTTCATAATAGTTTAGCAACTGATTTATTTTTATTTGAAGATATAGCCATTTATAATTTCTATGACTATTTTCCTTTCATTTATACTTTAGGGCTGATACTCGTTATTTCTGACTCTATTGCTTCAAAGAAAATTACGATTTTTAGAATTTTAACCGTTCTTATATGTGTTCTCGTGACAATGAGTGCCCATTCACGATTGTATCAAGGTGTTATTATTCTTGCTCCGGTTTTTTTAATGTTTTTGACTCTTGTTCCGTTAAGAACAAAAAGTTTAATTTATTTTTTTGTTGTTATATTTTCCCTAATCACTGTCATTATAGGTGTTTTTTATTATGATTATTTCCCTGGAGATTCATCGTTAGAAATTCGTTTTGGGCATTGGTATGGTTTTTTTAGCACTTTAACCATTCCAGATTTAATACTGCCTCTTTTCAATAGTTATCGATTATCTCTTGATTATGGTACGACGCACAATGAGTTGCTTGAAATATATAGTTTATTTGGATTAGGCTTCTTCTTATATTTAAAAACCGTTGCGGATATTTTCTCTTATGGGCGGGATCAAGACCGCGCGTTAAGCCAGACTATCATTACTGTTTTATTAATTGGCACGCTTATCCAACTTAACATGACCAATCCTTATGTTGGGCTTCTATGGTCAACATTATTGGCAACATTACATTATGGCAGAAGAAAACCTGAAAAAGTTAAGGAAGTAGTTGTTGAGGGTAAATAGTCTATGGTTTAATAGGTTGGTTTGACTGAGATGCCCCTAAATTTGTAGACACCTTGTTCGTTATAAAATGGAACTAAGGAGTTTGTGATTATGTCATCAGGAATAAGAAATACAGAAGAGTTCAAGCGCGATGCCGTTGCGCAGATCACAGACAGAGGCTACAGCGTCAAAGAAGTGGCTGAGCGATTAGGTGTCTGCACCAAGTCTTTATACGACTGGAAGAAGCAGTTTTCTAAGCCAGACAAGGAACGCAAGCAAAGCGGAGCAGATAGTGCTGAGATCAGGCGGTTAAAGGCCGAACTGCTGCGTGTGACTGAGGAACGCGACATCCTAAAAAGGGCAACGGCGTACTTCGCAAAGAATGCGCAGTGAAGTACGCCTTCATCAAGGCGCATCAAACTGTATTTCGTGTCCGCAGTATGTGCAGAGTGCTTAAAGTGCATCAAAGTGGTTTTTATGCATGGCTTAAAAACCCAATGAGCAGACGAGCCACAGAAGACAATCGGCTGATGGCTTTACTCAAACAGGCTTGGCTAGAGAGTAGCTGTGTTTATGGCTACCGCAAGCTTCATGATGACCTGCGTTCCCTTGGTGCGGTTTGTAGTCCTAACCGTGTGGCGCGGCTTGCTAGTCTTGCAGGCATTAAAGCGCAGATTGGTTACAAGCGTAAACCTGGTTTTTACGGTGGCAAGCCTGCCCTTGTTGATGATAATCGACTATAGCAGGACTTTGAGGTTGCTATGCCTAATCATGCATGGGTGACAGACATAACCTATAGTCGCACCCATGAAGGGTGGCTGTATTTAGCTGTGGTCATTGACCTTTACTCTCGCCGCGTGGTGGGCTGGTCAATGCAAACTCGCATGCAGATGGATCTTGTGCTCAGTGCTTTGTTGATGGCTGTCTGGCGCCGCAAGCTCAACCAGAAAGTCATCATTCATTCTGATCAAGGTAGCCAGTTTACAGGATATGAGTGGCAGAAGTTCCTTGATGATCACAATTTGGAAGCCAGCATGAGCCGTCGTGGCAACTGTCATGATAACGCTGTTGCTGAAACGGGAACGTATCAGGCGCAAAACCTACGCAACCTGCAAGGACGCTAGGGATGACATCTTCGATTATATCGAAATGTTCTACAATCCTAAAAGAAAGCATGGTAACAATGGATTGTTGTCACCAATAGATTTTGAACAACAAACTAAATTGGAACGACAAGGTGTCTAACAAACTAGGGGCACCTCACTTATGAGTTGTAAGTGACTATAGACAAGTTTTACTGTTGATCATCCATATACCCAGTAAAGTAGCCCTGCGCCTAGTAGCACGCGGTATACTACAAATATGGTCATGCTGGCTTGTTTTAGCCATTGCATCAAGAAATGGATGGTTGCTATGGCCACAACGAAGGATGTGGTGCCACCGATGAGAGCATCGCCGATGGTGTCATTATAGCCCGCTTCTAGCGCGTCTTTGATCAGCAAGGTGCCCGCCGCCAAAATGGTGGGGATGGCCATCAACATGGAAAAACGCGCGGCATCTTCACGGCGCATGCCTAAATAACGCCCGGCTGTCATGGTGATGCCCGATCGGCTGGTGCCGGGGATCAGGGCAATGGCTTGCGCTAGTCCCATGAACAAGCCCTCTTTAATGCCAACATTTTCAACACCACGGCGGCGTTCACATTTTTGGTCAACCACATAGAGCAACAGGCCAAACACAATGCTGGTGACGCCAATAACGGTGGCATTGCGCATTGGGTCATTCCAATCCATGGTTTTGATGAGATAACCAAAGCCCACCACAGGTAAGGTGGCAATCACAATCACCATAAACAGACGATCATAAAGCGTGCCGCGCACCGCCATTTTGGCTGGACGAATGCCAAGTGTAGCAAAAAATCCTAAGAAAAGACCCTTGGTATCGCGCCAAAAATAAAGCAATACTGCTAGCAGGGTTCCCACATGTACCGACACATCCATCAACAGGCCTTGGTCTGGCCAATCGGTTAATTCTGGTAAGAGAATCAAATGCCCTGATGAAGAGATTGGCAAAAATTCCGTGATCCCTTGAATGATGCTTAGAATGAAAACCTGAAAAAAATCCATAACAACCCCTGCTGATAACAGCCCTTGTTTTTTTTGTTTATGCCTTTGTTATAACAAGGGGGATGCTGACTTGGGAAGCGAAAATTTGCCTCTTTAGTAAAGAGAGATTGATGATGAAAAAAAATCTTTAATAAAAGCATTCTTTTCGCTTGGCGAAAAAGATGTTTCTCAGATAAGGTCAGGGCCTATGAGACGATTGTATCACATATGGTTGGACCCTGGATGCCGCATTGCCCGTGTTGTTTTGGCAGAAAAACGCGTGGATTTCGAATTAAAGGTCGAAATGCCATGGCAACGCCGTGATAAGTTTTTGCAAATGAATCCTGCGGGTGATGTGCCTTTGCTTATCGAAAAAGACGGTGCCATTTTAAGCAACACCCGCGCGGTGGTTGAATTTTTGGAAGAGCAGTATCCTGAGCCACCCCTGTTGGGTCAAACCCCACACGAGCGTGCTGAAATAAGACGCTTAATGGGCTGGTTTGATGGTAAATTTATGACTGAGGTGGCGCATCATCTTATGTCTGAAAAAATTATGAAGCGGTTTTTGAAAATGGGCCAGCCATCGTCGGACGCCATTCGTGCCGCCCTTTATAATATGCGCACCCACCTTGATTATCTTGATTACTTAACCGAACGACACAATTATCTGGCAGGGGACCGCTTCAGCATGGCAGATATTTTTGCCGCCAGTTATTTTTCGGTGCTGGATTATTTAGGGGATGTTGACTGGGATGGTCATGACGCTGCCAGAGAATGGTATATTCGGGTTAAATCACGGCTTAGCTTTAAGCCGCTTTTGGAAGAGCGCATTTCAGGCCTAACCCCGCCGCGCCATTACAGCCAGCTGGATTTTTAAAGCATGATCAAGCAACAGATCATTGAAAAAGCCTTGGCCTTGGGTTTTGACCAAGCAGGCTTTACCCACCCCAATGCCCTTGGTGATGCCAGTGAACACTATCACAGGTTTTTGGCAGAAAAACGCTATGGTGATATGGATTGGATGGCGGAAAAAGTGGATCGTCGCACCGATCCTAAAACCCTGTGGCCTGATGTTAAAAGCATTTTAATGGTGGCGATGAATTATGGCCCAGAGGGTGACCCGTTGGCCGTTCTAAAAACACCTGAAAAAGGCAATATATCGGTTTATGCGCGGGGCCGTGACTATCATGACGTGGTTAAAAAACGCTTGAAGCAATTGGCACGCTGGATGGTGCAAGAATTTGGCGGTGAGCTAAAAGTGTTTGTCGATACAGCGCCTGTGATGGAAAAACCATTGGCCGCGGCGGCGGGCCTCGGTTGCCGCGTGATGACCTCGTGGCATGCGCTGACCGACCGC